>PAHP01000020.1 GCA_002705205.1 Flavobacteriales bacterium
CAGAACCAGAAGCAGAACCAGAAGCAGAACCTGATCCAGAACCTGATCCAGAGCCAGAACCTGATCCAGAACCTGATCCAGAACCTGATCCAGAACCTGATCCTGATCCAGAACCTGATCCTGATCCAGAACCTGATCCAGAGCCTCTATTAGTTCTTGAAAGTGAGAAAGAGAAGCTTGATACTGGCCTTAAAAAAACAAAAGATAGTTTCTTTGGTAAATTAGCAAGAAGTGTTGCGGGAAAGTCTAAGATAGATGAGTTAGCTCTTGATGAAATTGAAGAGGCACTAATAACTTCTGATATTGGAGTTGAGACAACTCTTAAGATAATTGAAAAATTAGAAGAACGAGTAGAGAGAGATAAATACATCAATACTTCAGAGTTAAATAGTTTCTTAAAAGAAGAGATATCTTCTTTGATGGAAGATAGCTATTATGAACCCTCAGAACTCAATGGTCCTTATGTGATTATGGTTGTTGGTGTTAATGGAGTAGGAAAAACCACAACAATCGGTAAACTCGCACATAAATTTAAAAAAATGGGGAAGAAAGTTGTTCTTGGTGCTGCTGATACTTTTCGTGCTGCAGCTGTAGATCAGCTAGTAATATGGGCTGATAGAGTTGGAGTTGATATTGTAAGGCAAGATATGGGATCTGACCCTGCATCTGTATGTTTTGATACTTTGCAATCTGCAAAAGCAAATAATGCTGATGTGGTTATTATTGATACTGCAGGTCGGCTTCATAATAAAGTTAATTTAATGAATGAGTTAACCAAGATTAAGAATGTAATGTCAAAGATAGAACCTGAAGCGCCACATGATGTAATGCTTGTTTTAGATGCTTCAACAGGGCAAAATGCGATTGAGCAAGCTACACAATTTACAAAAGCAACAGATGTAGATTCAATTACATTAACCAAGCTAGACGGAACAGCAAAAGGAGGTGTAGTTATTGGAATCTCAGATCAGTTTCAGATACCTGTCCGCTATATAGGCATAGGTGAAGGTATGAATGATTTACAAGAATTTAATAAAGAAGGATTTATAGATTCCCTATTTAAGTAATGAGAACAAAGTCTACTAAAATAAATAAGATAAATGTTATTACATTAGGATGTTCAAAGAATGTATATGATTCTGAGGTTTTAATGGGTCAATTAGCAGCTAGCAAGATACAGGTAGAACATGAATCTGAAAAGGAAGATTCAAATGTTGTTGTAATAAATACTTGTGGCTTTATTGATAAGGCTAAAGAAGAATCTATAAATACAATATTACTTCAAGCAGAACGTAAAGAAGCAGGCTTGATAGATAAATTGTATGTTACAGGCTGTCTTTCTGAAAGATATAAGCCTGATTTAGAAAGAGATATATCTAATGTTGATCAATATTTCGGGACAACAGATCTACCAAACTTGCTAAAAGTACTTGGTGCTGATTATAAACATGAATTGTTAGGAGAAAGATTAACTACAACACCAAATCATTATGCTTATTTAAAAATTGCTGAGGGCTGTGATAGACCATGTTCTTTTTGTGCTATTCCTTTAATGAGAGGTAAGCATAGATCTAAACCAATTGAGCAATTAATAAAAGAAGCTCATGTTCTTGCTAGCAAAGGAGTGAGGGAATTAATTCTTATTGCGCAGGACTTAACTTTCTATGGACTTGATATATATAAAAAAAGAAGTTTGGCGTATTTGCTTGTCAAGCTTTCTAAAGTTAATGGGATAGATTGGATTCGTTTACATTATGCTTTTCCTACAGGTTTTCCTGATGATGTTTTGGATGTAATAAGAGAAAACGATAAAGTTTGTAATTATATTGATATTCCTTTACAACACATTAATAATGATATATTGAAATCAATGAAAAGAGGGACTTCTAAAGAGAGAACCAATAAATTAATTGAAGATTTTAGAAGAAAAGTGCCTAATATAGCTATTCGTACTTCTTTGATTGTCGGTTACCCTGGAGAGACAGAAGAAAAATTTGAAGAGTTAAAGAGTTGGGTTAAAGATATTAAATTTGATAGATTAGGAGTATTTACTTATTCTCATGAAGAAAATACTTCTGCATTTAATTTAGACGATGATGTTCCTGAAGATATTAAAAAACAAAGAGTAGAAGAGATTATGGATATACAAACTAATATTTCATGGGAGCTGAATCAAAAAAAGGTAGGAAATACATATAAAGTTTTATTTGACAGGAAAGAAGGTGATTATTTTATTGGAAGAACAGAATTTGATAGTCCTGATGTAGATAATGAAGTTTTAGTAAAATCAAAAGACACTTACATAAGAATAGGGGACTTTGTTAATGTTAGGATTAAGAAAACGGATCATTTTGATTTATATGGAGATGTAGTTGAGTAGTGAATGAAATCACTATTTTTGTGAAATAAAAGAAAATATAAATGTTCGAAAATTTATCAGATAAATTAGAAAAAGCATTTAGGGTCTTAAAGGGTCAGGGTAGTATTTCTGAAATAAATATTGCCCAAACAATGAAAGAAATTAGGAAAGCACTTCTTTCTGCTGATGTTGACTTTAAGACAGCCAAATCATTTACTAATACTGTCAAAGAAAAGGCATTAGGGAAAAAGGTGTTGACTGCAGTTGAACCAGGCCAGCTTTTAACTAAAATAATGAAAGATGAGCTTGCTACGCTTATGGGGAGTGAGTATTCAGATATTTCTTTAGAAGGTTCTCCTACAGTAGTTCTTATTGCTGGCTTACAAGGGAGTGGTAAAACTACATTTTCTGGGAAGTTAGCATTACATCTTAAAAGCAAAAAGAATAAACGTCCTTTGTTGGTTGCTTGTGATGTCTATCGTCCTGCTGCGATTGATCAGATTGGGGTATTGGCAGATCAGGTTGGTGTTGATGTTTTTCAAGATAGGGAAAATAAGAATCCAGTTAATATAGCAAAAAGTGCTATTAAATTTGCTAAGACCAATGGTCATAATGTAGTCATTATTGATACTGCTGGTCGTTTGGCTGTTGACGAGCAAATGATGGATGAGATTGCTGCAATAAAATCAGCAATTAATCCTAATGAAATTCTTTTTGTTGTAGATTCAATGACAGGGCAAGATGCTGTAAATACAGCAAAATCTTTCAATGACAAGTTAAATTTTGATGGTGTAGTGCTTACTAAATTAGATGGTGATACTAGAGGTGGTGCAGCACTTACTATTCGTTCTGTTGTTGAAAAGCCTATTAAATTTATTGGAACTTCTGAAAAGATGGATGGACTTGATGTTTTTCATCCTGAAAGAATGGCTAGTCGTATTTTAGGAATGGGAGATGTTATTTCTCTTGTTGAACGTGCACAGCATCAGTTTGATGAAGAAGAAGCTAGAAAAGTTCAGAAGAAGATTGCAAAGAATCAATTTGGTTTTGATGATTTTTTGAAGCAGATTCAGCAAATTAAGAAGATGGGTAATATGAAAGATTTGATGGGTATGATACCTGGAATGGGGAAGGCTATGAAAGGAGTTGATGTTGATGATGATGCTTTTAAAGGTATTGAAGCAATTATCCATTCAATGACTAAACAGGAAAGAAAAAATCCGAAGTTGCTAAACGGAAGTCGAAAGAGGCGAATCGCTGATGGTAGTGGTACTTCAGTTGTTGAAGTAAATCAGCTTATTAAGCAATTTAGCCAAATGGGCAAAATGATGAAAATGATGCAAGGAGGTGGAGGTAAACAAATGATGCAAATGATGAAGGGTCAAGGAGGAATGCCTGGAAATCTATAAGTGAGTATGAAAATCTTAGACGGAAAAAAGACATCAAATGATATTAAAGAAGAACTAGCTATTGAAGTAGTTAAGTTGCTCTCTAGTGGTGGTAAAAGGCCACATCTGGCTGCTATATTAGTGGGTAATGATGGTGCAAGTGAGACTTATATTAGTGCAAAAGTAAAAGCTTGTGACAAGGTTGGTTTTGCATCTACTTTAGTCCGTTTTAATGATGATGTTAGTCAGGATATTTTACTCTCTGAAATTGATAAGATAAATAAAAATACGGATATTGATGGTTTGATTGTTCAACTTCCTTTACCAAAACATATTGATGAGATGAGAGTGACAGAAGCAATTGATCCTACAAAGGATGTTGACGGATTTCATCCAGCAAATATAGGCAAAATGGCACTTAACTTGCCTACATATTTACCTGCAACGCCTGCTGGTATATTAGAGTTATTAAAAAGGTATAAAGTTGAAACTGCAGGAAAGCATTGTGTGGTTGTTGGAAGAAGTCATATTGTAGGTTCTCCTATTAGTATTTTAATGTCTAGAAATAATAATCCAGGTAATTGTACAGTTACTCTTACTCATAGTAGAACGCAGAACTTACACGAAATTACTCAAACAGCAGATATCTTAATTGTAGCTTTGGGTAAGGCAAATTTTATAACAGCTGATATGGTGAAGAAGGGTGTATGTATTATTGATGTTGGTATTACACGAGTCAAGTCAGATTATACAAAAAGTGGCTGGAAATTAATTGGTGATGTAGCTTTTAAGCAGGTGAAAGATAAGTGTAGTTTTATTACTCCTGTTCCTGGAGGAGTTGGTCCAATGACAATTGCAATGCTATTAAAAAATACACTCAAATCTACTAAAAAATAGCTGATTTATTTTTTTTTGTATATTTGCGCCAGTTTTTGTGGGGTTGTTCCCACTAGTATTAATAAATTTTAAAATAAACAATTATGGAAGGAACAGTAAAATGGTTTAACGCAAGTAAAGGTTATGGTTTCATTGAAGGTTCAGATGGGACTGATTATTTTGCACATTTTCAAGAAATTCAGGTTGAAGGTTACAAAACTCTTAAAGAAGGAGCAGCAGTAACATTTGAGCCAGGAGATGGAGAAAAAGGACCAGTAGCTAAAAATATTGTAAACGCTTAATGAGCATTATATAATATAAAGATTAAAAACCCACCATAAGGTGGGTTTTTTTATGTTTTATTCTTGATTTCTTTTTCGAGAGCTTGTAGTTCATCTCTTAGTCTAGCAGCTTCTATAAAATTTAAATTCTTAGCCATTTTCTTCATCTCTCTTTTTGTATGTGTTATCATTTTCTTTAGTTCTTTTGCTGATGATTTATCAATGATATCTAAGCTTCTTGGTGTAGTTGCTTTATATGGGTTAAGAGAGCTAATTAATTTGCTGTCTTGTTTTTTTAATAAAGGTTGAGGAGTTATCCCATTCTTTATATTGTAGTTTTTTTGTTTTTCTCTTCGTCTATTTGTTTCATCAATAGTTCTTTTCATTGATTGAGTTACTTTATCTGCATACATTATTACAAGACCATTAATATTTCTAGCTGCCCTCCCAGCTGTTTGCGTTAATGCTCTTTCAGACCTTAAGAAGCCTTCTTTATCAGCATCCATAATTGCTACTAGACTAACTTGAGGTAAGTCTAGTCCTTCACGTAAAAGATTTACTCCAATTAGAACATTAATAAAACCCTCTTTAAGTTCATGAAGAATTTCTACTCTTTCTAAAGTGTCAACATCAGAGTGTATGTAACGGCAGTTAATATTAAATTTTGTTAAATACTTACTAAACTCCTCTGCCATCCTTTTTGTTAGGGTAGTAACTAAAACTCTTTCTTTTTTCTTAATCCTAATTCTAATTTCTTCTAGAAGATCATCAATTTGATTCTTACTAGCCCTTACATCTATTTTTGGATCAAGAAGTCCTGTTGGTCTTATTAGTTGTTCTGCAATAATTCCTTCTGATTTTTCTAATTCATAATCAGCAGGTGTAGCACTTACATATATTGTTTGATGATTAATCATCTCAAATTCTTCAAATTTTAGCGGTCTGTTATCCATTGCTGCGGGTAATCTAAAACCATGTTCTACTAAATTTTTTTTTCTAGATCTATCACCACCATACATTGCTCTTACTTGAGGTAATGTTACATGGCTTTCATCAATTACTGTAATAAAGTCATTAGGAAAGTAGTCTAGTAGGCAGAATGGTCTACTTCCTTCATTTCTTCTGTCAAAATAACGTGAATAGTTTTCGATTCCAGAACAATAACCAATTTCTTTAATCATCTCTATATCAAAATTGGTACGTTCATAAAGTCTTTTTCCTTCTGTTTCTAATCCAATACTTTGAAAATAATCAACTTGCTTTTTTAAGTCTTCTTGTATCTCTGAAATCGCATTGTATATTTTATCTTTTGATGCGATAAATATACTTGCAGGAAAGATTCTTGCCTCTTCTAGAGAATCAATAGTTTGACCATTCTCAGGATTAAAACTTTCAATCTCTTCAATTTCGTTTCCAAAGAAGTGAATTCGGTATCCGATATCATTATGTGCTAAGAATACATCAACAGTATCACCTTTAACTCTGAAATTACCTCTAGTAAATTCAGCAGTTGTACGGCTATACAGTGCAGTGACAAGCTTTTGTAGAATTTGATCTCTGGTTATAATATCACCTTCTTTTATATCAATAATTCCGTTATGGAAATCTTCTGGATTACCAATTCCATAAATACAGCTAACAGATGAAACTACAATTACATCCTTTCTTCCAGAAAGTAATGTGGAAGTTGTATTTAATCGGTATTTTTCGATTTCTTCATTAATAGATAGATCTTTTTCAATGTAAGTTCCTGAACTTGGGATATATGCTTCTGGCTGGTAATAATCGTAATAAGAGACAAAATACTCTACCGCATTATTAGGAAAGAATTGTTTAAATTCACTAAATAGCTGAGCTGCAAGAGTTTTATTGTGGCTTAGAACTAGTGTAGGTCGATTTACTTGTTTGATAACATTTGCAATAGTAAATGTTTTGCCAGATCCTGTTACTCCAAGTAGAGTTTGAGATACTTCACCATCATTCAGGCCATTTACAAGTTGTTTTATTGCAGCTGGTTGATCTCCTGTTGGAGAAAATTCAGATTGAAGCTCAAACTTCATTTACGCTTTATTTAACAGCTGAAGTTTCTCTTTAAATTCATTGATTTTATTTCTGGCATTATCAATTTGTTTTTGTGCTTTCTTAAGCAGAGGTTTGGTGTTCTGTCCAGTTGCGAAAAAAGATATATTATTCTCATATTGAGCAATTTCTTTTTTCAAAGCATCAATTTTCCCTTTTATAAATTGTTGCTCGCTAGTCATTGCTTTTTTATTTCCTTGTATTGAATTGATTTTATTTTTATAATGTTCTGTTGCAAGATCTTTTTTGCTTAGCCCTAATTTTTCAAATATTGAATCTAGCAAGGTGAAAAATTCATCGTTAATTGTCATTTGATTTCTAGGTACATGTCCAATGCTCTTCCATTTATTGCTAAATACTTTTAGTTTTTTAATATCTTCTTTCGGATTATCACTTTTCGTAAAAGATTTTAATTTTTCAAGTATAGATAATTTTTCTTTTAAAGCAGATTCTCTTTCCTTTTCAAGATTCTTGTAATGCATTTTTCTTGCTTTAAAGAAAGTGTCACAAGCTTTTTTAAATCTTTCCCAAATTTTATTTGATTGGCTTGGATAAGCAAATCCAGATTCTTTCCAATCTTCTTGTAGTTGGATAAATTGCTTTCCAGTTTCTTTCCAGTCAGTATTCTCTTGAAGAGCTTCAGCTTTTTCACAAATAACTATTTTATTTGCTATAATTTGCTTGCTATCTTCTTTTTTCTGCTTATAAAATTTGTTTTTCTTTTGGTAGAATATATTTAATGAATCTTTTAAGTTTCTCCAAGCGATCTTATTGTCTTCTTTGCCTAATCTCCCTAACTCTTTCCATTTTGATTCAAGATTATTACACTGATCTGTGATCTTTTGCCAGTTTTTATGTGAGTCTATATTTTTAGAAGTTAGATTGTCTATTTCGCTGCAAATTGCTGCTTTTGATTTTAATTTTTTAGCATCTTGTTTTTTCTTTTCAAGGAAATAGTCATTTCTTTTTTTATTAAGCTGCTTGCTAGTATTTTGAAATCTTTGCCATAGCTCTTCTCTAAGTTCTTTTCTTACAGGGCCTACGTTTTTCCAATGCTCGTGTAATTCTTGTAAGCTATTATGCATTCTGTTTAAAGAGCTTTCTTGCATAAGAGCTTCTGCTTTTTCGCAAATTGCACTTTTTTCTTCTAGGTTTCGCTTAAAATCAAGATCTCTTAAGTCATTATTTAGCTTAATGTAATCGTAGAAAAGCTCCACGTGATGGTGGTATGACTGCCAGAGATTGTTGTTGTCTTTTATAGGGACATGACCAGTATCTCGCCATTTTTCTTGTAGAATTCTAAATTTTTCGAAAGTAGTTTTTATTGATTCTTCTTCCTTTGCTAAATTATCAATATCTTCAATTATTGATAATTTTGTTTTCAGGTTTCTTTCTTCCTCTCTTTCTCTATTCTTTCTAAAATCGGATTTAATTTTACGGTAAGTATTAAATATTGATTTAAACTTTATCTCTAGTGGATGAAGTTCTTTGTTTACTACAGCTACTTCTTCTTGCTTTTCTTTATCTTTTTGAACAAATGGCTTGTCATTTTCTTCTAGTTTTAACTTACTATAAAAAATAGATTTTATTTCTTCTACTTCTTTAGAAACAAGATAGGGGTTTTTATTTTCTGACAACAAACCAATTTTATCAATTAGCTCATTCATTGATAATATGTTGTTGTCAACTTGGGTGATCTCCTTCTCGCTAGTCTCTGCTGCAATTTCTTCACTTAATATTTCTTCTTTTTTTGTCCCCACTTTTTAAGATATTTGATGCAAATTTACTAATATTTACCGATCTATAGATTCCAAATCTTCCAGGATTCCTCTGCTTGTATTTTGAGCATCTCTAATCCATTCTTAATTGTAGCTCCTTTTGCTTTGCCGTATTCAAGAAACTTTGTTTCTTGTGGATTATAAGTAAGGTCGAAAAGCAAATGATCCTTGCCTAGGTAATCGTAAGGTATTTTAGGAAAGGAGTTAATATTTGGGTAAGATCCTAGCGGAGTTGTATTTATTATAACCTTATGTGAACCAGTAATTTGTCTTGTTATATCTAAATAATCAAGTGAGGTTTTTCTATTGACGGTTTTATATTTCAAATTTAGCCTTTTTAACCCTAATTTTACTGCTAATGCAGCTCCTCCATTGCCTAATATCAATGCTCTCTTCCTTGATTTTAGCAGAGGAAATATACTTTGAGTGAAACCTGTAATGTCAGTATTGTATCCAACTAATTTCCCATTACTAAATTTAATAGTATTAACAGCTCCAATTTCTTTTGCCTCACTATTTATATGATCCAAGAATGGGATAATACTTCTTTTATATGGAATTGTAATGTTTAATCCTGAGAGTTCTTGTTTTCTAATTAGCGTTTTAAAATCAGATATATTATTTAATTCAAAGTTAATGTATTGAGCATTAATCTTTTTTTCAATGAATTTCTCATTAAAATATTTAGATGAGAAGGAGTGTTCTAAACTTTTACCAATTAAGCCAAAGGTTCTCATTATTTGTTTCTTGATATGTTCTCCAAGCTATAAACAAGAAAAAACCCAATTATCATTAATGAAAGTGCAAAGATAGTATGATTGTTTATTTCTGTTGGAATAAAAGATTGATAAGATAAAACCCTTTCTTCTCCATTAATTATAATACTTTCTGTAATTTTCTTCCAGGGCCATACTATATTTAAGGATCCTAATATGAATCCTGTTAGCAAGGCTAATGTTGCGTCTTTGTAATTCTTTAACACCCAGGAGAGAAGATGTGAGAAGCTCATAAGTCCGAATACAGATCCAATTAAAAATACTGTTAGTAAAGTGATGTTGAGTTCTGCAACAGCAGTAACCATTAATAGTTTGTAGTTTCCTAATAATATCAAGATATAAGAGCCTGATAATCCAGGTAACATCATACCGCTAATTCCTATAATACCACAAATAAAAACAAAAAATAAATTTGAATTTTCAGTAGATGGAGTTATAAAGCTTAATGATAAAGCTACTGATGTTCCAATTACCAAAGAAATAATAGACTGATTATTCCACCTTGTTACTCTCTTACCAACAAATATAACTGATGCAACTATCAAACCAAAAAATAAAGCCCAAATTAAAATAGGATAATCTTCAAATAAATACTTAAATAAAATAGCAATTGTAAATACACTAACAATGCTGCCTGAGAATACTGCTGTTAAAAAATAGAAGTTAGTATGTTTAATTAACTCTTTAATACTAAAAGTAAATAATAGCCTTAAGGCTTCTTTATCAAATGATTTTAGTGAGTTAATTAGTTCTTCATAGATTTCAGTAATTAATGCAATAGTACCTCCAGATACTCCTGGTATGACATTCGCAATCCCCATTCCCATTCCCTTTAGAAATAAAAAAAGATATTTTCTCATTAATTAGTTTAAAAATAGGTTAAAAGTATCCCCTCTTAGGCCTAGTCGTAAAGATTCTAGAGGTATTATTTCATCATATAATATATTTCCTAGATTTACATTAGCCCCAAATTTATTAATGAACCATATCTGCTGATTCTTCATAGGAGATTCCCATAAGATATCATCAATATTGATATGACTCGTAATTTCATCAATAAGTTCAGATTTTATTCCTCCATCTAATTTACATATACCTACATTTCCTCCTTCACGAGCTTCAGCAATTACTTTCCAACTTCCTGCAGAAAGCTCATTTTGCATCCATTTTAACCACTTATCACTATTAATAGATACATTAGAATCTTTACTTCCTACTTCACTAATTACTCTAAAGTCCTTAGAAAATTCTGAAATAATATTGCATTTATCATCATGATTCAGATGCATTGATCCATCAGAAATTTCCACCATTTCTAAGCCAATCTTATTTAAGTATCTTTTGTAATCATCTAATTGATCTCTGATTAAAAAAGCTTCAAAGAGCGTCCCTCCAGTATAGACCTTCATTCCATTTTCATGATAAAGTTTTATTTTATTAGAAATATTGGGTGTGATGATACTTGTTCCAAAACCAAGTTTTATGATATCAGTATACTCAGAATTAGATGATAAAAAATCTTCAGCTTCCCTTATACTTAATCCTTTATCCATCATCATAGTAAGACCATGCTCTCTTGGTTTATTACTTCTTTCAGGTAGTTGTGTTAAAATTTCTTTCATATTTTAAAGAATCAAAAACAAAGATAATAATCCTAAGCAGAAGAAAAATTTAATTATGTAGTTTTGTTGTTCCAAAATTAAAGCTAATGACATTAATAAAATCCATTTCAGGAATTAGAGGGACAATTGGAGGTGAGGTAGGTAATGCTCTTACACCATTGGATATCGTGAGATTTACATCTTCTTATGCTAAATTTATCAGTAAACAGAAGAATAGTTCAAATATAATCATTATTGGTAGAGATGCTCGTATTTCAGGAGAAATGGTGAGTAATATAGTATCTGGCACTTTAATTGGATGTGGTTTTGATGTTTTAGATATTGGACTTTCTACTACTCCAACAGTTGAAGTTGCTGTACAACTTCATAAAAGTGCTGGAGGAATTATTATTACAGCAAGCCATAACCCAGAACAATGGAATGCACTTAAGTTATTGAATGAAAAAGGAGAATTTTTATCTGATAAGAATGGAAAAGAGATTCTAGAGATTGCAGAAAATAAAAAATTTTCTTTTAAGAAAATAGCTGACTTAGGAAAATATACTTTTGATGAGTCGTATAATGATAAACATATTGAAGAAATTTTGAGTTTATCTTTAGTAGATGCTGATTTAGTAAAATCTGCAGGATTCAAAGTAGTAGTTGATGCCGTAAATTCTACAGGAGGTTTTATGGTTCCAAGATTATTAGAAAGAATGGGAGTGGAGTGCGTGAAACTGTATTGCGATCCAAATGGAAAATTTCCTCATAACCCAGAGCCACTAGAAGAGAATTTAACTGATATATCAGAATTAGTTGTAAAAGAAGTAGCACATTTTGGGATTGTGGTAGATCCTGATGTAGATAGATTAGCAATAGTTTGTGAAGATGGTAGTATGTTTGGTGAAGAGTATACTTTAGTTGCTGTTGCAGATTATGTGCTCAGTAAGACGCCAGGTAATACAGTCTCTAATCTTTCATCTACTAGAGCTCTTAGAGATGTTACAAAAAAGTATAATGGCACTTATGAAGCTGCAGCAGTTGGTGAAGTAAATGTAGTTGAGAAGATGAAGGCTACAAATGCAATTATTGGAGGTGAGGGGAATGGTGGAGTTATATATCCTGAGTTGCATTATGGAAGGGATGCTCTTTTAGGAATTGCATTGTTTTTAACTCACCTTGCAGAGTGTAAAGTATCAGTAAAACAGCTGAGGGATAATTATCCGAGTTACTTTATTTCTAAAAATAAAATTCAAATTACTGGTAATATTGATGTGGAGAATATCCTTACTTCTTTAGAGAATAAGTATAAGCATGAAGAAATAAATACTATTGATGGTTTAAAAATAGATTTTGAAGAAGGCTGGGTACATCTTAGAAAATCAAATACTGAGCCAATAATTAGAATATATGCAGAGAGTAACGATGAGAAGAAAGCAAACTCTTTTGCTAATAAGATGATAGCTGAAATTAAAGCATTGATGTAATGGGTAAAAGAGTTTTTTTGGATAATGCAGCCACTACACCTATGGCTCCAGAGATTATTAATATGATGAGTAATATGATGAAATCTCATTTTGCGAATCCTTCATCCGTTCATTCTTTTGGGAGAGAATCAAAAATTGTTGTAGAGAATGCCAGAAAAACGATAGCCAGACTTCTAAATACAGCGCCAGGAACAATTTTTTTTACCTCTGGAGGTACTGAAGCAGATAATATGGCAATTAAATGTGGAATAAATGATCATAACATAACTCATGCGATTACATCAAAGATATCTCATCATGCTGTTTTGTATCCCTTACAAGATCTGGAAAAAGAAGGCGTTATTAAGCTCTCATATGTTGACATTGATAAAGATGGGGTTATTTCAACATCTCATTTAAAACAACTTTTAGAAAGTAATGAACGGACTTTTGTTTCAATTATGCATGCAAACAATGAGATTGGAACCATTCAAGATATTCAAGAAATAGGTGATATATGCAAGCATTACAATGCTATTTTCCATTCAGATACAGTACAAACTATTGCACATTTTCCTTTTGATATGCAAAAATTAAATGTTGATTTTATAGCAGCTTCTGCACATAAGTTTCATGGACCAAAAGGGGTTGGATTTGTATACATTTCAGAAGACATACAGATTAAACCATTAATTAGAGGGGGTAGTCAAGAAAGAAATATGCGAGCAGGCACTGAGAATGTTTATGGCATTGCTGCACTTGCTAAGGCAATGGAAATGGCTTATGAAAATCTTGAGGAAGAGACTAACTATATAAAAGGACTTAAAAAGTATATGATTGAGAAGTTAAAAACTGAGATATACGATGTTCAGTTTTATGCTAAATGTACTGATCTAGATAACTCACTCTACACTGTACTTTCTTGTCATTTCCCTGAGACTGATATTGCTGAGATGTTACTTTTTAATCTAGATATTTTAGGTGTTGCATGTAGTGGTGGTAGTGCATGTAGTTCAGGAAGCAGTAAGGGTTCTCATGTACTTACAGAGATAGTTCCTGAAAGTAAGCGTCCTGGAATGAGGTTTTCTTTCAGTAAATATAATAATAAAGAAGATATTGATTTTGCAATTGCAAAGTTAAAAGAACTATTTTAATTTTCTTATTTTAATTGAAATCCCTGCATAAATCAGCGTCATTATAGGACTCATCCAGTTAAAAATAGCATAAATAAAATACTCTGGAACACTGACTCCAAGAACTCCGTAGTGATATGCTCCACAGGTATTCCATGGAATTAAAGCAGATGTTACAGTGCCAGAGTCTTCTAATGTTCTACTTAGATTTTCAGGAGCCAATCCTTTCTCCTCATATCCCTTTTTAAACATTTTACCAGGTATCACAATTGCGAGATATTGATCTGAAGCAGCTATGTTGATGCCTAAACAGCTAACTACAGTACTAACAAACAATCCAAATATGTTTTTTGCTTTTTCTAAAAGTACACTAGTTATTTTTCTTAATGCACCAATTGCATCCATAGAGCCTCCAAAGACCATTGCAGATAGTGTAAGCTTGATTGTCCATAACATACTTTTCATTCCCCCTGAATTATAAAGTCGCTCAATACTCATGTTGTCTGTAGGGATATTAGTATTCAGAAAAACTGAATAAAAAATAGCTTTTAGTTGTGATGAGTCAATTGTATCTAAAATATTTTTTTGAAAAATTAAAGCAAATATGACTGCTAACAAGATTCCTGAAGAAAGTGCTATAACTGGTTTAATCTTTAAGTACGCTAAAATTATCACCAAGAGAGGTACAAGGAATAATATTGGAGAAATATAAAAATCATTTGAAATTGTGTTAGATAAGCTAATAATACTCGACATGTCCCCGGTTGCAGAGGTGTTGGTATTGAAACTAATTAAACAGAAGATGACAAATGTTATAATAAATGTAGGTACAGTAGTTAGTGTCATATATTTTATATGAGTATATAAGTCGCTACCTGCCATTGCTGGTGCAAGGTTAGTTGTATCACTAAGTGGTGACATCTTATCACCAAAATATGCCCCAGAGATTACAGCTCCAGCTATCATACCTTCCGATATATTAAAAGCACTACCAACTGCAACTAAAGCAATCCCTACAGTAGCTGATGTAGTGTATGAGCTTCCAGTTGTAAGAGATACAATAGCAGTTACAATTAATGTAAGAGGTAAGAATACTGATGGATTAATTAGATTTAAACCATAATATACCATTGCAGGAATAACTCCACTTACTTTCCATGTCCCAGCTAAAGCACCTACTAGTAGTAGAATAACTATTGGTATTGTAATGCTTTTTATACTAGAAAATATTTTATTTACTATATGGCTAATAGATACTTTATCTATTAATCCTATAATAGCAGATAAAGAAGCTGCTAGTAATAATATTATTTGATAAGTGTTTTCGCCAAGCCAATCTTTATCCTCAAAGAAAATAATATTGTATGCTAATAAAGAAATTAAAACACATATAGGAATTAATGCTTTTGTAAGAGAAATTTGATTTTTTGATTCAAGCATGAAGTGTAAGGTTTTTTTAAATAATTTTTAGTTCCTTCATACATTTCTTTATAACGTTATATGTTCTTTTAATGTCATCATCTAATCCTACTGAGAATCTAATTAAGCCTTCACTTAATCCCATAGTTTTTTGTTCATTTTCTGAGATTTCAGAAGATGTAGATGAGCCAGGAGCACAAAATAAAGTTTTATAGAAACCTAAACTAACTGCAAGATATCCTACATTATTTTTCTGCATTTTCTCCATTAATTTGTTTGCTTTTTCTTTTGTTTTTGTGTCAATCACAAGCATCCCTCCAAAACCAAATCCATCATTCATATTCTGTTTCATTATCTCATGTTGAGGGTGATTCTTGAGCCCTGGATATATAACTCTCAATCCATCATCTTGGAATTTTTCAGACAAATATTTTGCATTCTCAGAGTGCTTCTTCATTCTTAAATGAAGGGTTCGGATATTTTTAAGAATACTAGCGGCTCGCATAGAGTCCATTACAGGGCCAAGTAGCATTGCACTGCCAGAGTTCACATCAATCAGTTCTGTTATAAATTCTTCATCAGAGCATATAACACCGCCAACAGTGTCAGAAGTACCATTAATAAATTTTGTAAGAGAATGGACCACAATATCAGCTCCCATTTTTCCTGGAGAGAAGATCATCGGAGTAAATGTATTGTCAACCACTAATTTAATGCCATTCTTTTTAGCAATTAAAGATATTGCATTTATATCAGAAACTTCTAATAATGGGTTGCTCATAGTCTCACAATAGATCATCTTCGTTTTATCTGTAATTGCATTTTTAATTTGAGCTAAGTTAGTAGTGTTAACAAAAGTTGTTTTGACACCAAACTTGGGTAGATAGTTTTTCATAAAAGCATAACTACCTCCATAAATGGTACGGCTGCTTATAATTTCATCACCTGAACTACATAATTGCAAGATGCTAGTTGTAATAGCTCCCATACCTGATGCTGATAAAATAGCACCTTTCATGTATTCCAAACCAGCAAGTGCTTCTCCTAAATATGATGTGGATGGATTGGTATGACGTGAATATAGATAGCAACCCTCACGTGTTCCTTCAAATACATCTCCCATAGTTTTACCTGCTAAGTAGGTAAATGTTGAAGAGTCAGCTATTGAAGGATTAACACCTCCAAATTCTCCAAATAATTGCAGATCTTGTATGCTATTTGCTGGATTGTTTTTTTTATCACTCATTCTTATTTCTTTTTGAATAATTCTTGAAACATAATTAATTATTAGATGAAGATATTTAAATACAGGCTGTAATTTTAGTGATTAATTATTCTAAGCTTAGTCTTCATTTTCATAATACCCATAACCACTTCCTCCATACCCATATCCATACCCATATCCATATCCAGTAGAGGTATATTTAAAATCATTAATAATAATTTGCACATCTTCTACTTGTTGCTTTTCGTAAAGATTATTTATGACACTAAGAGTTTTTGTTTTTGAATAACCATGTCTCACCACATAGAGGTTTATGTCAGCATGCTTCATTAGTATTACGCCATCTGTTACAAGTCCGATAGGAGGCGTATCTACGATAACATAATCATATATCTTGTTTAATTCCCTTATAAGCTCTTGCATCTTTGGACTGTCAAGAAGCTCTGCAGGATTTGGTGGTGTTGGTCCTGAACCAATTACTTCTAGTTCTGTAATTTCAGTTTTGTCAATTACTTCATTGAGTGATGACTTGTTAATGAGGTAACTGCTTAAACCTCTAGATCTATTTATATTAAAGTCTGCATGTAGCTTAGGCTTTCTTAAGTCTCCACCAACAAGTATTGTTTTATGTCCTGCTAATGCAAGAATAGCAGCTAGGTTCATTGCTGTGAAAGTTTTTCCTTCACCCCCAATTGATGATGTAATTGTTATTACTTTCTTTTCCTTATCAGCAGCTAAATACTGAATATTGGTTCTTAATGATCTAAATGACTCAGCGATAATTGATTTAGTTGCATCTGAAACTACCATGCTAGTAGCCTTATCACTATGTCCAACGAGTCCAAGAATAGGGATCCTTGTTGCATTTTGTAAGTCTGATTTACTATAAATGGTATCACTGAAGAAGTCCCGTAATGATATAAATGCAATAGGAATAAAGAATCCTATTATAATAGAGATGAAATAGGCTAAACTTTTTTTAGGTTTAATAGGGATTTCACTATCTAACCTTGCAGGGTCAATTACTTTATGGTCAGATTCTGTTCCTGCTTTTGCGAGTGATGCTTCATATCTTTTTTGTTGTAAATAGATTGAAGTTTGTTCATTGTATTCATGTTTTCTTTTTAGAATTAAATAATTCTTCTCAGCTTCAGGTAACTGGTTAATCTTATTGTTAAAAGAATTTATTCTTTTTTTCAGATCATTTTCATAAATTAATGCAGAGGAAATTAGATTATTTACATTCTCAATAATAGTATTTTTTGTATGGTTAATTTGAGAAATTACAGCTTGATAAGTAGGGTTCTTTTTGGTGGTTGTAAGTTTTAATTCACCTTTCTTAGCATATAGTTGTAGAAGTTGGTTAATCAAACTATTTAATTCTGGATTACTAATTCCCATTGATGTTGGAGAGACAATTGAGTTTGCATTATTATCATCTTTTAAATAGGAAAGAAGAGAGTTGTAATATTTTATATTTACTGATTGCTCAGAAAGTGTATTGTCTAGTTTTTGTTTTTGGAAATAGGTCCCAAATTCTTTGTCTACAATTTCAAGATTAGGATTTTGTAACCTAAAGGATTCTAGTTTATTCTCAATAACTGTTAAGGAATCTTGGATTACATCTAATTGTTCATCGATAAAATGAATAGTATTGATCGCCATAATATTCTTCTCATCTAATCCGCTTCTGATATAAATTTCAGTAATCTTATCAAGAATATTTATATTCTTTTTTGGAGTCTTTCCTTTAATATTTAATTTAAGTATAGAGGTTTCCTTATTAATAGGGTTAATAGTGATATTATTTATCAACTTATGTGCTAATTTATCAGTTTGATGTAGTTTGAAAGAATATGTTTTATTGCTTTTCTGGATTTCATCAGATTTAAAAAATAAGCTTTTTGTTATAGAGAATGAGAAGTAGTCATTATTAATAGTTTCTCCAAAATTGTATGTTTCATTTATATCTAGATTAGCAAGTATCTTTTTATTAAATTTTTGTTCAATTAAGTCATATGGAAATTGATCTTCAGCTTTAACGACAAGAGTAAAATCATTTTCTGTAATATTTTTAACATGAAAATCTATGCCTGTAAGTTGGTTGTGGCTAGAGTCAAGGTTAACTTTGAATGGTGAGTTTTCAAACATCTCATTTGTTTGGAAAAAACCATGTTGAAAATAAGAAAGCCCTAAGTTTAATTCTTCAATAACCTTTTCTGTTATACTATAAGAGTTTAGAATGACAATTTCATTTTTTAGGTTTTTCTTGCCACTAAATAGCTCCAAACCTTCAAGTAAATTCTCTGCACCTAATTGAGTGTTATTATCATCTCTAATTAGTAAGGTAGTAGATACGCTATATTCTGGTATTGTGTATCGGTAATTGAGAAATGCGATAAAGCCACAGAATAATATTGAGAGTAGAAAATAATACCAATATTGAGAGTATTTAAGAATTAATGCTTTAACATCAATTGTTTCTTCTTGCAGATTCTTATTTTGCTCCATATACTATTCTGAAAATTTTAGATAAACATTAAATAATACTGCAAAAGTTGTTAATGAAGAAAATAATAATTGAGATTGAGATTTTTTAAAACCTTTAAATTTAAGAGGTTGTATGTATATTAAATCATTATTTCTTAAGTAAAAGAAATTAGAGTTCAGAATATCACTAGAGGTTAAGTCAAGATGATAAATTTGTTTTTTGTTCTTGTTAGACCTGATAATTTTTATTTTTGTAAGGTTACCATAATCATTAATGCCTCCAGCCATTGCTATCGCATCATAAATGGTAAGCCCTTCTTTGTAAACAGGATAGTTCCCTGGAGTATTTATTTCTCCTAATATTGTGAATTGGAAATTTGCAAGTTTTACAATCACAAAGGGATTGATTAGGAATTCCTCTGATTTTTTTAAGATTGTTGACTCGGCCTCTTCTAAAGTTTGGTTTAGGACAAATACCTCACCAACATTTGGAATGTCGATAGTTCCTTCTTGGCTCACTGTAAAGCCATTTAAATATAAGTTTGCTGATGTTAGTGTAGAACTAGAACTATTATTTTTTGTTTCAAGATTAAAGAGGTCATTAGATTCTTCATTTCTACTAATCACTTTTACCATTAGAATATCTCCAATTTCAAGATGATGTTTTGGAGGTATAGGAGATACATCCCATTCTCCTAGTTCACTATCATTAAGATAGGTTATTTTATTCATAGGAGTGCAGCTTTGTAATATTAAGAAGATGGATAATAACTTAATAAATGAACTGACTTTTAATTTTAGCATTATTTTGGTTTTGTTGCAAAGATAAGAAATTTACTTCCTTATATAAATTTTTTTAGTTTTTGGTATAATTCATGAGTTGGAAGGCCAACTACATTATTATAAGAGCCAGTTATTTCTTTAATTCCAATAAGGCCAACCCATTCCTGAATGCCGTATGATCCCGCTTTATCAAATGGCTTATATTTCTCAATATAGAAATTGATTTCATCATTAGATAGGTAAACAAAAGACACATTAGTAGTTGATGAAAAAACAATTTGTTTTGCAGATGATGTAATACAAACGCCAGTAATTACTCTATGACTATTTCCAGATAGCTTTCTTAAGATCTGTATAGCATCTTTTTTATTCTTAGGTTTGTGAATAACCTCACAATTTTGAACTACAATTGTATCAGCTGTTATTAAGAGGTAATTATTTTCTAAAATTTCTTTTGAAATAATATCAGCCTTTTGTTTAGCTAAGAAATTAGCAATCTTACTTACTTCTATGTTGCTAGGATATTCTTCTTCTTCTTTGGAGGTCATTATCCTAAATTTTATTCCTAGTTCAGTTAATAGTTTTTTTCTTCTTTCTGATGAAGAACCTAGAATGATATTATATTTGCTTAACTCTTGATTTAGCATTATGTTATATGGAAATATGTAAATAATGGGATTGATAATATGCCAAGAAGCATAATTACTTTACAGAGCATACTTGCAAAATGGAATTCTTTTTTAGTTTCTGCATTTTTAGTTTTAATAACCAATAGAAAGAGGATTAATTGGATAAATAGTGTATATATTATTGGAATCTTGCTTGCACCCCAGTAACTGATGTCTATAGAAAACGTACTATTTAAAACACTGTATTGGAAGTATTGAAAATATGCAATTCCAAGAATCGGAAGACAAATTAATGAGATTGCAATATTTTTTGCTTTATGTATTCCTAATTTAATAGGAATGGTGTTTGCATGTATATTTCTATCACCGTTTATATCTTCAATATCTTTAATAATTTCTCTTATTAAAGTTATAATAAATGAAAATAGTGCATAAAATAAGATAATAAGTAGAATAATTTTAGACCCATCACTTATGCGTATGCCAAGAGGTACTAAATCGTAAAGTGCTAAGTTGATAATGCTTAGAGAGGTTAAGAAAGAAACTTGTAGATTTCCAATTAGAAAAGATGTTTTATGTTGTTTTGAATATCGCCACAAGCTAATTATGAAATAGATAAAGATAAATCCAAGCCACAACTTATTTAATCTATAAGCAACATAGAATCCACTACATAAGCCGATAAGATTAAGCAGGTAATATGATTTTAAAGCAGAATCTTTATTTAGTTTTTTATCAATAACTCTTGTTTCTGGTTTGTTGATTTTGTCTGTTTCAATATCATATATGTCATTAATGATATATCCAGCAGAAATAATTGTAATAAGTGCTAATAAATAAAGAAGAAATTCATTATTGTTTAGTGCTGATTTTTTCAAATAAGCATTAATAAGAAAAAACTTAATTGCTAATTGGATTAGTGTAATAATAAGTAAATTTTTAAAGCGTATTAGAGTAAGAAAAGAATAAAGGTTATTCATTATGGCTAATTATTGAATTGCTAATTAGTGTGTATAGTTCCTTAAATTTTGCGTCCTTAATTCCTATTATATGTGAATCGATCAGCTGTTTGTCATTTCTTTTTGCAGGTCCTGTTTGGATCTCAGAGGGGTTGTGATCTTTTAGTTTCGTTACGGTTTGATTTATAAGAGGTAGTAATAATCTAAAATCAAGATTGGACTCTGATAATATCTTCTCAGATATTGTATACATGTGATTACTAAAATTACATGCAAAGACTGCGGCAATATGTAGAGCTCTTCTGCTCTCTGAGTCTAATTGAATGACATTTCTTGATAATTCCCTTGCTATATTCATAAGTTTATTCTCAAACTTTTTATTGTTTGCTTCAATGCAAATAGGTGTTTTAGAAAGGTCTAAATCCACATTTTTATTAAATGTTTGCAAAGGATAAAAGACTCCATAGTTGCTAACTCTATGATTGAAAACCTCTATGTCAATACTTCCTGAGGTGTGAACAATTGTAATATCTTTCAGCTGACTTATAATCTGATTAATAGCATCATCTTTGACAGCTAAGATATATAAGTCAGCCTTTTTTAACTGCTTAATAGAGCTTGTGCTTTCACAGTCTAATCTATTTGCGAGTATTTTGGCATTATTAATGTGTTTGCTCCATACCTGTACAATGTTAAAACCTCTTTTTTTAAGAGAATTACCTAAATGTGTAGCTACATTTCCTGATCCAATTAATATAATATCTTTCATTTTATATAATGAGAGACAAACTTAATAATAATTAGTAATTTTGCGCGATAATTATTAGATATGATAAACAGATTTCTCAAGCTTCTAACTTCCATGAAGTTAATGAGTATCTTAATACTTCTTTTTGCAATTGCTATTGGTTTCGCTACTTTTATTGAAAATGATTTTGGTAGAGCAAGTGCAAAAGCACTTATCTTTAGTAGATGGTGGTTTGAGCTTATTTTAATACTATTGACATATAATCTAATTAATAATCTAATTAGATTTAAGTTATTTCGTTTAGAAAAGATAGCTTCATTAACTTTTCATCTTGCTTTTATTCTTATCCTTATTGGAGCAGGAATTACTCGTTATATTTCTTATGAAGGAATGATGCATATTAGAGAAGGAGATACAACGGACTTATTTATTTCTGATGACACTTTTTTACAAATCCATATAGATGATAGATTACATCAGTATAAATATGATAAGAAACTATTCTTGTCAGGCATTACAAGTAATCATTTTGATATCAATGTTAACTTCAAAGATCATGATATTAAAATTGAATCTATTTCATTCTTACCTAATGTGCAAGATTCTTTATTTGTCGGTGTAGAGGATGGTAAATTAACATTGTGTCTTGTCGTACCTGGAGAAAATGGAATGCAAGATGAGTTTCTTATAGATGGTGAGCAGAGAATTATTAAAGGAGAAAGATTTACTTTTAATAACCCAGAAGTTGGTGCGATAAACTTTTTTTCTGATGGCCTGAGTATTGAATGTCAATCTCCTTATAGTGTTGCAACAATGAGTATGCTTACTCGTGAAGTTAATGAGTATGGCTCTCTAGTTGACTTTCCTTTTATTACAAAAACATTACATACAATTAATAATCTAAATGTAGTGTTAAAAGATGTATTAGATAATGCTAAGATAATGCCTGTAAGTACATCAAATGTTATGGTTGATGGCGCAGAGGATGCTTTAATCTTAAATGTATTGTGCGATGGAAAAAAGAAAGAAGTTGTTTTATATGGAGGTAAGGGATATGCTGGAAATGATGTAGTTTTCTCAATGAATAATTTAAACTTTAAGTTAATTTATGGCTCGAGATATTATTCAACTCCTTTTAAAGTTAAATTAAGAGATTTCCAACTTGACAGGTATCCTGGTTCTATGAGTCCAAGCTCTTATGCTGCTGAGGTGTCAATTATTGATGGTCTATTAGAAAGTAATCATAGGATTTTTATGAATAATGTATTAAATTATAGAGGATTTAGATTTTTCCAATCTTCTTATGATAAGGATGAGAAGGGAACAATTTTATCAGTAAATCATGATTGGTGGGGTACTTTGATTACTTATATTGGTTATTTCTTCTTAGGTATTGGGTTTATTTTGGTTTTCTTGACTAAAGCAACAAGGTATAGAGCTCTTTCTGATAGACTAAAGAAAATCAGTGCTATTTTAGTATTATCTATTTTATCTTCTAGTGTAATAGATGCTGAGAATAATTTTAATATAAAGCACATCGATAGATTTAATAAATTAGTTGTTCAAGATAATGGAGGTAGGTTAAAACCAGTACATACGTTAACTTCTGAATACCTAAGGAAAATTTATGGTAAAGATTATTATGAGAATAAGACTGGCACTCAAGTGATTTTAGGTATGATGTATAATCCTGTAGAGTGGAGTAAAGAATCAATAATTAAGGTGTCTCATCCTAAGTTAAGAGATTTGTTAGGTAATAATGATCTGGATTCTAAATATATACGATGCTCGTTTAATGATTTTTTTGGAGATAATGGTAGTTATCTATTAACTGAAGATATAGAAACTGCATACGATAAGCTGCCAAAAGATCGTGATTTGTATGATAAGGATATAATTCAGGTTGATGAGCGTGTAAATATTTGTTTTGCTATTTTTGGGGGTGGTATATTTAGATTATTCCCTTTGCCAGATGACGCCAATAATAGCTGGTTTGATTATACTCAGTCTAATGTTTTTAGCGGTAATGATTCACTTTTCGTAGCTAACATAATACCAATGTATTTTAAAGGTGTTAAAGAGGGGTTTTTGACTAATGATTGGTCTACTGCTGATACAATTATCGGTTATATTCAAAAGTTCCAAAGGAAATATGGTGAAGAGGTATTTCCTTCTTTAGATAAAATAGATGTAGAGATTGCGTATAATAAAGCTAATATTTTTTCTCGATTATTCATATATTATATTATTGGAGGTATACTATTACTTTCAGTTGTAATTATTAGTTTATTTAAGAATAATAAGCTGTTAAGTATTTTGATTAGATTATTGAAATGGTCTCTCATAATAGGATTTGTGGTGCATACTTTTGGCTTAGGAATAAGGTGGTATATATCAGGTCATGCCCCTTGGAGTAATGGCTATGAGTCAGTTATATACATTGCTTGGGCTACAATGCTTTCTGGTTTTGTTTATTCAAAAAAATCTGTGCTTACTTTGGCAGCAACATCAGTAGTTGCAGCTCTTTTATTAATGGTGGCTCATCTTAATTGGTTAGATCCCGAAATTACAAATCTTGTACCAGTTTTAAATTCTTATTGGTTGATGATTCATGTCGCTATAATTGCAGCCTCTTATGGGTTCTTTGTTCTTGGTTCCGTATTAGGATTAATAGCACTTTGGTTAGTGATCTTTACCAATTCTAATAATAAGTTTAAGTTTGATAAGACTTTATCTGAACTGACAATTATTAACGAGAAAACACTAGAGGTTGGCTTATTTATGTTAACAATTGGTACTTTTTTAGGGGGTGTATGGGCCAATGAATCATGGGGTAGGTATTGGGGGTGGGACCCTAAAGAAACTTGGGCATTAGTTAGTGTATTGATTTATGTATTTATATTGCATATGCGCTTTATTCCTTCGTTAAGAAATAAACTAGTATTTAATACTGTTTCTATGTTTGCTATTTGGACAATTATTATGACTTATTTTGGAGTTAATTATTATCTATCAGGCTTACATTCTTATGCAGCTGGTGACCCAATTCCAATCCCTATATTTGTATATTATTTATTAGCTTTGATGATTATCACGTCAATTATTGCTAAGTTTAAGTATAAAAAGCACTATTAATTATGAAACTAGACATTTTAGTATTTGGAGCCCATCCTGATGATGTTGAGTTAGGTTGTGGGGGTATGATCATAAAAGAAGTTCAGAGAGGAAGTAAGGTTGGAGTCATAGATTTAACAAGGGGAGAGTTAGGGACAAGAGGAACAGCTAAGATACGTGATGCCGAAACAAAGTATGCTACTGATATTATGGGAGTTGCAATTCGTGAGAATATGAATTTTAAGGATGGTTTTTTTAAAGATGACGACTCCCATAAATTATCTTTGATTAAGAAGATTAGGAAATATAAGCCAGAGATTGTGATTACAAATGCTCCTTCTGATAGACATCCAGATCATGCAAGAGGATCAGAAATAACAGTTAATGCTTGTTTTTTATCAGGTCTTGAGAAGATTGATACTGGTCAAGAAGCTTGGCGTCCAAGAGCTATATATCACTATATTCAGTTTAATAGTCTTCCTGCTGATTTAGTAGTAGATATATCAGCTCAGATGGAATTAAAATTAAAAGCAGTCAAAGCATATAAGTCTCAGTTTTATAATCCGGATAACGATGAGACTGAAACAATTATTTCTAAAAAAAGTTTTCTTGATAGTGTAGTGTATCGTGCTAAAGATTTAGGCAGACAATCTAATTGTGAATATGCTGAGGGGTATGTTTCACACCAACTTAATAAAGTTGACTCTTTATTTGATATTAAATAAGAAAAAGCCGAGTAGATGCTCGGCTTTTTCTTAAATCAATGTAATAAATAATTATTCAGCTTTAAATATTTTCTTTCTATCGATAACATAGATACCTTTAGGTAAGTCTGCAAAATTTGCTTTCCACTCTCTTCCAAGGATGTCAAATATTTTCCCGTCTGTTATGTTATTATTTTCATTTTCAATGATAGCGGTAGGTATAGTCCCACTAAATAAACCTACAGTATCAATTTCTAAATAGACAATATCATTATTGTCTACAAAATCTTCATCACCTCTTACAGCTAGTCCTGGCTCAAAATCTAATTGATATACGATTCTTATTTTGTCATCAACTAATTTATCCATTGAACCAAATACACATTCCTGCATGCCGTCCCAATCCGCTCCACCATTACTACCATCATGAGGAGTTACATTAACTGGTGTTTTCCAAGTAGCACCACCATCTTCTGATTTAGTAATGTATAAATGTCTAAATACTTGTACTGAATTATCAACTGTTTCAGTGTATGCAGAGAAAGATAACCAAATATTGCCTGCAGCATCCAATCCTGCATTTGGCATAGATGCTCTTGAGGCATAATATAAAGCATATCCTCCAGTTGAATCAATACCAGCAACCTGACCATCATTGTTAAGATCTGGTGCTGCTGTGATAATATTATTATTCATCATATTTGACCACCATCTTCCTCTTGGTGTTACTATTCCTGCTGCATCTACATATCCAATAGTATCTTGTAGCATATTTGATGTGGTGTCTGCTCCATAACTTTCATTCCAATAAACTATTCCATTTTCTCCAGGATACCAGGAAGATGCTGCATCTGTTAAATCATCATCAGCATATTGCATCATCCCATAAAAAACATGTGCATCTCCATTTGGGTCTAGAATTAGAGCACCATAATTATCAGTTGAATATACGTGGTCAGTTGTGTCGTTATTATCTAAGTCAAGACCATCATCCATAGTATATTTATCTACAGGGAAATCAAGGAAGATTGTTTTTGTCCAAGTCGCAGAGTCTCCATTTGCAGTAGATTTTACTATGTAAGAATCACCCCAAGAGTCAAAATAAGCTACAACAACAGTTTCACCTTGAGCAGCAATAGCATAAACATCACCATTCATTCCTGTGTACATACTTGAGTCCATACCAGGTAATTGCATCTTTTGTATATCCCAACTATCTCCTCCATCTTGTGATCTGTAATATACAAGAGCTCCATCTAATCCATTAAATGGAGTTCCATTAAAGTTAGAAGAGGCAGTAACTCCAATCATATGTATTGTATTTCCATCTAATCCTCCAGCCACAGATCTATTCCATATTAAATATTCATTAGTAATAGGGTTCTCAATCCAAGATCCTGTTCCTATAGATGACCTGTAAGTATTATTGATAAAACTTCCATCAGTATTGTGTGTAATTGCACATTCACCTCCGTTTCCTAAGGCAATAATTGATGGCCAACCGCCTCTTGAACTTTCTAATCTACTAGTTGGTTGTGCTCCCCATGACGTACCGTCAAAGAAATTATAACCAGTTCCTCTGTCAGCCCATACATTATTATATGCTGATGACATTGTCCATGTTGCAGAGATTGTTCCATCATCATGAACTAGGATTCTATTTTGAACCGAACCATTAGTTTGCAGGTCATAGGTGCTAGTTCCTATTACCTCCTCAGTCATTGTCGCTTTAGAATTTAGTATAGCTGAGGTGTTTGGGTTAGGGTTAATCATTAAATGACTTAATGCTTCATCTCCACTTAGTGTTATTTTATCATTTTTTGCTTTTAATTTAGAACTGTGTTTTCCTGCAGTAATTTGCGCAGAAATACCTAAAGAAATAAATGTACACGTAATAATTGTAATTATTTTTTTCATATTTTTTGGGTTTAATTATTTTAAAATAGTTTGCTAATCTACTAAAAAATTTTTTTATATCGTAATCTAATAGAATTACCAATTACAACAATATCAGAGAAGGCCATAAATAGTGCTCCCCACATTGGATTAAGCAAACCGCTAATTGCCATTGGGATCGCAATAAGATTATAAGAGAAAGCCCAAAATAAGTTTTGTTTTATTGTAACTAGTGTTTGCTTCCCAAGTGATAATGCTTTTGGTAATTGTTTTAAATCTTCACGACTCAATAGTATTACATCAGCTGTTTGGATAGCTACTTGAGTTGCATTTCCTAATGAGATCCCTACTGTGGCTTTTGCAAGTGCAGGAGCATCATTTATGCCATCTCCAACCATGGCCGTTTTATCTTTAGTATTTAAAAATTCAAGCTGATTTATCTTATCTTGAGGCAATTGTTCGCTATATACATTTTTAATAGATAAATTATTAGCAACTAGATCACATTTCTCTTTTTTGTCACCACTAAGTAGAGTTATAGTATAATTAGATTTTCTCAGTAATTTAATAATTTGAGGTGTATTGTTCTTCAATTCATCAGTAATATTTAATGTTGCAATTAACTTAGTGTTTTTTAGAACAAATAGATCGTAATTTTCTTCTGATTGATATATTTTAGATGATCCGATTGTATAAGTGTCAGTATCAATCTTGGCACTAATACTAATTCCTTTTTGTTCATTTATATCCGATAAGATTAATTGTGAACTGCCTTGCTTAAAGGTGTTACATAATGATTTCGCAATAGGATGTGAGCTATGTTGTTCAATATTATAAATGATATTTTTTATTTCCTTTTCTTCTCCTTCAATAATATGAAAATCAGAGATAATAAATTTACCTGTTGTAAGTGTTCCAGTTTTATCAAAAACGATATTTTTTACTGATGCTAATTTCTCTAGTGTATTACCACCTTTAATCAGGATTCCATTTTTTGCAGCTCTACCAATACCTACCATTACAGCTGTTGGTGTTGCTAATCCCATAGCACAAGGGCATGAAATAACAAGAACTGCAATTGCTCTTAATAGGGCATCTGTTATGCTTATATCAAAATAAAAATGACCTAGAAGAAAAGTTAGAATAGAAATAATTAATACAAAAGGTACAAAGATTGAACTTACTTTATCTCCAATCTTCTGAATATCTGGTTTGTTGTTTTGTGCATTTTTAATTAATTCTATTATGTGAGAGAGTAATGTATTTTCACCTACTTCTGTAGCTTTAATAATAATATTTCCCTCAACAATAATTGTTCCTCCAATAACTTTATTATTCTTTGATTTTTCAATGTAAGCACTTTCCCCAGTGATCATTGATTCATCAATAAAGCAGCTACCACTTATAATTACTCCGTCAGTAGGTACTTTGTCTCCTGTGTTGATTATTAGAATATCCCCTACCTTAATATTTTCAAAATCAATTTCTTCAATTACCTCATTTTTCTTCCTTTTAGCAATAACTTTCTGTATTGCAGACAAATCATTAATTGCTGTAGTTGTTTTTTTGACTGATCTATGCTCTAATACATTGCCTAATAATACTAATGTAATAATAGTGGCTGTTGTTTCAAAGAATAGGTAGTCATGAGCCTCAGTAGTTCCTTTAAAAAGTATCCATCCATAGATACTATAAATAAATGCTGATGTTGATCCAATAAATATAAGAACATCCATATTGGGTATTCTTGTTTTTAAAGATTGCCATGCACTTTTCCCAAAATATATTACACCAACTATATAAACAGGTATACATAAAAAGAATTGAAGAATAGGATTATGAATAAAGCTATCACTACTAAAAAACATATGAGAGAATAGCGGGATTGTAAATATAAGAGTGAAATAGAAATATTTCTCCACCTTAGATAATCCTTTTTTATTATTTTTTGATGAAGATTTTATTTTGTAGCCAAGTTTTCTAATTATTTCTGATACATCTTCTTTGTTTCTGTTCTTAATCTCAACACAACTTACTTCTCCTGTTGAGAAGTTAACATTAACATCCTTTAAGCCTTTGTTTTCTAAATGTTTTTTGATTCCTGCAGCACAGTTCGAGCAGCTCATTCCTTCAACATCTATTTTGATCTTTTTTTCACTAGTTTTCATCAGCCAACAAATATATATACTTTATTCGGATTTTATAAGAAAATTATATATTTGCAGCCGTTATAATGGTGATTGTAGCTCAGTTGGTTAGAGCACTGGTTTGTGGTGCCGGGGGTCGTGGGTTCGAATCCCATCAGTCACCCATTTAATAAGAAAAAGGAGCTTTGTAGCTCCTTTTTTATTTAATGTATTGTTTAACTCTTCTTAGAAAAAGTAGTTTAGTCTGTTTGCCAGGAAAAACATTGATCTTTTCAAATTTATTATTAAAGATTACTATTGATGGAGTTGTTAATCGGGAAGCTCCATTTTGAGTAAAAGATGCTACCTCTGCATAGAAATCATGCCTCCAATCATGTCTTCCAGAGGATTCAGGTTGTTGATTCCCATATGCTATCCCATTATATATAATTGTGTCCTTAGTTCTGCTGTCTATTTTAACTGGGAAAAAATTATTATTAATCAAGTTTACTACATTAATATCTTTTAATGTTTCTCTCTTCATTTCTTCACAATAAGGACAATCTTTTTTAAAAAAATATATAAGAATATTCTTGTTGTATTTTTTAGCATATTGCTTAGCTTTTTCTAAAGGGATCCAGTCAATCTCAGTTTTTACAGCACCTTGTGAGAAAACAAGAATTGGAGTAATAGTTAGTAATAAGACTATTATCTTCTTCATATTATTTATTCTTCAATATATTACTTGCTCCTGATATCCATCCTTTTACTTCTAGAGGAGTTGCTCCTTGAGATCCTAGTCTATTAAAATTAACTTTTCCTTCAGATTCTATTTTTGGTGTAACAAACCAAACTGTAGGGTAGCCTCTTACGCCAAACATGTTTGCTAATTCTCTATTTTGTTTTTTTAATTCATCAGAAATAGGTGTTCTTCTTGGGAAATCTAATTCTACTAATATTACATTCTTATTTGCCCATGCTCCAAATTCAGGTTTAGTAAAAACAGCTTTTTGTAGTTTAATACACCACCCACACCAGTCACTACCAGTAAAGAAGAATAGAAGCGGTTTTCCTGTTTGAACAGACTTATTTATTGCTTTATTGACATCAGTATGCCATTTAAGTTCTTTTTGTTGTGCAAAGCTGTTAAGAGAAAATGCTAATAATAATACTGCTAATAAATGTTTCATGTTTTTTAATTTTTTATGATTATTGGTTTAGTGGATTCCGTGCATCAATTTTTTAATAAATGGTGATATTACAATAACGAACAATGCTATAAATATTGTAACAAAACCAATTTGCGCATAAATACTATTGTATTGTAAAAGAATAGCTACTGCTTCATTAGAGGTGTCAGGATACCCCATGAACCAGTTAGATAAGTCAGAAAGCCAGTTGCTTTCTGTAGTTTCATTTCCAGAGGTTGTAAGTTTAGCAATAACTCCAGATATATAATGTGCAAAGGTTGAAGACAAGAACCATACTCCCATCATAAATGCTGCAATCTTCTTTGGTGCTAATTCTGTTACCTTTGATAACCCTATTGGAGATAAGAATAATTCTCCTGTAGTAATTAAGAAATAACCTAAGAATACAAATAAGAAAGGAATCTTACCATTTTCACCCATAAAGTGGGCAGTAGAGGCAAATATCAGAAAACCTAATCCTAATTGAAAAATACCTAGTGCAAATTTCATTGGAGTATTTGGGTTCTTATTTAATCCTCCTAATTTTGTCCACATCCAAGAGAATGGAATTGCTAATAGTACAATATAGAATGGGTTAATTGCATTTGTTTGTGATGCAGTCATGCCAACTAGATTAACACACTTATCAACCCAAACTGTAATTGAACTTCCTGCTTGCTCAAAGCATGCCCAGAATATTGTGCAGAATACTGCAAGTATCATAATTGCAATTAACCTGTCTCCGCTTTGATGATCTTTTTGTACAACTTTAAAATCATAAATTATATACCCAACATAAAGCAATACAGAAGCACCAACAATTGTTAGTACATCTCCTAATACCTCTGATTGAGTGTCTAGTATAATAAGGTAAGCAAATATAGGTACTGCTAAAAAACCTAAAGTATAAATAAAGTTACTTATAGATAATCCAGCTATTTTCTTTCCAACATACTCAGCTGGTTGTAGTCCCTTATCTCCTAAAACATTTGCATTAATTCCTTTCCAGAATACAACTAAGCCTGCTAGCATTCCAATTCCCGCGGCACCAAAACCCCAGTGCCATCCATATACTTCTCCTAAATAACCACAGAATAGAGGGGCAATCATAGCTCCTAAGTTAATCCCCATGTAGAATATAGTAAAACCTCCGTCTCTTTTTACATCTCCTTCCTCATAAAGGGATCCTACTAAAGTTGAGATGTTTGGTTTAAAGAAGCCATTACCCATTATTAAAAGACCTAATGCCCCGTAAAAGAAGAAGTCGGTAGGGAAGGCCATAAAGAAATGCCCTAAAGCCATTAATACCCCTCCAAATAGTATTGATTTTCTATATCCAATAAATTTATCAGCTAAATACCCACCAATAAGTGGAGTTAAATAAACTAAAGCACCATAGGCTGCATAGATTCCGTATGCCACCTCTTCATTATTTTCTAAATGTGAATAATAGTCTTTTATTAAATAAAGTGTGAGTAGTGCACGCATTCCATAAAATGAGAAGCGCTCCCACATTTCCGCAAAAAATAAATAGAAGAGTGCTTTTGGATGCCCTTTCCTGTCTAGATAGTTCTTTGCAATAAATAAGATTAGTACTGTAAAAAGAATGTAGCTAATAATTTGTCCCATTTTTTTGTTTTGTTAATTAGAAATAAGTGCCGAAAATAGTAAAAATATATGTTATAAATTATCTAAAATGAAATCAGTCATTTTTTTGTATAAATGGTATCGTGTATTTCCTCCATAGATGCCATGGTTTTTATCAGGATAAATAAACAAATCAAATTGCTTATTTGCTTTAACTAGTGCTGAGATCATTTCCATACTATTTTGTACATGAACATTGTCATCTGCACTTCCATGTATTAATAAATAATCTCCTTTTAATTTCTCAACATGATTAATTGGAGAATTTTCATCATAACCACTTGCATTCTCTTGTGGAGTTTGCATATAACGTTCAGTGTATATGTTATCATAATATCTCCAATTTGTAACAGGAGCTACTGCAATTGCCAATGAGAAAATATCTGCTCCTTTTGTAATTGCTAATGATGACATATATCCACCATAACTCCATCCTTGAATGCCAATCCTTTCAGAATCAATATAGGCTAGATTTCCAAAATATTTTGCAGCATTTATTTGATCTATTGTTTCAAACTTCCCCAATTCTTTATATGTCATTTTTTTGAACTCAGACCCTTTTCCTCCGGTTCCTCTATTGTCTACACAAGCAACGATATATCCGTTCTGTGCTAACATTTGATGCCAATAATTTTTTGTCCAGAATGAATTAGTTACTTGCTGTGATCCGGGACCACCATATAAAAACATATAAAGTGGATATTCTTTATTTTTATTAAAATTAGGAGGTTTTATCATCCATGCATTTAGTTCTGTATCCGTTGTTTTAATGGTAAGAAATTCCATTTCTGACAAATCATATTGTTCCATTTTCGTATTAAATTCAGCATTATCTTCTAACACCTTTAATTGTTTTCCATTTGATTTATGGAGTGTATAATAAGGTGCTGTATTAGCATTTGAATAACTATTAATATAATATTTCATGTTTTTACTAAATCTTACTGAATTATCTCCTAATTGTGTGCTAAGTTTTCTTTTTTCTCCAGTTATTAGATTCTGGACATAAAGAGTTCGGTTGATAGACCCTTCTTCTGTTGATCTATAGTATACTTGCATATTATCACTGTCAACACCTTCAAAGGAAGTTACTTCCCACTTCCCATTTGTTATTTGCTGCTCTGATCCATTTAAGTTTTTTATGTAGATATGATTAAAACCATCTTTTTCAGAAGTCCAAATAAAGTTTTCTTCTGGAAGGAAAGTAAGGTTGTCATGAATATCAATGAAATATTTATCCTTTTCAGTAAATAAAACTGTATTTGAACAGTCAGAGGCGTTTACGATAATAAAATCTAATTCATTTTGATGCCGATTCATACCAAATACAATTAGCTTATTAGGGTTATTTGTCCATTTAATCCTAGGGAAATATTCATAATCTTTCTTAGTATATAAAAAAGTATTTTTTTCTTCTTTTAAATTGTAGAGATAGATCTTTACCACTGAATTTTCTTCGCCTGCCTTAGGATATTTAAATACTTCCTGAGTAGGGTACAGACCTCCTTTAAAAAGATCCATTGAAAACTCTTTTACATGAGATTCGTCAAACTTGTAATAAGCAATGTTTTCCCCATCAGGAGCCCATTCAAAAGATCTTACAAGTGCAAATTCTTCTTCATAAACCCAATCAGAAGCTCCATTTATGATATAGTTTTTTCTTCCATCATTAGTTACTTGCGTAATTTTATTTGTTCTAATATTTTTGATATATAAATTGTTTTCAAAAACATAGGCAACTTTATTTGCATTAGGAGAGAAAGTAGCATACATGACTTTTTCATTACTTAGTTTTTTGAGTTTATCAGTGAAAATATTGTAGATGTAGTAAACTGATTCTGAAGAGTAGCGGTAAATCTTTCTAGTTTCAGTTTTCAGTAATAGTTTTTTTTCATCATCAGAGAACATATAAGCGTTTATTGTTGGAATCTCAAAATCAGTACTTTTAAAAAGAGTATGAACTTTTTTTCCATCTTTAAATTGATACTTGATAATTTCTTGACCACTATTTGTTTTTTCCATTTTTGAATAATGTTCACCATCATTCATGGATTTAATTCCCCTATAACTTTTAGGATAAAAGGAATAATTTTTCCATAAATCTTCTAGAGTGATTTCTTTCTTTTGAGCAGAAATTGGAGTAATAAGTAAAAAACTAAGTAAAAGTGTTAGTAATTTTTTCATCTTTAATTGTAAGTATAAATTAGCAGTGGCTAATTTAGTTAAATTTGTGCAGGTGGAATACAAGAAAATTGATATTGATGATTTATTAGTCTTTAAAAAGATTGTAGGTCAAAGTTTTGTTTTTACAGATGAGCAGAAAATTCAAGAATATAGTCGTGATGAAACGGAAGACCTTTTTTACCCTCCAGAAGTAGTTGTTATACCTGAAAAAACTTCTCAGATCTCTAAACTTTTAAATTATTGTAATAAAAAAAACATTACGATTACCCCTTGTGGTGCTCGAACTGGTCTTAGTGGAGGTAGTTTGCCAATTAATGGAGGAGTTTCGTTGAGTATGGAAAGGTTTAATTCAATTATTGAGATTGATGAAAGAAATTTGCAGGCTACAGTAGAGCCAGGAGTTATTAATCAAATTTTTAGAGAGAAAGTAGAGGAGAAGAACTTGTTTTATCCACCTGATCCTGCAAGTAAAGGAAGTTGCCAGTTAGGAGGTAACCTGGCAGAGAATGCAGGTGGGCCTAAAGCTCTTAAATATGGAGTAACTAAGGACTATGTCTTAAATTTAGAAGTTGTATTGCCTACAGGTGAAGTAATTTGGACAGGAGCTAATGTCTTAAAGAACTCTACTGGATACAATTTAACTCAACTTATGATTGGAAGTGAGGGGACACTTGGTGTGATAACTAAGATCGTATTTAAGCTGATACCGCTTCCTACAAAAGACATTACAATGTTAGTCCCTTTTAATTCTGTTGAAAAAGCTTGTGAAGCTGTTTCGGCAGTTTTTAGATTTGGAATCACGCCATCTGCTTTGGAATTTATTGAAAGAGATGCTATTGACTGGACACTTAAGTATTCTGATATTGAGATAAAAATGAGTGATAGCGTTCAAGCTCATCTTTTAGTTGAGGTAGATGGAGATGACATAGACTTGCTGTATAAAGATTGCGAAAAAATTACTGAGATTATGCAGAAATTTGATTGTGGAGAGATACTTTTAGCAGATAGTCAAAGGCAGAAAGAACAATTATGGAGATTAAGAAGAAGTATAAGTGAAGCCGTAAAATCAAATTCTGTTTATAAAGAAGAAGACACTGTTGTCCCTAGGGCAGAATTAGCAAAACTTTTAATGGGTGTAAAAAAGATTGGAAAGAAATATGGTTTCCGTTCTGTTTGTTATGGGCATGCAGGAGATGGAAATTTGCATGTAAATATTATAAAAGGAGAGATGTCAGATAATGATTGGAATAATAAAATGCCGCGTGGCATACGAGAGATTTTTAAGCTTACTAAAATTTTGGGTGGCACTATTAGTGGTGAGCACGGAATAGGTCTTGTTCAGAAAGGTTATTTAGATATTGTTTTTTCAGATAAAAATCTTGAGCTGCAAAGAGGAATTAAGAATCTTTTTGATCCTAATCACATTCTAAATCCTGGCAAGATATTTTAATTTTATTCAAAACCTAAACCTCCTAGATTAAAGGACACATTAAATCTTAAGATATTTAAATAATTATCAAAATTAACAAAACCTTCTTCTGTAATTAAAGGGAAGTAAAATTGCATCCCCCCATAAAAACCAGGACTATTTAGATTAGCATTAATTTTTAATCCACTACCATGGGCAAAAGTAGTGCCATTTGTGCCTGATTCAGTATAGCATTGTATAGCTTTAAATAGTCTGTATTCCATATAGGTTGAGCCAAGAAATTGATTCGAATTTAGTGAGTCATTTGTAAAATGTTTCAAACCTCCTTCTCTTATAAAGAGTTGTTGTTGGTATGGTAAATTATGGTTAGAAATATTCTCTCTAGAGAAGACTCTTTCAGAGAACATATAATCATTAGACCCATTCCAAGCACTCATTTTTAAATTATATAATTCATCTTTTGTATTTACATATCCTAAGTATGTTCTAATATATAATTTTCTTTTCTGTCCGAAGTCTTTTCTTAGATTCATGATTAGTTGAAGCTTATTATATTCTTTTCCTTTTTCTATTTTTGCATGAATAGAGTAGGGGGAAATAGTTCTAGCATTTGATAAGGTATACTTACCAGTTATAAATTTCATTGATTCATCTTCTTTTTCTAAATATATATAAGATGCTGATAAATAATTATCAATCTTACTTCTAAGGTCTCCTTTTTGGAGCTTAATATTTATATTAGGCATGATGCGTCTATATTTTTTATTATAACCATATGCATATTGTCTTGCATCAACACTTAATTTTATTGAATGCAATTTAGAGGCTTGATTATATTTAGTGAATGCAAGCTTAGCCTCTCCATTTATATCTTTTGTTCCATTGCTAAATAGAGGTGTTAGTTTATAAGAGAAGCCAGATTTTGGTAAGAAATGATTATAAATACTTAATCCAAAAGAATGCTGGTTATAGATATTATAATTCATTCTTGGATAAAAGAAGATCTGTGTTTTTTTTGGATTGTATAAACTACCAATAACCTGTGGTCTTATTGGTTCGATTTTTCTAAAAAATCCTGTTGTTCTTATGATATTATTATTTCTATTTAATTCTGGCATATCTCCATTAGGATCAATCTGTATATAATCGTAATTATCATTTATATAGCGAATAGTTTTTTGGTCTTCAAATCCCTCAATCCATAGTAGTTTCATGTTTTTTCCATCTTTTATACCACTAATAATAACAGGTCCATTTATATCTCCTTTATTCTTTAATTTAATAAGTAAATCATTATTTTCTTTTTTGATCTCTTTAATTGAGTAATCTAATTGCTTGGTTGTTTCTATCATGTCATTAAAGAACCAAGATAAATCTTCTCCGCTTACTTCCTCAAATACTTCTCTTAGATCTTCAGGTTGCGGGTGCTTAAATTTCCATTTATTAAAGTAAGCCTTCTTACACTTATTCATCATCTCTTCTCCTAGATAGGCCATTAAGTAATCAAAAACAATAGCAGTCTTTGAGTAAACTATTCCTCCATAATTCATAGAAGTATATTTACAAGAATGTAGTTCAATTGGCTGATCTTTAGCAGTCCAGGCATTCATGAAATACATTAGTTCTCCTTGTATATTTTTATTTGTATAATCTTTCAGGTCAAGCATTTTAGAGAAAAAAGAAGGAATATCATTTACTAGAATATTATATTTAGGATATTTTAGACGCATATACCTAAGTTCATCAAAAGAGTTGATGCCCTCATCCATCCATGGATGATCTCTCTCATTACTTCCAAGCATACCATAGAACCAATTATGCCCAACTTCATGCATTATCACTTCTTCTAGATATTTTTCATTACCACTTTCTCCAATAACTGTTACATTCGGGTATTCCATTCCTCCTCCCGCTGCAATAGTACCATCTACGGCAGTGCAATGTTTGTAGGGGTAATCTCCATTCCAAAGAGAATAGTAATAAATTGCATCATGCATATATTCTATGGAATTTTTCCAGAGTTTAGCTTCATTATTAGTAAACATAGTCCAAAGAATAACCTTTTCTTGAGAATTTGGTAGTTCAACTTCCCCTTTAAGAACATGATATCTTTTGTCAGCAAACCAGCCAAAGTCATGTACATTATTTTGAATATATCGTAAGGTTTTAGTCTCTAGATCTGATTCAGGGAAACTCATTTCATCAGAGAATTGAGTGATGGTATCTGTGATTGCTGCTAAGTTATTGAGTCTAGTAATTTCTTCTTTATTCTGAAGATCTCCAGTGGCACCGACAGTATAATTGCTTGGTAAACTAATACTCACATCAAAACTCCCAAATTCAGAATAAAATTCTCCCTGATCTAAATAAGGCATTGGGTGCCACCCATCTTTATCATAAACAGCTGGTTTTGGATACCATTGTGTAATCATATAAGATTGATCCACATGTCCTAGTCTAGAAAATTTTGCATTAGGTATTTTCACAAAGAATGGTGTAGATATTCTGATTGATTGACCTGCTTTTAAAGGTTTGTTTAAGAATAATTTACAAATATCAATATGTTCAGGATGATACTCCCATTTTACACTTACTCCATTTACCTTAAAGTCTATTTCATTAATATAACCTCTTTCTTCCTCAGTTGCATAATATAATGCACTGCTTCCATTCTCTATTTTTTGTTTTGCTAGTGCTGTTGTTTGATTTTTATAAGCATTTGGCCATAAATGGAACCATAAGAACTCTAGGTCGTCTGGGGAGTTATTGAAATAATCAATATACTCCATACCTTTTAAGGTGTGATTCTTGTCATCTAATTCTACATTGATAGTGTAATTTACTTCTTGCTGGAAGTATTCTTGTGCTGATAACTTGAGACTTAAAAGAATAAGTATTAATAGGTTTATTTTTTTCATTTTTTAGATAGATATTTTGTCATTTACAATTTCAAGAATACTCTAGAAATATTTTAGAATAGAATCACTTTATAAATAAATCAATGATAACAAAAGCACCAAATATTATTGATGCAATCCCATTTGTTTTGAAGAATGCTAAGTTAATTCTACTTAAGTCATGTGTTTTAATTAATGAATGTTGGTAAGTTAGAAGTATAGAAAAAATTGAGAATCCTATCCAATATATTTTTCCAAAATCACCTATTTCCCCTGCAAATACTAGGGTAATTATTGTAATAAAATGTAAGAGCATTGATAAGGATAGAGCATTTCTCTTCCCTAGCATAACTGGCATTGAATATAAGTTTTCAGATTTGTCAAATTTCTCATCTTGTAAGGAATAAATAATATCAAATCCACTAACCCAAAATATCATTGCTATTGAGAATAAGATAGGGAGCAAGGAGAATGTTCCACTTACAGCTAAGTATGCTCCTATAGGAGAGAGGCCTAATCCTAATCCTAGTACTATATGACAAAGAGATGTAAATCTTTTTGTGTAACTGTACCCTAAGATCACAAAAAGCGCAATAGGAGCTAAGCTAAAACATAAATAGTTGATAAAGTAAGTTGTTGTTATAAATAGTATAGAATTAATAATTACAAAAAATAATACAGAATTTGCTTTGATACTTCCGTTTGGGATTTCTCTTATTTGTGCTGTTCTAGGATTAGCTGTGTCAATATCTCTGTCAATATACCGATTGAAAGCCATTGCTGCTGATCGTGCAAAGATCATGCAAAGTATGATGTATATTAACGTTATCCATTCAAAATTATATTGTTGACTTGCTAAGAAAAACCCAATAAGTGCAAATGGCATTGCAAATATGGTGTGGCTAAATTTTATTAATGATAAGTATTTTTTCATATTTAATTAATTAAAGAGATCGTAGAATCTTTTATAATTAACCAATTTTCTTCAAACTTTTTTAAGTCTAGCCAAAACATTCCATAAGGATGATCATTTTCTCTAATAAGTTCCCATTTACCTTTTAGTGCAGCAGTTTTCTCTGAATTAAGTTGCAGCTCTAAAATTTGAAATTTTAATAGCCCCATACTTTCTTTTGTAGGATAACTACTTTTATATCTCTCAAGGGTATTTTCCCATCCATATGCTGGCTTATGACTTAGTGAAGTGAATATTAGTTCTTCAGAATTCCAATATCCTTGCATAAATCCTTCAATATCTCCTTTATTCCAGCAATTTTGTTGCTCAGTTAAGATCTTCTTTATTGCATTAATCTCATTAGAATCCTGTGTAATACTATTAGTATTATTGGGATTGTTCATATTGCATGAGAATAATATAAGAAGAAATAAGCTAAATAGTTGTTTCATAATTTTCGCTCCAAAACTAATGAAATTTATCTATTATATTTTACGATATTTGCAAACAATTATGAGTACTAAAAAACCATCCATACCAAAAGGAATGCGTGATTTTAATTCTGATGTAGTTCAGAAAAGAAATTATATTCTTGAAACTGTAAAATCAGCTTTTGAGCGCTATGGGTATGCTCCAATTGAGACTCCAGCCATGGAAAACATAGGAACTTTAACCGGTAAATATGGAGATGAAGGAGATCGTTTAATTTTTAAAATTCTGAATTCTGGTGACTATTTATCAAAAACAGATCTTAATACTGATACAAACTCAAAATCATTAACTAAACAAATAGTTGAAAAAGCATTGCGTTATGATTTAACTGTTCCTTTTGCTCGTTTTGTAGTGCAAAATCGTAATGATATTACTTTCCCATTTAAGCGTTATCAGATGCAAAATGTTTGGCGTGCTGATAGACCACAAAAAGGTAGGTATAGAGAATTCTATCAATGCGATGCAGATATTATTGGAACAGACTCTTTAATTTGTGAGGTTGAATTAGTTCAACTTTATGACGATGTTTTTTCTAGACTTAACATCCCTAATGTGGATATCTGCATTAATAATCGCAAGGTATTAAGTGGAATGATTGAGCTTATGGAAGCAACCGAAATCTTTGATGATATTGTAATTATTATTGATAAATTAGATAAGATTGGTATTGAGAAAGTAAAAGAAGAAATGAAGAATAAAGGTGTCAAGGAATCCTCCATGAGTACGCTAGACACTTTTTTAAATGCTAGAGATATTAGTGATCTTGAGATGCTATTAGAGCAGTCGGAGGTTGGAAAAAGGGGGCTAGAAGAGTTGCAATTTGTGATGGAGAAGATTGATAAAATAGGATTGCAGTCGACTAATCTAGTATTTGACATTACTCTTGCAAGAGGACTTAATTATTATACAGGATGCATTCTTGAGGTAAAAGCAAATGATGTTCAACTTGGCTCAATTGGAGGAGGAGGAAGGTATGATGATTTAACTTCTAATTTTGGATTAAAAGATGTTTCAGGAGTTGGAGTTTCTTTTGGCATCGACAGGATTTATTTAGTACTTGAAGAATTAGAGTTATTTCCAAAAAACATTACAATTAGTACTACTGTAATGTTCGTAAATTTTGGTGTTACTGAATCATCTTATTGTTTACCTCTTTTAAAAAAATTACGTTTAGCTGGTATTAGTTCGGAATTATATCCTCAAAAAGCAAAAATGAAGAAGCAAATGAATTATGCAGATAATAAAGGTGTTAAGTTTGTAGTTTTAGTTGGAGAAAATGAAATGGATTCTGCTATGTTAACAGTAAAGGATATGAATAGCGGGGAACAATCAGAGTTAAATATTAATGAATTAATTAAGAAGCTTTCCTAAATGTCCAAAGTATTTAAAATAGGAGATAAGCCCTTATCTATTTCGTCTATAGTTGACGTTTTAGAAACCAGTACTCCTCTAGCTTTAAGTAAAAATATAAAAAAGAAGATTAAAGATTGTCGTAAATATCTAGACAATAAGATTTTATCATTATCAGAACCAATTTATGGTATAAACACTGGTTTTGGCTCACTTTGTAACCATAAGATATCAGATGGTCAGTTAGCTCAGTTACAAAAGAATTTGGTGTTATCTCATGCGTGTGGTGCTGGTGAAGAAGTTCCTCAAGAGATAGTAAGAATTATTTTATTATTAAAAGTACAATCTCTTGCATTTGGACATTCAGGGGTTCAATTAAAAACAGTTGATCGTCTTATCGATATGTTTAATAAAAATATCTTACCTGTAGTCTATCAGCAAGGAAGTTTGGGTGCAAGTGGAGATCTATCTCCATTAGCTCATTTATCCCTGCCTCTAATTGGTGAGGGTGATGTATATTTCAACGGAAAAAAGAGAAAGTCAAAATCAGTATTAAAGAAATTGGGTTGGAGTCCTGTTCAGTTACAATCAAAAGAGGGATTAGCACTTCTTAATGGCACTCAATTTATGAGTGCTTACGGAGTATGGAGTTTAATTAAAGCACAGAGAATCTCTTATTTATCAGACATGGTCTCTAGTGTTTCACTAGAGGCATTTGATGGTAGAAATGAATGTTTTGATGAGTTAATACATTTAGTGCGTCCGCATAAAGGACAGTTAAGAACAGCTGAGAATATTCGTGATTTCTTAGATGGAAGTAAAATTCAAGAAGGAGAGAAGAAAGATGTACAAGATCCTTACTCTTTTAGATGTATCCCGCAGGTACATGGGGCTACAAAAGATGTAATTAGTCATGTTAAAAATATATTTACAACTGAAATAAATTCAGTTACAGATAATCCTACAATTTTTGTTAAAGAAGATAAAATAATCTCTGGAGGCAACTTCCATGGACAGCCACTTGCTATGGCAATGGATTATTTGGCTATTGGGATTGCTGAGCTAGGTTCTATCTCTGAAAGAAGAACCTATCAACTTATTTCAGGTCAAAGAGGACTACCTTCTTTTCTGGTTGCTAAGGCTGGTCTTAATTCAGGGATGATGATTCCACAATATACTGCAGCAAGTATTGCAAGTCAGAATAAACAATTATGCACACCTGCATCAGTAGACTCTATTGTGTCATCAAATGGACAAGAAGACCATGTTAGTATGGGGGCTAATTCAGCAACTAAGTTGTTTAAAGTAGTAGATAATACAGAGCGTATCTTAGCTATTGAAATGTTAAATGCTACACAAGGATTAGCTTTTAGGAATTTAAAATCTTCTGACTTTATTGAATCAATTCTTGATCTTTATCGTGAGGAAGTAGGATTTTTAGATCAAGACAGGCTATTACACACTGATATCAAAAAATCTATTTCTTTTCTTCAGAATATTGGAATAGATCCTGACCTACTTTAATTAGAAAAAACATATTCTAAGATATTTGCGCCCATTTGTAGGGCTTTTCTCCTTATAAATTCACTGTCATTATGAACTTCTGCATCTTCCCAACCATCACCAATATCACTTTCGTGTGTATACAGACAAACTAAACGACCATCTATAATGATGCCATATGCTTTTGGTGGGCTTGCATCATGCTCATGAATCTTTGGTAAGCCATTCTCAAACTCATATTTTCCATGAAAAATAGGATGATTTGCAGGTAGCTCAGTTAAATCTCTCTCAGGGAATACTTTTCTTATCTCTGTACGAACAAAAGGATCCATACCATAATTATCATCTATATGTAGAAATCCACCTCCTAATAGATAGTTTCTTAAATTCTCTGCTTCACTATTAGAGAACACTACATTTCCGTGTCCTGTCATATGTAGGAACGGGTAGTTAAATATATCACTACTTCCTACCTCAACAGTTGCAGGTTCTTTTTTAATGTTTGTTCCAATATTCTCATTGCTAAATGCAATAAGATTAGGTAAGGCAGTTGGGTTAGCGTACCAATCTCCACCACCGTTGTATTTTAAGATTGCAATTTGATAAGTATTTTGCCCAAACCCAATCATAGGCAAGCAAATTAATATAAGTAGTAGTTTTTTCATTGTTAATCGAACAAACTCTTTCCGCCAGGATTATACATTGCTAATGCTAGAATGCCTAAGAAGAACATAATTATTAAGATAGATGCAACTATTACAAGCGTCCAGCGCACATATGTCCAAGGATCATCTTTTTCTAAAAGGATATTTGTTATATATGCTTTATGATCTATCTTTTGATTAACATCATATTCTAGAGGCACTGTTGTTGTTCTTGCATGCTCTTCACTATCTGCTATGATTGGAAAAGAAGCAATTCCAATCGTAGGCAAGAAAAGTAATATAAGTAGTAGTTTTTTCATGTGAAAGATATAATAAGCTATAGTCTTTCAAGTGTAGCTGAACCTGATGTATATATAGAATTACCTGAATCATCTAGATAGAAATTTAAATCTAAATTTGCTATTGTATTGGTAATTGAAACAATAGTATATTGCAAATACTCACCAGTATCATAATTTATGTTTACAATTGAACCATTTTGATCCCATTCCCCACTTATGTCTTCTGATGAATTATCAAATGTAGTATATGCATAGTGCCTATAAGAACTATCTGGATCTATATAAAATAAATAAGTGACTCCTGGTATAACTAATTGATTAGGTCCGAAATAAATAGAAGTAGCATTCCAAGTACCTGCTATGCTTGTATTGTTAGAACTATTATTTGATTTTTCTTCTTCTTCTTCTTCTTTCTTACAAGCTGAGCAGATGATTGATACTGCTAATAATGTGTAAAGTAATTTTCTCATAATGGTAATTATTGTTTAATATTTATAGTGTGTACAGCTGCAATTCCTGCGGTTTCTGTTCGTAATCTGCTTGTTCCTAAACTTATAGCTTTAAATTTTTTTTCTATAGCTATAGCTATCTCATTATCTGAGAAGTCACCTTCTGGTCCAATTAAGATTAGTGTTCTATTTTCGGTCTTTTGATTTTTAAGTTCAATTTTTTCTGCTTCTTTGCAATGTGCAATATACTTATTTCCTTGAAAATCATTTCTTAATAAATTCTCTATAGATATTGTGTTATTTAGTTTTGGTTTATGAAATTTAAGAGATTGCTTCATCGCAGATAGTAGAATTCTATTACATCTGTCAGCTTTAATTATTTTTCTTTCAGAATGGCTGCAAATAATAGGTGTAATTTCATCAATCCCAAGCTCACATGCTTTCTCTAAGAACCATTCAAATCTATCCATATTCTTAGTAGGAGCAATAGCAACATGTAAGTAGTACTTATGTTGTTTTATTTTTTTTTCCTTTTTGATAACTTCTACTGTTGTTTTCCTTATATCAGAAATAAGTATCTCAGCCATCAAAAGGTTGCCTTTTCCATCAGTAAAGTTTAATCTATCTCCTTTCTTTTTGCGTAATACTTTAGTAACATGCTTACTCTCCTCAGGATTTAGTGTGAAATAGTTTTCCGTGCTATTTGTATAGAATAGTTGCATATTTCAAAAATATAAAAAAAGCCGAGTATATACTCGGCTTCATATGTAATCTAATAAATAAATTTAATTCTTAATTGTTGCCTTTGGGGCAGCATTTAAAATTTCATTATTTGCATTGTCAGCAAATTGCTCGAAATTTTTATTGAAAGCATTTGCTAACTCATTTGCTTTTAAATCATATGCATTTTTATCTACCCATGTATTCTTTGGGCTTAATATATCAGATGGAACATTAGGACATGAATTTGGCATATGTAGTCCAAATACTTCATGAGTAGTGAAATCAGCATTATCTAACTTACCATTTAAGATTGCAGTAATCATAGCTCTTGTATGTTTTAAAGATATTCTATTCCCAGTCCCATATTTACCTCCTGACCAGCCTGTATTAATTAGCCATACATTTACATTATTCTCATTCATTTTCTCTCCTAACATTTCAGCATATTTTGTTGGATGTAAAGGCATAAATGGCGCTCCAAAACAAGCTGAGAAAGTTGTTTGTGGCTCAGTAACACCTGCCTCAGTACCAGCAACTTTTGCAGTGTAACCTGAAATAAAGTGATACATTGTTTGTCCTTTTGTAAGTTTTGATACTGGAGGTAATACGCCAAATGCATCAGCTGTTAAAAAGAAAATGTTTTTAGGATTTCTTCCTAATGATGGGGTAGCAATATTCTCAATATGATATATAGGGTAACTTACTCTTGTATTTTGAGTGATTGAGTCATCTGTATAGTTTGGCTGATTTGTATTATCAAAGAATGAGATGTTTTCTAAAAGTGCTCCTGGCTTAACAGCAGCAAAGATATCTGGTTCTTTTTCAGCAGAAAGATCAATGCATTTTGCATAACAACCTCCCTCAAAATTAAACACAGTATTGCCATCCCAACCATGCTCATCATCACCAATCAAATTTCTATTTGGATCGGCAGATAAGGTTGTTTTCCCAGTTCCTGATAAGCCAAAGAAAATAGCTGTGTCTCCTTCTTTTCCTACATTAGCACTGCAATGCATAGAAAGTACATTTTTTTGGTATGGTAAAATAAAATTAAGAGCTGAGAAAATACCTTTTTTAATTTCACCAGTGTAAGCTGTACCTCCGATTAGGATTATTTTTTTTGTAAAGTTTAGTATTGCGAAGTTATGCTGGCGAGTACCATCAGTATCTGGATCTGCCATAAATCCTGGAGCATTTAATATAGTCCATTCAGCATCAAAATTTTTAATCTCACTATCAGTAGGTCTTAAAAACATATTATAAGCAAACATATTGCTCCATGCATATTCATTCACTACACGAATATTAATTCTGTGTTTTTCATCAGCACATGCATAAGAATCTCTCACATATAGTTCCTTGCAAGATAAATAATCTAATACTTTTTTATGTAGAGCATCAAATTTATCTTCATTAAAAGGTAAGTTTACATCGCCCCACCATACAGAATTCTCTGTTATTGAATCGAAGACAATGAATCTATCCATTGGAGAGCGTCCTGTGAATTCTCCAGTACTTACATTTATTGCTCCAGTAGAGGTTAGTGTTGCTTGTCCGTTTTTAACAGCTATTTTTGATAGTTCTTCTGGTGATAAATTCCAGTGTGCTGATCCTCCTTTAATTCCTAAATCAGAGATGGTAGCACTTTGTGCTCGCTTTCCTGTTTCGGTCATAATATTTTGTTTGTTTGTTTTTACGGCGCAAATTTACAGATAAATATCTATAAGAGTATGTGATGGGTCATTCTTTTTTGATGGATTTTATTGAGTGTTTTTATTAAATAAATAATACTTTAGCTTTTAAAATCTATAATTAAATGCGAAACATTTTAGTAATAGGAGCGGGTAGATCAGCAGTGACCTTAATTAAGTACCTATTAGATAACTCAGAAGAGAATAAATGGCTAGTAACTGTAGCTGATTTCTCAGAAAAATTAGCAAAAGAAGCAGTTGCTAATCATAAGAATGGTAAGGGAATATTCTTTGATGTTAAAAATAAGAGGCAAAGAGAAGTAGAAATAAATAATACGGATATTGTTATTTCTATGTTGCCAGCAAGTATGCATATTACAGTTGCTAAGGATTGTGTGAGGTTCAAAAAAAATCTTGTGACAGCTTCTTATGTATCCAACGAAATAGCATTATTAGATGAATCTGCAAAGAAAGCAGATGTGTTATTGTTAAATGAAATAGGTCTTGATCCAGGTATTGATCATATGTCTGCTATGCAAGTGATTGATCAAATAAAAGAAAAAGGAGGAGAACTAACGTCATTTAAATCATTTTGTGGAGGTTTAGTGCATCCTGATTATGATACTAACCCTTGGAATTACAAATTTACTTGGAATCCAAGGAATGTAGTTTTAGCAGGTCAGGGAACAGCCCAGTATATAAAGAAAGGAGCTTATAAATATATCCCTTACTTTAAACTTTTTGAACGTATAGAAACTATGACTGTTTTAGATGCTGGTGAGTTTGAGGGTTATGCTAACAGAGATTCGCTTTCTTACAGAGGGGTATATGGTTTAGATCATATTCCAACATTATTTAGAGGGACTCTTCGAAGAAAAGGCTATTCTGAGGCTTGGAATATACTTGTTCAGTTAGGGATGACAGATGACTCATATAAGTTAGAGAAATCTGAGAGTATCTCTAATAGAGATTTAGTCAACATGTTTTTACCTTATGACGATAAATTATCAGCAGAAGAGAAATTATGTAAAAGGTTTAACTTAAGAACTGAAGGTGTTATTTTTAAGAAATTACATTGGTTAGGCTTATTTTCTACAGAAAAGATTGGAATGAAGAATGCTAGCCCAGCTCAGTTATTGCAAGCAATTCTAGAGATTAAGTGGAATCTTGGAGCTGAAGATAAGGATATGATTGTTATGCAGCATCAGTTTGAATATGTCCTGAATAGAAAGGTGCAGAAATTAAACTCTTCACTGTTAGTTTTTGGTGATGATCCTAGGTATACTGCAATGGCAAAGACGGTAGGCTTACCAGTGGCTATTGCAACAAAATTGATATTAAATGGTCAGATTTCATTAACTGGAGTACGGATCCCTACAAGTAAAGATATTTATATTCCTGTATTAAAGGAATTAGAATCGTATGGGATTAACTTTGTTGAAGAGTTAGTTTAGCTTTAATAATTCTTCCGGAATTTCCACTTGCATAATTTTTGATTTTTCATCAATCTCTAAAATAAATTGCTCATGCATAGGGAAGCAAAATTCATTTTCATTACTACCTACATAAATAAGTGTTTGTGCTGTTTCTGAATTAATGTATTCTATCTTTCCAAGCTCTCCAAGTTGACTGTCAATAACTTGAAAGCCAATTAGCTCTTTCTTATTAATTTCATTTTTATCCATTTCTGGAAGAAATGTATTGGGTAAGAATATTTTATTTCTTAAGATAGACTTAGCTTCTTCTTCAGAGTTAATTTGATCAAATTTAACAAGAATTATATTCTTCTTTGTATGTCTTGCTTTCTCTATAAAAAAAGGTACAAGTGATTTATTTTGCTCTACTAGAAAAAATTGTATTGTATTAAAATTAAAAAGGATATCATTATCATTATAGATATTGACATCCCCTTTATATCCATGCAATTTAAAAACCGTTCCTACTAAGAAGCAATCTTCTATTTGCATTATGTTTTAAGCTTCATCTGCTTCTGATTCTTTTTTGTCTTNAGTAGCNTCTTCNNCTTTTGTTTCTTCTACTACTTCTTCAGTAGCTTCTTCCGCTTTTGTTTCTTCTACTACTTCTTCAGTAGCTTCTTCCNCTTTTGTTTCTTCTACTACTTCTTNAGTAGCTTCTNCNATTGGTGAATTCTTAAGTTCTAAAGCAGCAGCTCTTTTATCACTTTTAGCTTTCTCAGCAGCTAGAGCTGCTTTCTCAGCAGCTAGAGCTGCTTTTTCTAAGGATGATTTCTTATCAGCAACTTGCCCTTCTTTATTCTCCATCCATTCAGTAAATCTTTTTTCCGCCTCTTCTTCATTAAAAGCTCCTTTAGCTACACCAGCCATTAAGTGTTTCTTCATCATTACCCCTTTGTAAGATAGAATAGCTCTTGCAGTCTCAGAAGGTTGAGCACCTTTTAATAACCACTCTACAGCACTATCAAAGTTAATATCGATTGTTGCTGGGTTAGTATTAGGGTTATAGATTCCTAATTTTTCAATAAATCTACCATTTCTAGGTGATCTCTGGTCTGCTACTACAATGTGATAAAATGCTTGTTTTTTTCGACCGTGTCTTGCTAATCTAATTCTTGTTGCCATTTTCTATTTAATTTGGTTAAACCATCTCTGTGGTTATTCCTCATTATTGAGGGCTGCAAAAGTAAAAATCTTTTATTAAATAAATAGAAAATATTCTAAGAATATATTTTCTTCGGTTTTCATTTTTTAAAAATATGATATAAATCATAAAATTTGATTAATTTTGCAGACCTAAATTTAATTATATTTATAATAATGACCGCTAAATCATCAACAACAAAAAATAAGATATCAAAAAATCAATTTAAATCTACTATTCTATCTGATTACAGGCTAGCTTTTGAAGTTAGAGAATCTGGTAATCAAGGAAGGAGAGATGTTTTATCTGGAAAAGGTAGCTTTGGTATTTTTGGTGATGGAAAAGAATTGGCTCAGATAGCTTTGTCTAAAGTTTTCCGTAATGGAGATTTTAGAGCTGGGTATTATAGAGATCAAGCATTAATGACTGCTATTGGACAATATTCTCCAAAACATATGTTCTCTGCATTGTATGGAGATCCTGAATTAGAAAGAGAGCCTTCTTCTGGATCACGTCAAATGATGAATCATTTTGGTACACGTTTTCTAAATGATGATGGAAGTTGGAAGAATTTGATGCAACAAAAGAACTCTACTTCTGATATGGCATGTTTAGCTTCTCAATTCCCAAGATTAGTTGGTTTAGCTCAAGCTTCTCAAGTATATAGAGACAATCCTGAATTAGCAAAAAGAAATCCTGGATTTACAAATAATGGAAATGAGATAGCCTTTGCAACAATTGGTAATTCTTCGTGTGCAGAAGGTCATTTCTGGGAAGCTGTAAATGCAATAGGAGTCCTTCAGGTTCCTGCAATTATATCAATATGGGACGATGGATATGGTATCTCTGTTGCTAATGATGTTCAAATGACAAAATCTGATGTGTCAGAGGTGTTGTCTGGTTTTCAGAATAATGACAAAGGTAAGGGCTATGAGATTATAAAAGTAAAAGGCTGGGATTATCCATCATTAGTTGATGCGTATGAAAAGGCAGAGAAATTAGCTAGAGAAGAGCATATTCCTTCAATTATTCATGTTGTTGAAATGACTCAGCCTACTGGTCATTCTACTTCTGGTTCTCATGAAAGGTACAAAAGTAAGGAAAGGTTAAAATGGGAAAACGATTTTGATTGTATTACAAAGTTTAAGCAGTGGATTATTGAAAGTGGAATAGCTACTTTAGAAGAATTAGAGACGATTGATAAAGAGTCTTTAAATTCTGTTAAGCAACAAAAAAAGGAGGCTTGGAAAGAATATCAGGCCCCTATAAAAGAAGAATGGAAAGAACTTCTAGAAATCTTTAATTCTATTTATGCACAACTTAATATTCCTGAGATTTCAGATTGGATTCAAGATTTAAATCAGTCAGCAATGTTTGGGATTTTTAGAAGAGATTTTCTTTCAAAAGCAAGAACTCTTTTAGCAATGATTATAAATGAAGATATCGCAGAAAAAGCAACTTTACGTAATTTTATTAATAGAATCAATGCAGAGAGTCATCATAGGTATAATACAAAGTTATATAATGAAACTTCAACTTCTGCACATAATGTTTTAGAGGTAAAGCCAACGTATGATTCAGATGCTGAGGAAGTAGATGGAAGAATTATTATAAGAGATAATTTTCACCATATGTTTGATGCAATACCAGAAGCAATGATTTTTGGTGAGGACGTTGGTAAGATTGGAGGAGTAAATCAAGGTTGTGAAGGATTGCAAGAGAAATTTGGAGAAAGTAGGGTCGCTGATACTGGAATTAGAGAAGCTACTATTATCGGACAGGGGATAGGTCTTTCATTAAGAGGGCTTAAGCCAATTGCTGAGATGCAATATTTAGATTATGTAATTTATGGTTTCCAACCAATGGTAGATGATATTTCATCATTATACTACAGAACACATGGAGGACAAATTACTCCTCTTATTATACGGACAAGAGGTCATAGGTTAGAAGGTATTTGGCACTCAGGATCTCCTATGGGTATGTTGTTAAATGGCACAAGAGGCATGTACTTATGTGTACCAAGAGATATGACAAGAGCTGCTGGCTTTTATAATACTTTAATGCAGTCCAATGATCCAGGAATGGTAATAGAGTGTTTAAATGGGTATAGAGTAAAAGAAAAATTACCAAATAATATTGGAGAATTTAGAGTTCCTATTGGTAAAGTAGAAACTACTAAACAAGGAAATGACATTACTTTAGTAACATATGGTAGTACTTGGCGGATTGTAACAGATGCAGCTGATAAGTTAGAAAAAGCTGGTATTTCTTGTGAAGTTATTGATATTCAAACTTTAGTTCCTTTTGATTTATCTCATGATATTGTTGAAAGCTTAAAGAAAACTAACAGATTATTAGTTGTTGATGAGGATGTGCCAGGAGGTGCTTCTGCATATATCCTGCAGAAAATTGTTGAAGAACAAGATGCTTATAACTTTTTAGATTCAGAACCGCAAACCTTAGCTGCTAAAGAACATAGACCACCATATGGGAAAGATGGAGATTACTTCACAAAACCTTCATCAGAAGATGTGTTTGAAAAGGTTTATGAAATGATGAGTGAGGTAGATCCATCTAGATTTCCTGCTTTATATTAAATGAAAAAAACTACTGAATCTGATTCTGATTATGATGGCTTAGAAGAGATGAGTGTCACAGATATTCTTAAGAATATAAATAAAGAGGACAAAACAGTAGCAGTATCAGTTGAGAAACAGATTCCTGATATAGAGAGGTTAGTAGAAGCAATTATTCCTAAAATGAAGAATGGTGGTAGATTATTTTATGTTGGTGCTGGAACATCTGGTAGATTAGGCATTGTTGATGCCTCTGAATGCCCCCCAACTTTTGGTGTAGATCATGGATTGGTAATAGGAATTATAGCTGGAGGAGATAAAGCCATAAGAGAAGCAGTAGAATTTGCAGAGGATAATAGTGATTTGGGATGGGAGGACTTGGAATCTTACAAGATTAATACGAATGATGTTGTCATTGGAATTGCTGCATCAGGAACAACTCCATATGTTGTGGGAGCTCTTAAAGAATGTCAAAAAAGAGATATTGCAACTTCATGTATAGTTTGTAATGATGATTCTCCTGTTTCTAAAGTTTCTGATTTTCCGATTCAAATAGTTGTTGGTCCTGAGTTTGTAACAGGCAGCACTCGTATGAAATCAGGAACTGCTCAGAAGTTAGTGCTTAATATGATATCTACTTCTGTAATGATAGGTTTAGGTAAGGTAAAGGGTAATAAGATGGTTGATATGCAGCTCTCAAATAATAAACTAGTTGACAGGGGAGTTAAAATTATCATGAAAGAGCTTGGTATTGATTATGAAACTGCTAATAGGCTTTTAGAGAAATATGGTTCTGTACGAAATACATTAGATCAATATAATGAATAAAGAGAAACTTGTAAAAGGGGGTATGTGGTTGTCAGGATTTTCAATAAGTATTATTTTATCGGCAATTACTTTGTATACTGGTTTTCATAATATGAAGTATGAAAATTATACTATGCTTATTATAGGCTTATTATTAATCCCTGTAATTTTCTTTTTTGCTTATAAAGGGCTTTCACTGATTCTAGAATCTATTTTTGGGGATTAATTTATTTGCTCTTGTCATTTGGCGTTTTCCTGGAGGTCCGTCTAACACTATAATCTCAAAACCTACAGATTTCATAGTTCGTTTTACAATCCCTTTTGCACAATAAGTTATTAAGAATCCATCTTCTTTTAGATAGTTATGCATTTTCATAAAAATAGTATTAGTCCAAAGTTCTGGCTGTTTTTCAGGAGAGAAGGCGTCAAAGTATATAATATCAAATTTCACTTCTGACACATATGTCTGCAGATCAGTATTTAGTTTTGTTAGATTAAAGAAGTTATTTATTTTTAATTCTTCTTCCCATTTAGATGTGTGTAATTTAAGTAAATCATCTTGATCAATTCCAATTAGGTCGGTGAAGTTAAGTTTAGAGTAATGGCTTTTCTCTAATGGATAGCATTCTATAGTATGATAATTTACTATTATTTTCTTTTGTACAGCTTTTTGTAATGTTAGAAGAGTATTTAAGCCTGTACCAAATCCAATCTCTAGAATATTAAGTTGTTTTTTATTAACTGCTGAAAAACCGTTACGTATGAAAACATGTTCTGCTTCTACAATTGCTCCGTGTTTCGAGTGGTAGCATTCATTTATTTTAGCATTAAAGATTGAATGTGAACCGTCATTAGTAATTACTAGTTTATTTTTCACTTATTTAATACGTAATTTTTTAATCCTTTTTATTGGACCTGGGCAGATCTGTTGATGACAAATGATGCAGGACTGAATCATTTTATTGTATTTCTCTTCTTTATCACCAGTAGTATTTATTAGTTCGTTTACAGTAGCAATATAATTATTAGCAAATGATGTGAAGTGCCCATCATCTCTTACAGCTAGATCAGTTGGAACTGCTGTGTGTAATTTGTCAAATTCTATAAAGAATCCAGGTTTTTCATTTTTAGATATTTGAAGTTTTACTTCCTCAGTATTCTCAACTAGATCTCTCATTAATTCTGCAAGTTCACTGCTTTTATTCGGGAAATTAATAGCAGTAGATTTTTCTTTATCATTTAATCTAGAACAGGAATAAAAAGAGGATGCTATAATGCATCCTCCTAATATTTTTAATTCTAGACTCATTATTTTAAGATTACACCAGTTGCTTCCTCAATACTATAAGATATTTCAGGTTCAGTAATAGAATTAATTTCATCTTGGCTAGCTCCTGCATCTTCTAATTGGTGTTTTAGCCATGCAATGGAGAGTGTGTCAACTTTTGCAATACCTTCAATAATTGCAGTATTTCCTGCCGCATCCAATGGCATGAAAAATCCATAGTCGAGGAATCTAACTAACATTTGGTTTTCTTCATCTAAATCTACTTCCATCCAACATCCTTTCTTTTGGCATACATCAGAAATTGTACCAATAACTTTTACTTGAACAGAATCCTTTTTTTCTAGTATCTCCATAAGTTGATTTCCAGTAATTGCACCTTCTTCTGTTATGTTATTATCTCCAAACTTTTGGATTTTTATAGCATTTTGATCTTTTTGATAATTTTCACATGAGATTCCTAATAAGATAGCAAGTGTGAATAATATTTCTTTCATTTTCTTAAATTTATATCTTGCAAAGATAAACGGAATTTCTTTTAGATAGTATTATTTAGTTTATAATATATGGATGTTTTTTATGCAAATAAGGTAATGTAATTTACTTTTATTTTTTATATTTTTGCAAAACGAAAATTATTCAAATCGTTCTAGGTTATGAAGATTAAAAAAGCAAGTCAATCAAGATTAAATACAATAGATTTCTCTACTTTACCATTTGGCACTGTTTTTTCTGATCATATGCTTATATGTAATTATAAAGATGGTAAGTGGGGGAACGTAGAGATTCTGCCATATGGCCCTATTGAGATGAATCCTGGAACGCAAGTATTGCACTATGGGCAGTCAGTCTTTGAGGGAATGAAAGCTTTTAAGAATACGAAGAATGAGATGTTAATCTTCAGAAAATATGAGAATTTTAAAAGGTTAAATAAATCTGCAGTACGATTATCCATACCAGAAATACCTGAAGATATTTTTATTAAAGGTCTTGATGAATTATTAGCATTAGATAGTGATTGGTGTAAATTTGAGGATGGATATTCTTTATATATTCGGCCATTCATTTTTGCTTCAGCAGAGTGTGTTAAAGCATCTTCTTCAGCAGAGTATAAGTTTATTATTATTACATGTCCTACAAAAAAATATTATGGGGACTCTATAGACATAGTAATTGAAGAGAGTTTTACAAGAGCCGCAAAAGGAGGAGTTGGTTTTGCAAAAGCTGCTGGTAATTATGCTGCATCATTCTATCCAACTAAACAAGCTAATGCAAATGGTTTTCATCAGGTAATTTGGACAGATTCTATAGAGCATAAATATATTGAAGAAGCAGGAACAATGAATATCTGGTTCAGAATAGGAGATAAGCTAATTACCCCAGAGCTCAATGATAGTATACTAGAAGGCATCACAAGAGATAGTATTATAAGATTAGCAGAAGATAGTGGTATTAATGTTGAGCAAAGAAGAGTCTCAGTTTCTGAGATTCTAAATGCTTATCAATCTGGGGAATTGAAAGAGGTATTTGGAACAGGTACTGCGGTAACTGTAATTCCTATTAGCTCTGTTACTTATAGAAAGGATAAAATGACTATAGAAGCTCTTGAGGACTCTTTATCAATACAGTTAAAACAGAAGTTACAAGCAATCCAGAAAGGAGAGGTAAAAGATATATATGGTTGGACTCACAAAGCTGCATCAACAGCTTCTATTATCTAAGACCATTCTATAGTGCATAATTCCAGCTTCCTCAAAGACATCTCCTTTTTTAATAAATCCTAGTTTCTCGTAAAATGGTAGAACCTGGATTTGAGCATGCATATAAATTATCTCTGTGACATCCTTTAGATCTTTAAGTATCGCTTTTAGTACAATATGTCCGTATCCTTTACCTCTATTGCTCTTTCGTACAGCAAATCGTTCTAATTTATATCCTTTCTCTGTTTTTCTATGTCTAGCAGTGGCTACTGGTTCTTTATTCTTATATATTAGAAAATGAGTCGATTCTTCTTCGAATTCCCATTCAATTTCTTCAGGACAGTGTTGTCCAATTACAAAAACATCATACCTGATATTGTGAGCTATTTTCATTAGTCCCTTGTTATTGTAATGGAATTTTTTTATCTCGATCATTTTTAATTTTATTCAGTAAAAATATATATTTTTGAGCAAACTAAAATTTTATAATTATGAAGAATATATTTTTATCACTTATTTTGAGTGTAGCTACACTTTTGGCTTTTGCTTCAAAGCCTCATATTGATTATATAAAGGTAGATGCCCAACGTTCAACAGTTAAATGGATCGGATCAAAAATTAACGAGAGCCATGAAGGAACTGTAAATATTCAAAAAGGCATGCTACATATAAATCACGGTGTTTTGGTTGGTGGTCAGATGAGTATTGATATGAATTCAATTACAACTACAGATATTGAGAATGAAAAATATAGAGCAAAGCTTGATAGTCACTTAAAAGATGCTGATTTCTTTAATGTAAAAGAATTTCCATCAGCAGTTATTACTATTAAGAAAGTGATAAAAGGATTGGGAAATACCTATGAGATTTTTGCAGATTTAACTATTAAGGAAATTACTCATTCTATTAACTTTAAGGCTGATGTTTATATAAAAGGGTTGAATTATAAAGCAAGCGCGAACATTAAGATTGATCGTACCAAGTGGGATATAAAATATAAATCAGCTAGTTTCTTTAAGGATCTAGGCGATAGGTTAATCCGTGATGAGATAGAGTTTGATATATCTTTAATGTCAGCTACTCAATAATAAATTAAAAATTTTATTAGCTAATAGTTCTGCACTTTTAGGATTGTTTCTGAACCAAAGTTCCGGTTCAATAAGTTCTAGTTCACTTAAAGATGGGAGATTGAAATTGTCATAAACAATATCAACTCTTGCATATATAGGCAATTCAGGACAGCTTTTTATACATTTTTTAGCAAAATCAATTTCTTTCAAAGTGGGATTATATACTTCAACACTCCCACCATGATCATCCTGTACACGAAAATCCCCTTTTTTGGCTATTTTCTTTACAGCATGAGTATATTGACCACCAATCATTATTAGAGAAATTTCTCCATTAGAAGTAATATTATTCAAGAATTCTTGGAATAACATGCACTCATTAGCAATTAATTGCTGGAATAATTGCTCATATTCCATGTAATTATCTGAAGAGATGCGGTAAGTATGCCTAGCAGCACCAGATATTGCAGGTTTAATCACTACCTCAGTCCAGTTATATTTTTCAAATAATTGAGATAGTGTTGCATTGCTTCCTTGCTCAATAAATAGAGTAGGAGCTATATTTATGCCAGATTGTGCTAAATCTTGTAGATAGTGTTTGTCAATATTCCAATTGACAATCTTATCTGAGTTAATAAATGTGGTTTTGTGTTTGGTTAATGATATCCAGTTAAAGAATTCATCAAATCTCTCAAAGTAATCCCAGGTAGTCCGAAATATTGCATGCTTAGTGCTACTCCAATCAAAATTAGTGTCAGCCCAATCTTTTTTACAAACTATTAACCCTTCATTTTCTAAAGCTTTTTGTAGTATCTTGTCTTCTAATAATACTTGATTGATATACCAATCAGTTTTTTCTGGCTTTATGTATCTGTTGTCAGTTAGGATTACAACATCAAAGATTTTGTTTGTTGTAGAATTTTTATTCCCCATTCTTGAACAGTTTGTTTTATTTATTATTCAGTAATAATCTTTTTCTTTGTTATTCCCTTGTCGTAGATTTCTAGTAAGGGAATATTTTCTTTTGATTTGATTTCTCTACCTAAGATATCTATAAATAGATTATTTTTCTTATTTGTTATTTCTTCGTTTATAGAGTTAGGCGTCCAATTTATTGGTACTAATTGAATATTCTTAATTGTAGAATTATTATTTAATATAGTGGTATTAATTGTTTTAGAATAGTATCCGCTTCTGCTAAACGTGACATTATAATTTCCTTGATATAAATATCTATGATAATTTCCAATTGGAAGATTAGAATATATATGCGAACTGTCTATATCATGATTTAAGATCTCTACCTTTGCTTTTAAAGGGACTCCTGTTATACTATCAGTAACAATCCCTCTTAATCCAAATAAGGATTGTTCTATATAATTGATAAGTGAAGGGTAATTTGCATCCCATAAATCAGGTAAATCATTTGGATTTGGTGTTTTGTCATCTGAAAGTTCTAAAGTAAACTCTCTACAATATCTAAAATAATTCATGTAGTCTTGTCTACCTCCATCTATCTCATACCAATCATTCCCGTTAGTAATCCCATCATTTAAATAATTGAAGTATCCATTACTACTATTTTCTTGACACGAATCGGCATATTCATGCGAAACATATTCCCACCAGTTATTATCTGCTGTTAAAGTACTCCAAGTATCCCAAGGATAGTTGCAGACTTCAGCGCCTGAATGCATGTTTGCAGAAATAGAGAAGTTAACTGTATCTGCTAATCCTAAGAAAATAGTTGTTTCTTCTTGATATGAATTCCCGTCAGGATGAGGTCCATCTTCAGGATCAGGATAATTTCTATTTAAATCTACCCAATTTGCGTTGTATCTTATTGCATATGAGATGTCTTGATTTCCTCCGTAATAGGCCCCGTCTGGATTGGCAAGAGGATTTATCCAGATATCAATTTTATTCACTAAATCTGTTAACCTTTGATTATTTCCATAACCATTCAGGATGTAGTCGATCAATCTTAAGCTTAGTATGTAGCCAGAAAGCTCATCTCCATGCATTGATGAAGTATATAAAAATGATGGTTCATCTTCTTTTTGACCTACATTATCTGAGATTTGCACTATTAAAATTTCTCTTCCAGAGTTAAGTGTTCCTAAATAGTGAAGTTTACAAATATTAGGAAAAGAATCAGCAAATGCTGTCATCATATCAACATATTGCTGATAGCTAGGGTAATAGTCCCAATTATTTTTACTTCCATTTAGAAAGTGTAGAGGTTTATAAGGTATAACAGTATAGTTAATTCCAAATTTGAGGAATTCTGTAAACTCTTTCTTATTTGCATAGGCATAAGCTAGTGCTGAGTTAGTTTTATGATCTATTGAAATAACATCAGAGATAGAATTTAATTGATTTTTGTTTTTATATTCAAAAGAGAAATTAATCTCTCCTCTATCAGAGAATAAAGCATCAATATCCTGAGAAAATGCTAGAAAAGGAATGAGTAATAGGAATATTATTTTTTTAATCATTTTTGAATCTTTTAATTTTATCAAGTGTCTCTTTGACCGCATCTTTGTGTATTGTAAAGGTCATCATTTTTAGTTTTACAAAGTCTTCATGGTAGAAGTAGTATCCAGGAAAGTTTCCGTTACGGGAGCCACTTCCACTATCTTTAATTAAAAACCACCAATTATCATTTTCGTCAATTTTATATCCAATTAGATGTATGGCATGATCATCAGTGGTTGTTCCATTAGAGAATCGAAACTGACGAGCATTTTCATCAATATACTCTGATGGTATATCATACGAAGGAATCATCGCTACATCATTTAAAGATGAATATCCGCTTTCTGAGACATCACCTCCAATTGAGATAGAATATCCATTTTTAATAGAATTTTTAATAGCATACATAAATTCATCTAATGGCACATTGTAGTAGTCAGCACTTCTCCACCAGTTATCAGGGACTTTGTATTCTTCTTGACTCCAATATGGTTTTTGTAATAAACTCATAAAATCAACATAGTTGTTAGGTTTTAGTTTGGTAATATTCTTCATAAATGACATTGGGTTATACATTTTCCCTTTATACTTAAATGAACTAGGAGGGACTCCCATATAATGGTTCAAAATAGATTTGATATTTGATATTATTGCCTCTTCATCCCAATAATTTGTAGTTTTACAATTATTTAGGTAAGTCTTAATTTCTGAGAACATTTTTTCATGATTATAAAAAGGCTGATCAGATGGCTTTCCTTCATAAGCCTCAAATGGGACAATTCCATACATTTCCATCATTCTTTGTACTGCATTTGTTTCTGACCCTTCTCCTAAATGTGTATTCCCTCTACTTTGGATATAGCCTCTTGCTTTCTCAACATATTCAAAATATACTGGATATAATTCAGAAAGATTAATCTTCTTTCCTGTTAGTCTATGAATTTCACTTTCATAAAATGAGGTTGTAGAAAAGCACCAACAAGTTCCTGTATTCCCTTGTGAGATTGGCTCTTCTGTCTCTACGATAGTGAATTCACTTAAGCTTTTTGGAATTATTTTCCCATCAAAATCCATTTTAAATGATTTAGAAGGCTCTTTTTCATTGTTGCTATAGTTATTACTTTCTTTTACAATTTTTCCGTAGAATTTATTTGAATATGATTCAAATCTTCCTTTATCTTGAGCAATCAACGTTGTGTTGATTAGTAGTGCACATACTAGTATTTTTTTCATAATTTAATTTTTAAACCTCCATTGAAGAAACGACCGGCAAGAGGAGACCATATTTCAGTAAACTGAGGGCTCCCATTGGTTAGTAGGCTTCCCATATTTGATTGCTTAACATTTGTCAAATTTTGTGCATTAAGAAAAATCACAAAATTAGCAATTGTTCGTTCTACGATTATTCCTGTTGTAAATAGATCCTCTGTCTTTATTGCATGTTTCAATGATTGACTTGATTTATAATCATAATTCCAACCAATACGCCATTTATCTTCTGATACGAAAAGAAGATTTCCTTTTATGCTATGTTTTGGAGTAAGTTTAAGTCGGGTCTTTACTTCTCTATTTTCGAAATATGAATCTGTATAAGTATACCCAAGGAAGCAGCTAAACTTACCGATAGTAAGCTTTACTTGAGATTCATATCCTTTAGAAAATAAGGAATCATTTACCTGGTGGTAAATTAGATTATTTATATTACTTTCATCTAAAGTGATTGGATTATCAATTATATTATAAAAGAACATCTGGTTTAACAATAGCGATACATTATCTGAGAAGAAAGAAGATTGGTATTGGAAGTCAATATTTGTTCCGTATGATTCTTCTGCCACTAAATCATCTAGATTAATTGCCTGTATGTTTTTATAACCATAAGGTTCTGATTCTTCATTAAATATCGTGGGTATTTTATATCCCATTCCTCCTCTAAATCTCACGGATACCTCACGGGTTATTTTATATAAAGCAGACAGATTAGGCAATACAAAAGAACTTTCTTTATTCTCTTTGTTTAATGTTGAGGCATCTACTTTTTCTGCTCTTAATCCGCTCTCCAAAGCAAACTTGCTACTTACATCCCATAGGTGGTTTACATATAATCCTACAGTCTTATGTGCCTGATTTCTTAACGAATTGGACATGTACTCTTTTTCTTTAAAACTATTAGAGAGAGTATTCAGTCCAATATTTATATTTTGGGTTTTGTTATTAATATTAAGATTTAGTTCTGTAAAATTATTGTATTGATTACCTGAGAATGTGTTAGAAAAGGGTTCTAAGATATTTTCATTAATCTTAATATATCTATAAAAGTTCGAAAAACTATTTTTAAGTGAGATAGTTCTTCTGTCACTTAATTTATGATTTATATATAGCTGTGTAGCAAATCGGTTACTTTCTTGTGTTTCAGAGTAATATTTTCCTATTGAGTTATTATATCTTATTACATCCATATCTCCACCTATTCTATTTTCTTTAGAAATATTTGCTCCAAGGTATAAATCTGTTCTTTTATTTGGATGGTAGAATAATTTTGGATTAAAGTTAAATTTTGAAACCTGAGCTATGTCTGAGAAGCCATCTTTGTCTGCATCGTACTGATTATGAATCTTCATCGATGCTAGATTAGTAAACCCCCATTTTCCTAATCTTCTTGAGATAAAAGCATTAAAATTTTTTGCGCCAATAGTAGAAAAATCAATTTGTAGAAGTGTTTCGTCTATAGTTGCTTTTTTGCTTATTAAGTTAATTATTCCTGAAATAGATCCTTCACCATAAAAAGTAGAGGAAGGACCTTTTATATACTCTATTTTACGCAAATCTAATGGAGGGATTTGTAGTATATCTAAATTCCCAGATAGGCCTCCATATAAGGGAAATCCATCTTTTAATATTTTTGTATATCTACCATTTAAACCTTGTGTCTTTATCATTGCTCCATTAATTCCTGCAGCTGTTATCTGAACTTGTGTCCCCGTGCATTGTGTAATTAATTGTGCGATCTTACTTGATTCTATGCTAGACATCTCATCTATCTTGGTGAGAACTTCAGTCTTTGTAGGTATGTCTGAGGATCTTCTGTTAACTCGTGTAGATTCAATAATTATCTCATCTTTTTCTTTGTTAGAATAAAGTAAAATAGGAAGATATTTTTTAGTCTGTATTGGGAATCGTAATATCAACTTCATATCTTCATACCCAAGAGAAGTAATTAATATAGTCTGTTCTCCATTAGGAATATTCTTAACTTTTGCCAGTCCATTTAGATCTGTAACCTCTGTATTGTTTGTTCCTTTTAGTATGACCGTAGCTCCAACAAGAGCTTCATTCGATTTAGAATCTAATACTTTGGTGTTAAAATCATTTTGTGCTTTTGTAATAGTTGTAAGAACAACAAATATGAGTATGATTATATTATTTTTCATTTTTATACTTATTACATGTTTCTTCTGTACTGTCCTCCAACTTCAAATAAGGCATTAGTAATCTCTCCTAAAGAGCATACTTTAGAGGCATCAATTAATAGCTCAAATATATTCTTATTCTGAATTGCTGCCTCTTGCACTTTATTGAGGATATCTTTAGATCTAATTTTATTTCCTTTCTTTAGTTCATTTAGCATTGAGATTTGATATTTTTTCTCTTTTTCAGTTGCTCGGATTACTTCAGATGGGATAATTGTAGGGGAGCCTTCTTTATTTAAGAAAGTATTTACCCCAATAATAGGGTACTCTCCAGTATGTTTTAGGTTCTCGTAATACAAGCTTTCTTCCTGTATTTTGCTTCTTTGATACATCGTCTCCATAGCTCCTAAGACTCCGCCTCTTTCAGTAATTCTATCAAATTCTTTAAGTACTGCTTCTTCTACTAAATCTGTAAGTTCTTCAATAATAAAGGAACCTTGTATTGGGTTTTCATTTTTTGTGAGACCTAATTCTTTGTTGATGATTAATTGAATTGCCATTGCTCTTCTTACTGATTCTTCGGTAGGAGTTGTGATAGCCTCATCATAAGCATTTGTATGCAAGGAGTTACAGTTATCGTAAATAGCATAAAGAGCTTGTAAAGTAGTTCGGATATCATTAAAATCAATTTCCTGTGCGTGAAGGGATCTCCCAGAGGTTTGGATATGATATTTCAACATCTGAGATCTCTTTTCTGCACCATATTTGTTTCTCATAGCTTTAGCCCATAATCTTCTAGCGACACGCCCAATAACTGCATATTCTGGATCTAAACCATTACTAAAGAAAAAAGATAAATTAGGACCAAATTTATTAATATCCATCCCTCTACTTAAGTAATATTCTACATATGTGAATCCATTGGCTAGTGTAAAAGCTAATTGAGAGATTGGGTTTGCACCAGCTTCAGCAATATGGTATCCAGATATTGAAACTGAATAGAAATTTCTTATTTTATTATCAATAAAGTACTCTTGAACATCTCCCATCATTCTAAGAGCAAATTCTGTGGAGAATATGCAAGTGTTTTGAGCTTGATCTTCTTTTAATATGTCTGCCTGTACGGTTCCTCTAACTTTAATTAGTGTTTCTTTCTTTATCTTCTTATAAATCTTATCTTCCAATACTTCATCTCCTGTTACTCCTAATAGAAGTAATCCTAATCCGTTATTTCCTTTAGGTAAATCGCCTTGATACTCAGGTCTTTTTACATCTTTCTTTTTGTAAATATCAGATATCTTATTTTCAACTTCTTGTATTAAATTATTCTGTTTAATATATTTTTCACATTCTTGGTCGATAGCCGCATTCATAAAGTATGCTAAGATCATTGGTGCGGGGCCGTTAATAGTCATACTGACAGAAGTCATTGGATTCGCTAGTTCAAATCCAGAATATAGTTTTTTTAAATCATCTAGGCAGCAGATAGAGACTCCTGCATTTCCAATCTTACCATATATATCAGGTCGCTTAGCTGGATCATTACCGTAAAGGGTTACGGAGTCAAATGCTGTAGATAGTCTTTTAGCTGGCATACCTAAACTTACTAGGTGGAATCTTTTGTTTGTTCTTTCTGGTCCTCCTTCACCTGCAAACATTCTTGTTGGATCTTCTCCTTCTCTTTTAAAAGGGAATAGTCCTGCTGTATACGGAAATTCTCCTGGAATATTCTCCTGTAATTGCCACCTTAAAAGATCTCCCCAAGCTTCATATTTTGGTAGTGATATCTTAGGGATATCTGTTTGTGATAGTGATTTTGAATGTGTCTCAATGGAAAGTTCTTTGTCACGAACTGTATATTTAAATATATTTTCTTTGTATTTTCTTTGTATTTTTTCCCAGGATTCAATTAGGATTTTGTTTTTAGGGTCAAGATTTAATAATAATGTTTCATATTCTGATTTTATTTTAGATAAAATACTATCTGATGAGTTAGATAAGATCTCTAATGATTTTTTAAGAGAATATAATTTCTGGGCGACTTCTTTTTGTTCGTTTACCCACTTGTTGTAATTTCTGTTAACCTCAGATATTTCAGATAAATAACGAACACGATTTGGTGGGATAACAAAGATCTTTTCGCTCATCTTATCAGTGATTTTAAAAGAAGATTTAAAATCTACTAGTTTCTTTGCAAGCAGTTGATCCATAATAGTTTTGTAAAGTAAATTTGTTCCAGGATCGTTAAACTGAGATGCAATAGTTCCGAAAACAGGCATGTTATCTATATCTTCATCAAATCTTTGGCTATTTCTTTGGTATTGTTTTTTGACATCTCTTAAAGCATCTAGGCTTCCTTTCTTATCGAACTTATTAATTGAGATAAAGTCTGCAAAATCTAGCATGTCAATCTTTTCTAACTGAGTAGCAGCCCCGTATTCAGGAGTCATTACATACAAAGATAGATTTGAATGGTCTAATATCTCTGTGTCTGATTGACCAATGCCTGAGGTTTCTAAGATGATTAGATCAAAATTGGCAACTTTTAGTATATTCAAAGCATCATTGACATGTGCAGAAAGAGCTAAATTAGCTTGCCTTGTAGCAAGTGAACGCATATAAACATTATTAGACTTTATCGAGTTCATCCTGATTCTATCTCCTAACAGCGCTCCTCCTGTTTTTCTTTTTGAAGGATCTACGGAGATAATAGCTATCTTTTTCTGAGGGAAGTCTAAAATAAATCTTCTTACAAGTTCATCAACTAAAGAAGATTTTCCAGATCCTCCTGTTCCCGTAACACCAAGTATAGGAGTTGCTGACTTGGATGCTATTTTGTTAATCTCAGATAGTATTTTAGTGTGTTTCTTAGGGCAATTCTCTGAAGCAGAAATCATTCTTGCGATTGCATTGATATTTTGTTTTTTAATATCTGATATTCTGCCGTTTAATTTATCTCCAATCAAGAAGTCAGCACTTTTAATTAGATCATTGATCATTCCTTGAAGCCCCATCTCTCGACCATCATCAGGGTGATAAATCCTAGTAATTCCATATGCTTCTAGTTCTTTTATTTCATCTGGTAAGATTGTTCCCCCACCTCCAGCAAATATCTTAATGTGAGTAGCTTGCTTTTCTTGTAATAAATCATACATATATTTTAGATACTCAATATGCCCTCCTTGGTACGAGGTCATAGCAATAGCATTTGCATCTTCTTCAATAGCGCAATTCACAACTTCTTCTACACTTCTATCATGTCCTAAATGGATAACTTCACAGCCAGTAGCTTGAATAATCCTTCTCATTATATTTATAGCAGCATCATGACCATCAAAAAGAGAAGCAGCTGTAACAATCCTGACTTTATTTTTACTAGTATATCTTTCTGTTGATATCATTTTAAGGTTTTATTCTGAGATGGCAAATATAGTAAAACCTCTATTAAAATACTCGCTAGTGATTTCTGATTCCTTTTTACTATTTTTACCAAAATAAAACTTCAAAGAGATGAACAAAGCATTATCTGTCATTGTTATTATATTAGTAATTGTATCGTGTATTGATACTAAAGAAAGAAAGATTGCTTTTGCTTCTGATAATCCTGCTGAAAGGGTTGTTTGGGAACGAATTCGTTTGGCTGATCCTAATACTGGAAAGATCCCAATTAATATTAGGAAAAAAGAAATGATATTTGCTAAAACGCTTCCAAAATCAACTAGTATGAGTAAAGCGAACTGGATACATAGAGGCCCGTACAATGTAGGTGGTCGTACTAGAGCTCTTGCTATAAATGTTCTTGATGAGAATATATTGTTTGCTGGAGGAGCAAGTGGAGGTATGTTTCGTTCTACTGATGGAGGTCAAAGCTGGCTTATGACAACAGATCCTAATCAATTACATAATGTAACTTGTATAAGTCAGGATAAACGACCAGGTCATGAGAATGTTTGGTATTTTGGTAGTGGGGAGTTAACTGGAAGCTCTGCTAGTGGAGGTGGAGCATATTATGGTGGTAATGGCATTTATAAATCAGTAGATGGAGGGTTAAGTTGGGATTCTTTGTCATTTACTGCGACAAATACTAATAGTTTTGATTCTAATTTTGATTTTATATGGAATATTGAAACAGATCCTTCAAATGACAGTTTAGATGTGGTGTATGCTGCTGTTTATGGAGCAATTTATAGAAGTGAGGATGGAGGAGACTCTTGGGTTAAAGAACTTGGTTCAGGTAATAGTCCTACTTATTATAATAATGTTGAAGTTACTTCAATTGGAGTAGTATATGCAGCTCTCTCATCTGATGGTACAGACAAAGGAATCTGGCGTTCAATTGATGGTCAGAACTGGACTAATATTACAGATTCTCTTTTCCCTCCTGTTTATGGAAGGATTGCAATTGGTGTTAATCCAAGTAATGAAGATGAAGTTTATTTTCTTGCTGCAGAGACTGATAATCATGGTCAATATACAGATGTGTTCTTTAATGGTCAAACATGGACTTCTCTTTGGAAATTTGATGCAAGTGATACTTCTTGGGTTAATCTGTCATCAAACATACCTGCTAATCAAGCTACATCATTTGATAATTTTAATGCACAAGGAGGATATGATTTATTGATTACGGTACATCCTGCGGATCCTAATACTATTTTCATAGGAGGAACTAATTTATGGAGATCTACTGATGCATTTACAACCCCTAATAATACTATGATTGTTGGTGGTTATTTTATTGGGTCATCTGAAGGTGATGGGAATTGGGGAGTATATGAGAATCATCATCCTGACCAACATGACTTACTTTTTCTTCCTTCAGATAATACTGTAATGCTTTCTGCTAATGATGGAGGAGTACATAAGTCTTTTGATAGTTTTGCAGATACGGTTGATTGGGTATCTCTAAATAATGGATATTATACTAGTCAGCTTTATGCAGCTACTATTAGTAGAAATGCTAATTCTAAGGTTATGCATGGAGGATTTCAAGATAATGGTAATTTTATTACTTTTAATGATGATGTTACAGCACATTGGAAGATGCCGTTTAATGGAGATGGTGCATTTGGAGGTATCGCTGATAATGAAGAAGATTTTTATCTCACTATTCAAAGAGGTGTTATGTATAAAATGAAATTAGACACCAATGTTAATCGATTAGCATTTAATAGGATGGATCCAGCATCAGTTGATAGTAATGATTATATGTTTATTAACCCAATGGTTATGGATGAGAACTCAGATATTTTATATATGGCAGCTTCTAACAAGTTATGGAGAAATAATGATATAACAAGTATTCCTTACAATAATTCACATGCTAAGAATGATTTTGGTTGGGAGATGTTTTCAGATACCTTACCTAATCCTAATTTGGAGATAACAGCTATTTCTACATCCAAAATACCAGCAAATGTAGTGTATATAGGAACAAAGTATAAGAAACTATATCGTATAGATGATGCGAATATTGGAGATCCTGCAATAGTTGAGTTAACTAGTCCTGTAGTAGCGTCTACATCTTATGTTTCTGACATTGCGATTAATCCAACTAATTCGGAAGAGGTTATAGTTGTGTATTCAAATTATTCATGTTATTCATTGTTTCATAGTATTGACGGAGGACAGACTTGGGATAAGATTGCTGGAAATCTAGAGCAGAATGTTAGCGGAAGTGGCAATGGCCCCTCATGTAGGACAGCTGAAATTATTCCATTAGGAAATAGCACTCTTTATTTAGTTGGAACTTCTGTTGGTCTTTTTGGAACCGCAAATCTAGATGGAATAAATACTGTTTGGGAGCAAATAGCTGATCAAGAGATAGGGTCTGTAGTTTGTGAGTATTTAGAATACAGGTCTAATGATGGCTTATTGGTTGTTGCTACGCATGGAAATGGAATATATCAGACTAATTTAACACATATATCTGATATTTTGTCTGTTGAAAGTCCTACAAAAGACTTATTTGAATTTAAGCTGTTTCCGAATCCGACACTTGATATTTTGTCAATCTCATTAAGAATGGATGACATAGGAAATGCTTCTGTCCTAATTTATGATGAGGCAGGCAGAAAGGTAGGTGATAATTACAATCAAATACTTTCTACTGGCTTACATACCATTAAATTAAATGTTGCTGATCTAAAAGCAGGCATTTATTTTGTAAATTTGAATGTTAAAGGTAAAACAATTACTAAACAAATAATGAAGAAATAATGAAGAAACTAATAATTTTATTTTTGCTAGCTATTTTTATTTTTCCCTCATGTGGAACTGCAAATAGGAAGTGTGATGGAGGAAAGAAGATTAAAACTCAGATGTGGTAATGAATGCTAAAGTCTTGATCTTTTTATTGCTTCCTTTTTTAACAATAGCACAGAAGACATATATTCCTGATGACGCTTTTGAACAAGCTTTAATTAATCTAGACTTAGATGATTCTTTTGATGATAGTGTTTATACATCTGCAGTTGATACAGTTACTATCTTATATATTCCAAATGAAGATATAGTAGATCTAACAGGTATTGAAGATTTTACTGCTTTAACTGAATTATTTTGTCATGACAACCAGCTTTTACATTTAGATTTAAGTAATAATACTAATCTATTTGAATTGAATTGTAATTCTAATCAACTTATTTCTTTGTCAGTCAAGAATGGGAACTATCTAGGATTATGGTATTTTACTGCTGTAGACAATCTTAATTTAGCTTGTATTGAGGTTGATAATATTTCTTATGCATATGCAAATTGGTTAATTGATCCGAACACTGCATTTAGTACAGATTGTACTGGTGCATCAATTGAAGAGATATATCAGAAGAAGAGATTAGTTAAAGTAGTTGACCTGTTAGGAAGAGAGATAGCTACAAAAGAAGCAGTAAAACATATTCCTATCCTTTATATTTACAATGATGGGACAGTAGAAAGAAGAATGGTTATAGAATAAGGATAACTATATAGCATAAGATCTTACTCCATCTAAAAAGTATATGAGATGCTATTAATAAGTTGATAATCTGATTCAGGGATTCCTTCTTCAGGAAAGCTCTCATAATTAAAGCGAGAGTTAATATTTAATAAAAAATAATTACTTAGATTTACTCTAAATGCAATATTAGATTTCCATCTAAAATCTCCGATCTTATCTATGTTCGGTTGGTAATAGTTTATGGTATTTAGAGTGATATTTTTAGTAATTTTAATTATTAAATTAAAGTTACTGCTTATACGGTTTTGTAATTTTTGTTCTCCGTTTAAAGGAAATTCCTTTTCTCTTAAGGCTGATAATCCAATACTTATTTTTCTATGATCTTTATTAGTAAAATTATAAGATATACCAACTCCACTTGTGTATCTGTTTTTAATAGATCGACTAATATCATATAAATGCTGAATTGTAATATTTGCATCTAGATTCTTAGCATCAAAGGAATATTTAAGATTCTGTTCACCTTTATTTAGCAGCTCATCTTCGCCAGTTTTACTTATAAAAGCAATATTATTTTCCAAATTAAGATTAGATCTTCCCTTCTGGTATTTTAAAAAAGCAACATTATGAAACTGAAAAGTTTTTTCGGTATTCTGGGTAAAATTTAATCCTAAATCAAAATTCCCACTAATACTATCTTTAGTCACAGGTTTAGAACCGATCGCAAGTAATGAATAGGTAGTTATTAGTAAAGTTAAGGTTCGTTTAAGCATTAGCCAAGGCATCTATTTTGCCTTCTAGAATTTTAATTTTCTCTTTTGCATCAGTCATCTTATTTCTTTCATTTTCAACAAGATTTTTTGGGGCATTCTGAATAAATCTATCATTAGACAGTTTTCCTTCTACAATTCTCAAGAATCCTTTTGTGTAGTTTAATTCTTTATTTAATTTCTCAATCTCAGATGCTAAATCAATATTATCACCTAAGGGTATGAAGTATTCATTTGATTTTACCATGAAACTAAATGCACCACTTTCTTTTTCATTAGTGATGTTTATGGCTGACAGATTCGCTAGTTTAGTAATTATAGGGTTAAGATTATTGCGAGGCTTAATATTATTAATTACTAAAAGTGTTAATTGTTCTTTATTAGCGATATTTTGTTCTTTTCGTATAGTTCTTATTCCTGCAATTATTTCGGTTGTATTTTCAAAATCTAATAATAGGTGTTTTTTTATGTTGCCAGCTATTGGCCAGTCAGCAATAATAATATCTTCTTTTCGGTTATCAATTAAGTGCCATATTTCTTCTGTTAGGAAAGGCATAAAAGGATGTAATAGTTTGAGGACCTTTTCTAATTGTTCAATAGTTTTATTATAAGTAACACTATCTATTGGACTTCCATATATTGGCTTTACAATTTCTAGGTACCAAGAACAAAAGTCATCCCATGCTAATTTGTAAGAAGTCATTAGTGCTTCTGATATTCTGTATTCTGAATAAGATTTATCAATATTAATAATAGCTTTGTTTATCTTACTTTCAAACCAGTTAATAGCTTGTTTCGCAGATTCTGGTTGTTCAATTTCTTTTACTTCCCATCCTTTAATCAATCTGAACGCATTCCATATTTTATTGGCAAAATTTCTACCTTGCTCACATAGTGCTTCATCAAATGGTAAATCGTTTCCAGCAGGAGAGCATAGTAGCATCCCAACTCTTACTGCGTCAGCACCATGTTTTTCTATTAATTTAATTGGGTCAGGTGAGTTTCCAAGAGTTTTACTCATTTTTCTTCCTTGTTTATCTCTTACAATACCTGTAAAGTAAACATTCTTAAATGGTAGTTCTTCTTTATACTCATATCCAGCCATTATCATTCTTGCAACCCAAAAGAAAATAATATCTGGTCCTGTAATTAATTCATTTGTTGGGTAATAGTAGTTTATTTCTTCATTGTCAGGATTTCTTATCCCATCAAAAACAGAAATAGGCCAAAGCCATGAGGAAAACCAAGTATCTAAGACATCTTCATCTTGTTTTAGATCAGAGATAGTAAGATTAGGATTCTCTTTTTTAGCTAGTAAAAGTGCTTCTTCTTTAGTTTCTGCAACTACAAATTTATTTCCTTCATAATAAAAAACAGGAATTTGTTGCCCCCACCATAATTGTCTTGAGATACACCAATCTTTTATATTTTCTATCCAATGAAGGTAGGTTTTCTGATATTTTTTAGGATAAAGTTTTATATTTTTATTCATTACATTATCTAAAGCAGGTTTAGATAGTTGTTCCATTTTGCAGAACCATTGCATGGAAAGCCTAGGTTCAATTACCGAATTGGTTCTTTCTGAGAAACCAACTTTATTTTTATATTCTTGAGTCTTTACTAAGAAGCCTTCTCTTTCTAGATCTTTAGCTATCTCTTCTCTTACTTTGAATCTATCTTTACCAATATAAAGTTGAGCAGATTCATTAAGTGTACCATCATCATTCAATATGTCAATAGTTTCCAAAGAGTGTTTGTCACCAAGTTGATAATCGTTGATGTCGTGTGCAGGAGTAATTTTAAGTGCTCCTGTTCCAAATTCCATGTCTACATACTCATCAAATATAACTGGTATCACTCTGTTTATTAGAGGAATTAATACGCTCTTATTTTTTAGATGTTTATATCTCTCATCATTTGGATTCACGCAAATTGCAGAATCTCCAAGAATTGTTTCTGGCCTAGTAGTAGCAATAGTAATGCTCTCATTATCTCCTTCAATATTATATGAGATATGATAAAGTTTTGAATTGACTTCTTTATGTATTACCTCCTCATCTGAGACAGCTGTTTGGGCAGAAGGATCCCAGTTTACCATTCTCACGCCTCTATATATTAACCCTTTATTATACAAGTTAACAAAAACTTTTATTACAGATTCACTCATCTCATCATCCATAGTAAATTTTGTTCTTTTCCAGTCACAGGATGCCCCTAATTTTTTTAGTTGATCTAAAATGATGCCACCATGTTTATTCTTCCAATCAAAAGCATGAGACAAGAATTCATCTCTAGTAAGATCTGATTTCTTTATTCCTTCAGAAGAAAGCTTCTGTACTACTTTTGCTTCTGTTGCAATAGAAGCATGGTCTGTTCCAGGCACCCAACAAGCATTGTAGCCTAACATTCTTGAGCGTCTAATCATTACATCCTGCAGTGTATTGTTAAGCATGTGTCCCATATGTAGCACTCCAGTCACATTCGGTGGTGGGATTACAATTGTGTATGGGTCTTTTTCATTTGGCTTAGAATAGAAGTATTCTTTCTCCATCCAGTGAGAGTACCATTTGTCTTCAGTAGCTAATGGATTGTATGTCTTTTGGATACTCATTTAATATCATTTCTTTGAAGATTGCAAATTTACAAATTCTTATCTTCTGATGAATTCTTAAATAATCTTATTTAGGAAATAAAATATTTTATTAAATTTGTCGTTCTAAATTTTGAAAACTAAAAAACAATCAAATGAGAAAAAAACTCTTAATTATTAGTGCTATTTTATTGTCGGTTTATTCTTTTGCTCAGGATGTAAAGAAAGAAGTTCCAAAAACCCAAAATGAAAAAAAGGTTGCTAAGTCAACTATTGATTTTGAATCAAAAGTTGTTGATTATGGTGTAATTGAACATAATGCAGATGGAGCGAGAAAGTTTGTATTTACAAATAATGGTACCGATCCATTAATTATTAAAAATGCTAAAGGAAGTTGTGGTTGTACAGTGCCAACTTGGCCAAGAGAACCAATTGCTCCAGGTGAGACGGCAGAGATAGGCGTAAAATATGCTACTAATCGAGTTGGTAAATTTACTAAGACTATTACCTTAACTACTAATGCAGATAAAAAACCAGTTATCTTAACGGTTAAAGGAGAGGTTAATCCTCCTCCAAAAGATGCTGCAGCACCTGAGAAAAAGTTAGATGGCGCTCCATTAGAGAAGAAATAATCTAATTCAAAAAATATTACGACATTAGCACCCTCATTTTGAGGGTGTTTTTTTATAATAAAATTTGCAATTATGCCAAGAATATCAAACAAAGGAAATATAATGCCTGAGTCACCAATTAGAAAATTGGTTCCATTTGCAGAAAAAGCAAAAAAGAAGGGTAAGAAAGTATATCATTTAAATATTGGTCAACCAGATATTAGCACTCCTGAAGTTGCGCTTGAGGCTATTCATGATTTTTCAGAGAAGGTAGTTGAATATTCTCATTCTGCAGGTTTTGAGAGCTATAGAAAAGGACTAGCTATTTATTATCAGAATCTAGGTATTGATATCTCTTATAATGATTTAATGATAACTACTGGCGGATCAGAAGCTTTATTGTTTGCACTTAATTCATGCTTAGATGCTGGCGATGAGATTATTGTTCCAGAACCATTTTATGCAAATTATAATGGTTTTTCAATTTCAGCCGGAGTTATTGTTAAACCAATAACAACTTCTATTGATAATGGATTTGCATTACCTGATATTGAAGAGTTTGAGAGATTAATTACTTCCAATACAAAGGCTATTCTTATTTGTAATCCTGGTAATCCTACTGGTTATTTGTATTCAAGAAAAGAATTAGAGACTCTTAGAGATATAGTTGTTAAACATGATTTATTTCTTTTTTCAGATGAGGTTTATAGAGAATTTACTTATGATGGACATGAGCATTATTCTGTTCTAAATATTGAAGGATTAGATAAGAATACAGTTGTAATTGACTCTACATCAAAAAGGTATAGCATGTGTGGCATTAGAGTTGGTTGTATTGTTTCTAAAAACAAAGAAGTAATGGCAACTGCATTAAAGTTTGCTCAGGCTCGTCTTTCACCACCAACATTCGGGCAAATTGCTGGCGAGGCTGCACTAGATACCCCAAAATCTTATTTTGATCAAGTAAGTAAAGAATATGTAAGTAGAAGAAATCTTTTGATTGATGGTTTAAATAAAATAGAAGGAGTAATTTGTCCTAAACCTAAGGGTGCTTTTTATGCTATTGCTCAACTTCCTGTTGATAATGCAGATAAATTTGCACAGTGGCTATTGGAAGATTTTGATCTAAATGGTGAGACTCTAATGGTAGCTCCTGCTGCAGGCTTTTATTCTACTGCAGATACAGGTAAAGATCAAGTTAGGATTGCTTACGTATTAAATAAGAATTCTTTACAAAAGGCAATTAATTGTTTAGATAAAGCATTAAAGGATTATCCTGGTAGGACTATCTAATGGATTTAGTTTATCATAAAGAGCAATCAAGATTAAAACACAAGGAGAATACTAAGTTATTTAAGGATTTAAAGAAGAGAAAATCTAAGTTTTTAGATAAAACTATTCATCATTTACATGATGCAGTTTTTGAATATACTAATTGTTTGGAGTGTGCTAATTGTTGTAAAACTACAAGCCCGCTTTTTACAGATAAGGATATTAATAGAATTGCAAAATATTTGAGAATAAGACCTTCAGTATTTACAGAAATGTATTTACAGGTTGATGAGGATAGGGATTATGTTTTAAAATCAGTTCCTTGTTTATTTCTAGATAAAGATAACTATTGTTCTATTTATAAAGTGAGACCAAAAGCTTGTAGAGAATTTCCTCATACTGACAGAGTAAAACAACGTCAACTGCTAAAAATAACTCAGAAGAATGTAGAAGTTTGCCCAGCTGTTTTTAATATAATTGAAAGGTTAAAGAGAGTCTTAGAATAAATAATATTATGTTTATTGGTTTTGCTTAATTATAGATAAGATACTTGTAACGTGTTTTTTTAAATTCGTTTAATCCTTTTTCCCAACTTGATTTAATGTCTTTAGAAGACTTTCCTTCTATTATTTGCAATCTTAATTTATCTGTTCCAGCTAATTTATCAAAGAAGCTATTGAAGAATTCTTCTTTATTAGGATAATTCTTGTAAGATTCTATAAGCCAATCTAAGTTTATAGTATTTAGATAATCTTTATGGAATTTTAAATCTGTTCCAAAACATTCTAGATTCTCGTGCTTTGGATATTTACTTCCACTTTTACTTTTAGGTATAAAACTATAATTACTTTCTAGCGAAGGAGATCCAAAATGTTGAAATGGATAATTAGTGCCTCTTCCAATACTTATATTAGTTCCTTCAAATAAACATAAGCTAGGATATAAGTTGATAGATATAGTATTTGGTAGATTAGGAGATGGTCTTATCGGCGTATTATATCTCATTTTATGAGTGTAGTTTTGCATATCTATTATAGTTAGGTCACATTTCTTGGAGATCCAATTTTCTCCATTTATCATGTTAGCATATTCTCCAATTGTCATTCCGTGTACAATTGGTATAGGATGCATGCCTACAAAAGAGCTAAATGAATCTTCTCTTATTGGGCCATCAATATAATGTCCATTTGGATTTGGTCGATCTAATAAAATTACTTGCATATTGTGTTCTGAGGCAGCTTCCATTATATAATGTAGCGTAGAAATATAAGTATAGAAACGAACCCCAACATCTTGTATGTCAAAAATTAAAATATCAATTTTCTCTAGTTGCTTTGCGTTTGGTTTTTTGTTTTTGCCATATAAGGAAATAATGGGAAGTTGTGTTTTTTGATCTATTTTGTCTTCTATTCTAGCTCCAGCATCTTGTGTTCCTCTAAAGCCGTGTTCAGGTGAGAATACTTTTACGACATTAATTCCTAAGCTAAGAAGGCTATCAACTAGATGTGTTTGATTAATCATTGATGTTTGATTGGCTATAATAGCAACGTTTTTCGTATTTATTAGAGGTAGATAGATTTCAGTACGTTCAGCACCTAATACCAAATCTTGAGTAAATCCACTAAAAGTGAGTAGTACTAAACTTATGCAGATTATTTCTTTTATTTTTGCGATCAAGATGAACGTAGAATATTTTATTGCTAGAAAGTTATTTACTGCAAAGGAAGAAAATAATTCCTATACTAGACCTATTTTGAGGATAGCAATTTTAGCTATTGCACTTTCAGTTTCAGTAATGTTACTTTCTGTTATGGTAGTAACTGGATTTAAGGATGATATTTCTAATAAAGTTCTTGGTTTTAATTCTCATATTACTATTTCTAATTTCACGAATAATCAATCGTATGAAAGTGAACCCATAAGTATTGAGCAAGATTTTTACCCAAGTATTAAAGATGAAAAAGGAATTAAAAATATTAATGTTTTTGCTACAAAGGCAGGTATTGTTAAGACAGCTGATGAGATTCATGGAGTAATATTAAAGGGTGTGTCGTTTGATTATGATTGGTCATTTTTTAAAGATAACCTAGTTTCTGGTAATGTATTTGATATAAAAGATAGTGTAAAATCAAATAATATATTAATCTCAGAGGAGGTTGCAAAAAAGTTAAAATTAGAGATTGATGATGATTTTATAATCTATTTTGTTCAAGATCCTCCTAGGGTAAGAAAATTCAAGATTAAAGGGATATATAATACTTCAATGATAGACTTTGACAAGTTATTTGTTATCGCTGATCTTAAACATATCCAGTCTTTAAATGGTTGGAGTGATTATCAAGTGGGTGGCTTTGAGATCACTATAGATAATTTTGATAATTTGAATAAGTTAACAGAAAGAATCTATGAACAGGTTCCTTACGATCTGAATGCACAGAGTATTAAAGAAAAAGTTCCTCAGATATTTGATTGGTTGGATTTGCAAGATATTAATGTAAGAGTTATACTAGTATTAATGCTTGTAGTTGGAGTAATTAATATGATAACAGCTTTACTTATTCTTATCCTAGAAAGAACTAGAATGATTGGTATATTAAAAGCAATAGGAGCTAATAACTGGAGTGTACGAAAGGTCTTCTTGTATAGTGCCGTTCATCTTATAGTAAAGGGTTTGTTTTTAGGAAACTTGATAGGTTTAGGCTTCGGGTTTCTGCAACAAAAATTTAGAATAATTAGTCTTGATCCTGAAACGTATTATATGAATACAGTGCCTATTAATTTTGACTTATCATATATTTTATTATTGAATATAGGTACCATTATTGTTTGTTACTTAATTTTAATTATACCATCAGTTATTATCACAAAGATCACGCCAATTAAAGCAATCCGTTTTCAGTAAAATTGGTAAATTTGCAATGTAAAATCGTATAATGAAATACTACAATAATATTATAGAAACTATTGGTAATACTCCTTTAGTAAAATTAAATAGAGTCAATCATTCAGATGCTTTAGTATTAGCAAAAGTAGAGACTTTTAATCCAGGAAATTCAATAAAAGATCGTATGGCTCTTAAAATGATTGAGGATGCTGAGAAAGAAGGAATCCTGAAGCCAGGAGGGACAATTATTGAAGGAACATCAGGAAATACTGGAATGGGTTTGGCTCTTGTTGCAATACAGAAAGGGTATAAATGTATTTTTGTCTTAGCAGATAAGCAATCTAAAGAAAAGATGGATATCTTACGTGCTGTAGGGGCTCAAGTTGAAGTTTGTCCAACAAATGTAGCTGCTGAAGATCCAAGATCATATTATTCAGTGTCAAAAAGATTGTCCAATGAAATTCCAAACTCCTGGTATGTTAATCAGTATGACAATCCTTCAAATTCAGTTGCTCATTATGAGAGTACTGGTCCTGAGATATGGGAACAAACTGATGGGAAAATAACTCATTTAGTAGTTGGAGTTGGTACTGGTGGTACCATTTCAGGTACTGGCAAATATTTAAAAGAACAAAATCCAGATATTAAGATTTGGGGTATTGATACCTACGGTTCAGTCTTTAAGAAGTATCATGATACTGGTGAGTTTGATGAAAGTGAGATATATCCATATATTACAGAGGGAATAGGAGAAGATATTCTTCCAGAAAATGTTAATTTTGATATTATAGATCATTTTGAGAAGGTGACTGATAAAGATGGTGCTATTATGGCTAGAAGATTAAGTAGAGATGAAGGTATTATGGTAGGATATTCAGCTGGAAGTGCTGTAGCTGGAATTAATCAGTTAAAGAATAGATTAACAAAGGATGATATTGTAGTGGTTATTTTCCATGATCATGGGACACGTTATGTAGGGAAACTGTTTAATGATGCCTGGATGCAAGAAATGAATTTTATGTAGTAAAGTAAAACTTACTAACATTTTTAAAAGTCAGCTTTAAACAAAAGAGCTGACTTTTTTGTTTTCTTAAATTTACAATTATATTTCTTTAAGCTTGCAAAACTCTTTATGTATCTGATATTCGACACAGAAACTACTGGTTTACCACAAAACTGGAAGGCACCTTTAACTGATTTTAGTAATTGGCCAAGGTGCGTTCAATTAGCTTGGCAAATACATGATAAGCAAGGGAAGCTTATTGATGTTAAGAATTATATTATAAAACCTGAAGGATATGATATTCCTTTTAATGCAGAAAAGATTCATGGAATATCAACTGATAGGGCTAAGAAAGAAGGGATGTCACTTAATAAGGTGTTATTAGAATTTGTGGAAGATATTAAGAGGTCTAAGTTTATTGTTGGACACAATGTAGGTTTTGATAAGAATATTTTAGGGTGTGAGTTTCTCAGGAAAGATATGCCGAATTTATTAGCTAATTTTCCATCTTTAGACACTAAGAATGATGCTACAAATTATTGTGCTATACCTGGAGGTAGAGGAGGTGGTTTTAAATGGCCTTCTTTAACAGAGTTACACACTAAACTTTTTGGAGAGGAATTTGCTGAGGCACATAATGCATCTGCTGATGTTGAAGCAACTGCAAGGTGTTTTCTTGAGTTAGTTCGCTTAGAGGTTATCAATTATGAGTCTGCTGGATTAACTGGTGATGAGTTGAAAATTTACAAAGAAATCAATCAAAAACCTTTTGAATTAATAGGCTTAAATATTGAACCATATAGTTCAATTAAGGATGTTGAGAGTATTAAGGATGTTGAGAGTATTAAGGATGTTGTTGATAATAAATTAGATAAAGTAATTTCTAAATCTCCTTTTGCTCATTTACATGTTCATTCTCAGTTTTCTGTATTACAAGCTACTGTTGATGTTAAGGAATTAGTTAATAAGGCTGCAGAGTTAGATATGCCTGCTATAGGCTTAACTGATCATACTAACATGTTTGGTGCTTATAAATTTATTGCTGCTGTGAATAGTCATCCTGTAAATACTGCAGTCGCTAAAGGAGAAATACCTCCTTTGAAAGCTGTATTAGGATGTGAGCTAAATGTATGTAAAGATCATACAGATAAAACTACTAAGGATTATGGTTCTCAGATTCCCTTTTTATGTAAAAACAAGAAAGGATTTCATAATTTATCAAAACTTTCTTCATTAGGTAATATTCATGGATTTTATTACGTGCCTAGAGTTGATAAATCTTTAATTGAGAGCCATAAAGAAGGTTTAATTGCTTTAACAGGAAGTACTTATGGTGCTATTCCGAATCTTATCTTAAATGTTGGAGAGCAGCAGGCTGAGGAAGAGTTTAAATGGTGGGTTGATACTTTTTCATGTGATTTTTATGTAGAGATTAATCGTCATAAAATAGAGGAAGAGGAGCATGTGAATAAGGTTCTGATTGATTTTGCAAGGAAGTATAATGTAAAGGTTATTGCATCAAATAATGTTTATTATTTGGATAAAGAGGATGCTAATGCCCATGATATTCTTCTTTGTGTAAAAGATGGGGAACAACAATCTACTCCTAAAGGTAGTGGGCGAGGCTATCGTTACGGTTTCCCTAATGATGAGTTCTATTTTAAATCCTCTAGAGAGATGCAAGAATTATTTGCAGATCTTCCAGAAGCAATTGATAATATCTCTCATATTCTTGATAAGATTGAATCATATGAATTGTCTCGTGAAGTATTGCTTCCTAAATTTGATATTCCATTAGATTTTGTAGATGTAAAAGATGAAGAGGATGGAGGTAAGAGGGGTGAGAATGCTTATTTACGTTATCTTACTTATGAAGGAGCTAAGGAGCGCTATCTTGAAATTACTGATCAAATAAAAGAACGGATAGATTTTGAGTTGAGCGTAATTGAGAATTCTGCTTATCCAGGATATTTTCTTATTGTTCAGGATTTTATACAACAGGCTAGGATGATGGATGTTTCTGTAGGACCTGGAAGAGGGTCTGCTGCAGGCTCTGTAGTTGCTTACTGCACTAAGATTACTAATGTTGATCCTATAAAGTATGATCTGCTTTTTGAGCGTTTTTTAAATCCTGAGCGTATATCCTTACCTGATATTGATATTGATTTTGATGATGAAGGTAGAGGACGTGTTATTGACTGGGTAGTTAATAAATATGGGAAAGAGAATGTTGCGCAAATTATTACTTACGGTACAATGGCTGCTAAATCCTCTATTCGTGATACCGCGAGAGCTTTAAACCTCCCTTTATTTGAGGCAGATAGAACAGCTAAACTAGTTCCTGATTTTACTTCATTAGATAAGATATTCTCATGGGATGAGAAGATGATGAAAGCGGAATTAAAAGGAGATCAGATTGCAGGAGCAAGGGAGTTAGTTTCTTTGTCTCAAGGCAATGATTTAACAGCTGATACAATTAACCTTGCAAGGAAATTAGAAGGAAATGTAAGAAATACTGGTACTCATGCATGCGGAGTAATTATTACGCCAGAACCTTTAATAGGTTTAATTCCAATGACGCGTTCGAAGGATTCTGAACTAATGGTTACTCAATTTGACAATAGTGTTGTTGAAGATGCTGGATTATTAAAGATGGATTTTCTTGGTCTTAAGAATCTTACAATTATTAAAGATTGTTTAAAGATTATTAAAAAACTTCATGGTAAAGATATTGATATTGATAGTATACCTTTAGATGACGATTCTACGTTTGATATTTTTCAACAGGGTCAGACCTCTGGTATTTTTCAGTTCTCTTCAGATGGAATGAAAGCCCACTTAAAACACCTTAAACCTGATAAATTTGATGATTTAATTGCAATGAATGCCCTTTATCGTCCTGGCCCTATGGAGTATATTCCTAATTATATTAAGCGTAAGCATGGTATAGAGGAGATAGAATATGATTTAGCTGAGATGGAAGAGTATCTTTCTAGTACATATGGGATTACAGTATATCAGGAGCAAGTAATGCTTCTTTCTCAGAAGTTAGCTGGCTTCTCTAAAGGTGATGCTGATATGCTTAGGAAAGGAATGGGTAAAAAAATCAAATCTGTACTGGATAAATTAAAGCCTAAATTCTTTAAAGGATGTGAGTCTAATGGTTTTGCTATAAATACTGTAGAAAAGATTTGGTCTGATTGGGAAGCATTTGCATCTTACGCCTTTAATAAATCACACTCTACTTGCTATGCTCTTATTGCATATCAGACTGCATATTTAAAAGCACATTATCCTTCTGAGCTGATGGCTTCATTGCTTACGAGTCATATGCGAGATATTAAGGATATTACTTACTATATGGAAGAATGTAAGAGAATGGGTGTTTCTGTTTTGGGTCCTGATGTAAATGAAAGTTTCTATAAGTTTGCTGTAAATAATAAAGGTGAGATTCGTTTTGGACTAGGGGCTGTGAAAGGAGTGGGGGAAGGTGCTGTTAGCGCCATTGTAAGTGAGAGAAAAGAAGGGAAATATACTGAATTTGATGATTTCATGAAACGAGTTGATTTAAGATCAGCAAATAAGAGAACGCTTGACAGTATAGTTTGTGCTGGTGGTTTTGATTCTTTTAAATTAAAAAGATCACAATATTTTGCTCAAGAAGATAATGGACAGACTTATCTAGAAAAGATGATAAAGTTTGGTAACAAAGTTAAAGACAACTCAAATTCTAATCAGTTTGATATGTTTGGTGAGAGTGAAGAGGCCTCTATTCAAGCTCCAGTTCCAGTTGACGTGCTCCCCTGGAAAACTATGGAGTTGCTCTCAAAAGAAAAAGATGTAGTTGGTATTTATATTTCTGGACATCCTTTAGATGATTATAAATTAGAGATAGATAATTTTTGCAATGGGAATTTATCAATGCTTAGTAACATGGATTTAATTAAAGGTAAGGATCTACGTTTTGCAGGTGTTGTAACTAATGTTGAACATAAAGAAACTAAAACAGGTAAGCCGTTTGGTGTTTTACATATTGAGGATTATCATGCTTCATTTAGTTTCTATTTATTTGGGGATGATTATATTAATTATAAGGCTTATCTTACTACCGGTTGGTTATTACATTTAACTGGTAAGGTTAAAAAGAAATTTTATAATGATGATTTAGAGTTTAAGATATCATCAATGAATTTATTGTCAGAGTTAATTGATAAAGAGGTAAGAGATATCGTTCTAAGAGTAGATATTAACCAAATCTCAGATTCTTTTTCTGAAGAGTTAGTTGATCTAGTCAGTGAAAATAAAGGGAAGCATTCTCTTGTAATTAATGTGGTTGACTATCTAAATAAATATGAGGTTGATTTACTTTCTAGAAAAATGAAAGTAGATTTAAATAAAGAGTTTATTTCACAAATTAATTCTTTAGATCAAGTAGCAATAATGGTAAAATAGAAGGTGAATAGATTGATGATTGATATGAAGTTCTATGACGCTTATATGGACTATCAATACAATGTAAAAGGCAATAGTCAGAATCTATTTGGCAAACGTATAAAGACACTTAAAACCTTCTTAAATGATGCTTACGAAAGAGGTGCTAACAAACACCTTATGTATAAAGGATTTAAAGTGCTTCAAAAAGAAACTGATGCAATATA
>PAHP01000001.1 GCA_002705205.1 Flavobacteriales bacterium
AAGATAGTCTTGATAATAGTTTGCATGTTAATTGTTTAGGTGGTACAGCTCCTTATTCTTATCAATGGTTTCTAGATTCTGTTCTTATTGAATCTTTCAATTCAAGACACCTTAGAGTTCATTCTAATGGCATATATTATGTATTAATTGAAGATATAAATAGATGTAGATCTTATACAGATACTATTAGAATAAAGACACTGGAAATAAATATTTATCCTAATCCAACAAGAAGTGTAATAAATTTGGATTTTATTAGGATCGCTGGTGAGAAATATACAATATCTGTGTTTGATTTTAATATGAATATTCTTCATTATATTGAATTACCTGAATTAAATTACACTACATCTTATAGTCATATTTTAAATTTGGATATCCAAAGGTCTGGCTTATATTTTATTAGATTAGAATCATCAGATAGTTATATTGTCAAGCAATTTTATTTCTCAGAATAACTGATAGGGTAGCAAGAAATATTAAAGAGCAAGATACTCCTCACTTTTTTATTTATACGATGATGCGATAATTGAGAAATAATTATTCTTGAATAAATAGAAACCCACTTAAGATTAAGTGGGTTTATTTTTGGTGGGCCTTACGGTCCTTATTTCGAACTTTTTTAGAAAATTATTAAGTAAGTTTGCTTGATAAAATTTTATCATCAAAGTCAATATGAAGAATTTCCCATTCTATTTAATTATTTTATTAGTATTCGTTGCTTTAAGCAATGAATTATGGTCTGAAGGGATGTTCTTAGATGGTATTTATTATGCAACTATCTCTAAAAATCTATCTAATGGAATTGGGAATTTCTGGAATTTATCTTTTTCTGAAGCTTCTGGTGTGTTTTATGGACACCCTCCATTAGCGATGGGATTACAAAGTATTTTCTTTTCATTATTTGGAGATAGTATATATATTGAAAGAGCTTTTTCATTGCTTACTTTTCTTATAACAGGATTTTTTATTCATCTAATATGGAAAGAAGTTATGGGTAAGCAATATTCTCTTTACAGCTGGGTTGTATTGCTATTCTGGGCATTAATGCCTTTAAATGGCTGGGCATGTTCGAATAATATATTAGAAAATACAATGAATATATTTGTAGCATCTTCCGTATTCTTTTTAATAAGGAATATCAGAACAGATAATTTAATTCATATAATAATATCAGGATTATGTTTGTCTCTTGCTTTCTTATCAAAGGGATTTACAGGTTTATTCCCCTTAGCATTCTTTTTTTTATATTTTCTAGTTTTTCGGTCAGTAACATTTAAAGCAATGATTAACAAAACGTTATTATTAATATTTGTTGTGTTAATCCCTTTCGTATTTCTATATATCTTTTATCCACCAGCAATTGATAGCTTATTAAATTATGTCAACATACAAGTGGTTAGTAACATACAAAATATCCAAACATTACATACTGGTCCTGTTCGGGGTTTATTAAACGAAATTAAATTATTTAGCTATATCAATACTATATCTATATATCTATATATAAGTATACTTGTGTTAAGAAGATTTAAGCTAATAAATCTACAAAAAAATAATTTTAAGATTTTCATTATATTTCTTATCTCATTTTTCCCTATTTCTTCATTAACAGAATTAACATATTCTTTTAGTAGATATGATTTTATTAATTTAATTATTCATTTTTTCTTAATGATATTGATTTTATATTTTTTCTTATATTTATTAAAAAACAAGAGATTAATCACCATAAGAGAAAGAAAGGATCTTTTTGGATTCTTCAGTATTATAATTTTAATTTTTGTTATTAGAGTTTGGTTAGGCAATCTTATTTATTTGTTCTCAAAACATCATTTTATTAGCAGTGTATTATTTGCTTCTGCAATATATATATCTTATAAGATTTTTAGAAAAGAATTTTTAACCAAAGAAAATTTACAATTAATATTTTTAACACTACCACTACTATTTCTACAATATTTATTATACCTTTTCCGTACTGATATTATCTTGGGTTATTCATTCTTGATTGTTGCTTTCTATATTGTTTTTATTAACTTAAATAGAGGAAAATTATTGCACTCAATAAGTGAAAGAAGGTGGATGCTATTTTTTATACTACTGGGTTTTTCAGGAGTTATTCCTATGATGATTAGTTCTAAACAAGGAGGTTTTTATATTCTAACTGCACTTCCATATCTTATTATCGCATTTGTAATCTTAATTCTACCAGTATTAAATTATATTTTTAATAGTTTTAGTATCAAGAGGAGAATAATTTATTTATTTATGCTTCCTATATTTATATTATATGGTCCTTTTATCTCATATTCTTCACAAATAACAATACCATATATAGTTTCTTGGAAATTAAGCTCTTTAAAATATCAATATGAGAGGGCTGGTAGAGATAAAGCTCTAATTGATGATATTAAATTAATATTAACGGAATTGCCAGAAACTACTACAGTAAATATTGATTTTGAAAAACATCATTTAATACATGGGTATCTTGCTAGATATGGGGATATAAGTCTTGATACTGATCAAAGTAATCAACATAAATATCTTATTAGTTTTGAAAACGGATGGTCTTATAAGGGTGATAGGAATGCTAAGGGAAGATATTTAGAGGCAGAAACAATTTTTCAGAAGCGAAGAAGAAAATATAAGAAAAACTATAAAAAGATTGAGCTCAATACAAACAAGTTACATTTATACAATTATAAAAAAGAAAAAAAACGGAATCTTAACTCAAAATGAGATGGATTCCGCTTTGGTGGAGCTGGGGGGTATCGAACCCCCGTCCAAACAAGGAATTAAATAACTTTCTACATGCTTATCAGCTTTTAGTTTTTGTGAGAAGGTAGGGAAGTTGCAACCAAACCTTAACCTTAGCTTTTTGAAGTTTCATTAATCTATAAAAGCAATAGATTAACTATCCTGAAATTGATTATGCCTCATTTTCTACAGGAATCAGGATGTCCTATAAAAGAGACAAAAGCTTACTTAATTATATAAATTAGGCAGCTAAAGCGTAATTATTTTCGCCAATTAAAAAATTTGAATTTTAATATTTACGAGCTAAAATACAATGCTCGACATGCTTGCTAAGAAATGCACTTGCTGTCAAATCCAGTCAGCCCCAGTAAATTAATGAACTAATGCAAAAATACAAAAATCGGATGCTAAGTTGTCTACATTCTTTATTTTTGTGTTAGAATATAACTTGTCATGAGAATAGGGCTACTTAAAGAAGAAAAGAAACCTGCTGATGAGAGGGTAGTGTTAACACCCCAGCAGTGTAAGGTTTTCAAAACAATATATACTAATATAGATTTAGTTGTAATGAGTAGTGATATAAGATGTTTTTCAGATGAATTATATAGAGAGTCAGGTGTTGAAGTTGTCAATGATTTGAGTGATTGTGATATCTTATTAGGAGTTAAGGAGGTACCTAAGAACTTATTAATTCCAAATAAAAAATATTGTTATTTTTCACATACAATCAAGAAGCAGGAATATAATAGAGAATTACTCTTAAAGATGATTGGGTTAAATATCACTATGATTGATTATGAGATTTTAAAAGATACTAAAGGAAGAAGATTACTTGGTTTTGGTAGATATGCCGGTATTGTTGGCGCTTATAATGGTTTCTTGACATATGGGCTGAAATCAGGGCGATATAAATTAAAACCTGCTAATAAGTGTTTTGATAGATTAGAGATGGAGGGTGAACTTGAAAAGATTAACTTGAAAGATGAGAAGATAATTATTACTGGTAATGGAAGGGTAGGTAATGGTATAATGGAAATAATGAAGAGGATTAATATTAGAGAGGTTTCAAAAGAAGATTTTGCAAATCAAATCTTTGATGAGGCGGTTTTTGTACACCTAGATACTATGGATTATAATGTAAGAATTAATGGTTCAGAATCTTTTAAGTCAGAATTTTATGATTATCCAGAGCTGTATAGATCTTCATTTATGGATTATGCTAAGTATGCTGATATTTTTATTGCTGGGCATTATTATGGCACAGGATCACCTTATCTATTTACTAGAGAGGATGCAAAGTCTAAGTTATTTAATTTGAAAGTTATAGCAGATATTTCTTGTGATATTGATGGCCCTGTTGCTTCAACTATTAGACCATCTACAATTAATAGTCCTATCTATGGATATAATCCTGAGACAGAGACTGAAGATGACTTTATGAAAGAAGGAGTTGTAGCGGTCATGGCAGTGGATAATCTGCCTTGTGAACTCCCAAAAGATGCATCAGAAGATTTTGGTAATGAAATGTTAGAAAAAATCTTGCCAATATTAATAAATGGAGATAATCATAAAACTATTGCAGATGCTACTATTTGTGAAAAAGGTGATTTGACTACAAGTTTTGAGTATTTGAGAGACTATATAAATGGAAATTAAACTGCTTTTAGGTCTGCAATTGTTTGTGTAGGATTATCTGATTTAAATACGAAGCTTCCTGCAACTAGTACATCTGCTCCAGCATCTATTAGTTTTCTTGCATTTACAGTGCTGACTCCTCCATCAATCTCTATGTGAGTTTTTAACCCTTTTTTATTAGCCATCTCTCTTAATTTTCTTACTTTATTATAGGTTATTTCTTCAAATTTTTGACCTCCAAATCCTGGATTTATTGACATTATTAATACCATATAGCATTTAGGAAGAATATCCTCTAATACACTTACTGGTGTTGTTAGGTTTAAAACTACACCTGCCTTACATCCAGCATCTTCAATTTGAGTAAGTGTTCTATGTAAATGTACTGTTGATTCGTAATGTACGGTAATAATATCTGCTCCAACTTTTGCAAAATCCTGAATATAGCGCTCAGGTTTTTCAATCATTAGATGTACGTCTAGAGGTTTTTTAGCATGTTTTTTAATAGCTTTTATTACTGGAATGCCATAAGAGATATTTGGGACAAAATGGCCATCCATAACATCGATGTGAAACCAGTCTGCTTGGCTATTATTTACCATTTCACAATCTCTTTGAAGATTGCCGAAATCTGCTGCTAAAATTGAAGGGGCTATTTTATGTGACATTCTGAAATTTTCAGCAAATATAGATAATAAAAAAGAGGGCTAAACCCTCTTTTAAGATTATCCTAAATAAGTTTTTAAGATTTTACTTCTTGAAGTTTGTTTTAGTCTCCTTACAGCTTTTTCTTTAATTTGTCTTACCCGTTCTCTTGTAAGGTCAAATTTTTCTCCAATTTCTTCAAGGGTCATTGCATGTCCTCCATTTAAACCAAAGTATGAAGAAACAACATCAGCTTCTCTTGGTGTTAAAGTGTCTAGAGCTCTTCTTATTTCTTCTCTTAAAGATTCTAACATTAATTCGGCATCAGGGTTTGGACTGTCTTCTGAGCCCATCACATCATATAAGCTGCTGTCCTCACCTTCAATTAAAGGTGCGTCCATTGAAACATGTCTTCCTGTATTCTTTAGTGATTGTTTTACCTCGGTAATTGATAGTTCAACTAGATCAGATATCTCCTCTGCAGTAGGGGGTCTTTCAAACTTTTGCTCTAAGATTGCATAAGCTTTATTAATCTTATTGATAGATCCAATTTTATTAAGAGGGAGTCTTACAATACGAGATTGTTCAGCCAATGCTTGCAGAATTGATTGGCGAATCCACCAGACAGCATATGATATGAACTTAAATCCTCTTGTTTCGTCAAATCGTTTTGCAGCTTTAATAAGACCTAGGTTTCCTTCATTGATTAAGTCAGGTAATGTTAGTCCTTGATTTTGATATTGTTTTGCAACAGACACTACAAATCGAAGATTGGCTTTGGTTAATTTGTCAAGAGCTCTCTCATCACCAGCTTTAATCTTTTGTGCTAATTCTACCTCTTCCTCAGCAGTAATTAGATCTACCTTACCTATCTCTTGTAGGTATTTATCAAGAGATGCAGTTTCTCTATTAGTAACCTGTTTTGTGATTTTTAGTTGTCTCATTGTAATTGTTTGACTGTTAAATTAATATTGTGCTCCTTTCTTATACGTATATTTTTGAGAAAGGTTACAAATTATTTAAAAAACTATTGATCTTTCTTTTCAGGCCTAGGTAAGAGCACTTTTCTTGATAATTTAAGTTTGCCACTTCTCTCATCAATAGCAATTAACTTTACTTCAATAGTATCACCTTCTTTTAATACATCTTCTACATTTTCAACTCTTTCCCAAGCTAATTCAGATATATGTACAAGGCCATCAGTATTAGATGAAATGCCAACAAATGCGCCATAAGGCATAATTGATTTAACTTTTCCTTTATAAATGGATCCAACTTCAGGAATAAAGGCGATTGATTTAATTTTTTCAACTGCACTATCAATTCCTTCTTGATTAGTTCCTAGTATCTCAACAACCCCCATGTCATCTACTTCTTCAATAGAAATATTTGTTTCTGTTGAAGCTTGTAGTTCTTGAATTATTTTTCCTCCAGGCCCAATAATTCCGCCAATAGTTGATTTTGGAACATTTAACACCACAATTTTAGGAGTTTGAGGTTTTAATTGGACTCTTGGCTCAGCAATTGTCTCAACAATTTTATCTAATATATGCAATCTACCATCTCTTGCCTGGTTTAATGCTTTATCCAATATCTCATAAGATAACCCCTGCACTTTGATGTCCATTTGACAGGCAGTAATACCGTCAGCAGTACCGCAGACCTTAAAGTCCATATCTCCTAGATGATCTTCATCTCCTAGTATATCAGAAAGTACAGCGTAATTATTTGGATCTTTCTCGTCAGAGATTAGTCCCATTGCAATACCAGAAACAGGTTTCTTCATCTTAATTCCTGCATCCATAAGCGCCATAGTACCTGCACAAACAGTTGCCATTGAAGAGGATCCGTTTGATTCTAAAATATCAGAAACAATTCTTACTGTGTAAGGGTTTTCAGAAGGGATCATTTTCTTTAGTGCTCTTTGCGCTAGATTACCATGACCAATTTCTCTTCTGCTTACGCTAAATTTCATTCTTGCCTCACCTGTTGAGAAAGGAGGGAAATTATAATGTAAATAGAAATCTTCGTGTCCTTGATAAGTAACTCCGTCTAAACGGTTAACATCAGTAGCAGATCCCAAGGTAACAGTTGTTAATGATTGCGTCTCACCTCTTGTAAAAACAGCAGAACCATGTGGGCTGTATAAGTAGTCAACTTCACACCATATTGGTCTGATTTCAGTTGTAGCTCTTCCGTCTAATCTTTTTTTCTCAGATAATACTAATTCTCTAATAGCTTCTTTCTCAACATCATGATAGTAAACACCAATTAGCTTAGGGTCATATTTTTCAATTTCTTCTTCTGACAATCCTGAAATCCAATCTTCTTTTACTGCTTTAAATTTCGTTGATCTTTCATCTTTTCCTAGTCCTTCAGAAGCTACAGAATATACAGCATCATAAGTTTCTTTTTTGATTCTAGATCTTAATTCTTCATCATGAGTCTCATGACAATATTCTCTTTTTTCTAATGAGACACCTACTTTAGAGGCTAATTCTAATTGTGCTGAACATTGTACTTTAATTGCTTCATGCCCAATCTTAATTGCTTCAATCATCTCTGCTTCAGACACTTCGTCCATTTCTCCTTCTACCATAGCTACACTATCAGCTGAAGCACCGACCATAAGATCAATATCTGCATTTTTTAGTTGTTCAGATGAAGGATTAATTATGAAGGCTCCATCGATTCTCGCGACTCTACATTCTGAGATTGGCCCGTTAAATGGAATATCAGAGATTGTTATTGCAGCTGAAGCGGCAAGTGCTGCTAGAGCGTCAGGTTTTACATCTGGGTCATGTGAGTTTAGAGAGATCATTATTTGGACTTCAGCATGGTAATCACTAGGGAACATTGGTCTTAATATCCTATCTACCAAACGCATTACCAAGATTTCTTGGTCAGTTGGCCTTGCTTCTCTTTTTAAGAATCCTCCAGGGAATCTTCCGTCAGCAGAGAACTTTTCTCTATAATCTACTGTTAAAGGTAGAAAATCTACTCCATCTCTAGCTTCAAAGCTAGACACAACTGTAGCTAATAAATGGGTGTTTCCCATTCTTAATTCAATAGATCCGTGTGCTTGTTTAGCTAATTTTCCTGTTGTGATAGTGATTTCTCTGCCATCATCTAATGTAATAATTTGTTTTTTTTCTTTTATCATCTTGTCTTCTTTGTTTATAAATAAAAAAGGCAATAAAACTATTGCCTTTTTTTTGTTTGTCTTATCTTCTTAATCCTAGTTCTTTGACTAGTTCTCTGTATTTTAGAATATCTTTAGCTTTTAAATAATCTAATAATTTTCTTCTTCTACCAACCATTAACTGTAGTGATCTTTGTGTTCCGTAATCTTTACGATTTTTCTTTAAGTGCTTGGTTAAATCAGATATTTTATTTGTAAATAGTGCTACTTGCGAGAAAACTGAACCTGAATCTTTAGCATTGTTGCCAAATTTTTTGAACATGTTCTCTTTCTTTTTTGTTGTTAAACTCATTTTAGGTTATTTGTTTTATACTCTAAATTTATGGGCTGCAAATTTAGGAAACTTATTCAATTAGAAGCTAGTTTACTGGATAATTTATTTTTTAATAATTCTGAAGATTTGAGCGAGTTTCTCTTTAAGATCTTTTCTGTCAATTATTAGATCAATAAATCCTTTTTCTAATAGAAATTCAGCAGTTTGGAAGCCTTCAGGCAGATCTTTGCCTATAGTTTCTTTTACTACTTTAGGGCCGGCAAATCCAATTAGTGCTCCAGGCTCTGCGATATTCATGTCTCCTAACATCGAGAATGAAGCTGTAGCTCCTCCAAAAGTAGGATCAGTACATAATGAGATATATGGTAAGCCTGAGTCGCTTAGTTGCGCTAATTTAGCTGAGGTTTTTGCTAATTGCATTAGTGATATAGCAGCTTCCATCATTCTAGCCCCTCCAGATTTGGATATGATAATAATTGGGTGTTTGTTTTCTTTGGCATAATCAATGGCTCTTGCAATTTTCTCACCAACAACAGATCCCATTGATCCTCCAATAAAAGAAAAGTCCATACTTGCAATTACAACTTTTTCTCCTTTAATTTTTCCATAAGCAGTCCTAACAGCATCTTTTAATCCTGTTCTCTGTTGCATTGACTGAACTCTTTCTGTATACTTTTTCTTATCTTCAAATTCTAAAGGGTCGACTGAAGTCATGTTAGCATCTAATTCAGTAAATTTATTATTGTCAAAAAATATTTTAAAGTATTCGTTTGAACCAATTCTAGCATGATAATTGCACTTTACACAACAATGGAGATTCTTAATATGCTCCTCAGTTGATATAATGTCCTTGCATCTTGGACATTTGTACCATAATCCATCAGGAGTTTCCTTCTTCTGATGAGTTTCAGTAGTGATTCCTTCTTTTATTCTTTTAAACCAACCCATCTTATTTGTTTCGATTGATATTATTTAGATCATTAAATGATCTCTGTAATCTTTTCTTAAAAGTAAGCTCTCCTTCTCTTAAGTACTTTCTAGGGTCGTAATACTTTTTGTTTGGTAATTCTTCTCCTTCAGGGTTTCCTATTTGTGATTGAACATAATCTATGTATTTTGCAAAATAGTCTCTTACCCCTATTGTGAAGCCCCATTGCAGATCAGTATCAATATTCATTTTTATTACACCGTAACCAATAGCCTCAGTTATTTCTTCTTGAGTAGATCCAGAGCCGCCATGAAAAACAAAATTTACCGGTTTTTGTTTAGTGTTAAATTTATCTTGTATATATATCTGGGATTTATCCAATATATTTGGTGTTAAAACGACATTTCCTGGTTTATATACCCCATGTACATTGCCAAATGCTGCTGCGATTGTAAATTTATCAGATATTTTCATTAATTCTTCATAAGCATAAGCAACTTCTTTAGGTTGAGTATATAATTTTGAGATATCAACATCTGAGTTGTCTACACCATCTTCTTCGCCTCCAGTAATTCCTAATTCAATCTCTAAAGTCATATCAATAGCACTCATTCTCTTTAGATATCTTTTACATATCTCGATGTTCTCTTCTAAAGGTTCTTCTGATAAATCAATCATATGAGAAGAGTATAATGGTTTCCCGTGTGCTGCATAGAATTCCTCTCCAGCATCAAGCAACCCATCTATCCAGGGTAATAGTTTTTTAGCTGCATGGTCAGTATGTAGGATTATACTTGCACCATATATTTCAGCCATTTGATGTACATGCATTGCTCCTGATATCCCACCTGCTATCGCAGATTCATGCTTATCATTCGATAGCCCTTTTCCTGCATAAAATTGACAGCCTCCACTTGAAAATTGAATGATTGCTGGTGAATTTAATTCAGATGCAGTTTCTAATACAGCATTAACAGTGCTTGTGTTTGTGACATTTATAGCTGGTAGTGCATAATTATTCTGTTTTGCATCTTCAAAAACTTTTTGGACTTGTTTGCCACTAAGTACTCCTGACTCAAATTTTGACATTAGTTTTCTGTTTTATAGATTTAGAGCAACAAAACTATAATATTGTTGCTAATTGAAGCATGGATTTTACAATATTTTCATATTATTGGATATTAATAAAAAACAAAGCTAGTGGTAACAAAAAAACAGATAAAATTAATTAAGAGTTTAGCTTTTAAAAAGAATAGAATTAAGCATCAATTATTTGTTGTAGAGGGCCATAAGATAGTAGCAGAGTTATTGGACTCTAATTATGAGATTGTTAGCTTATTTGCCACTATAGATTGGATTAGCAAGAATTCAGTTAACAATGTAATTCAAGTGACCAATTCTGATTTAAGTAGAATAAGTAACCAAAAGAGTCCTAATGAGGTTTTAGCTCTTGTCAAGATCAAAAAAAATCAAATTCTTCATCTTGATGGCATAACATTAGTTTTAGATAATATTAATGATCCTGGAAATTTAGGTACTATTGTAAGGGCATGTGACTGGTTTGGGGTGAAACAGATTATTTGCTCAAGAGATACTGTCGATATTTATAATCCAAAGGTAGTTCAATCAGCTATGGGTTCTCTTCTTAGAATAAATGTGTCTTATACTGATTTATCAGATTATTTAAGAAATGTCAGCAAACCAATTTATGGTGCTTATATGCATGGGGATAATATATTAGATATGGAATTCCCTAAAGATCTATGCCTTATAATGGGAAATGAAGCGCATGGGATTTCAACAGAAATTTCACAATATATTGATTATCAATCTAGTATAAGAAACATAGGTAATAGTGCAGAATCATTAAATGTAGCAATGGCAACATCAATCTTTTTGTATGAAATTTCTAATTAATCTAATCCAGGACGGAATTTATCTTCCCATCTAAGTCCTTCCCATCCACATTCATTACAGACATATCTTCGGGCATCAAAAATACTAAATGTCGTATGATGTAATAAACGATCAGTTAGAGTTCTTCTTATTCTGTTAAGAGCATGAAAGCAATCAGGACAAGCGTTAGTGCAATTTGCATGGACCTGCTTTTTTCCAATTCCCCATTTCTTGAATAAGAACAAAACAATTACATATATAATAAGAATAATAAAAATTATTAAAAACTCATCCATATTAAAATAAGTATACTAAAGTTAATATTTAATTTTCATCGAGTCAAATATAATGATTTTTTATTTTAGAGTACTACTATTAGTATGAAATACTCTTTAAAGTGTTGATTTTTATTCAAAAGTAAAAGATAGCATCCATCCATTTGTGCTAAGTCGATTAATTGACTTAGTATAAATAGACTCATCTTGCGAAAGTAGATTTAAGAATCCATGTGATAGCTTTATTTGAGGTGAGAACTTAAAATACTCAAGGTAGAAATCAATTCCAAATCCAATTTCTCCCATTAAATCATTTTCCATAAGCTTTACAATTTCTTGCCCTTCATCATCAATTTGATCTTTTGAGGCAATATCCATGCTGTATTTGATACCACCAACCACATAAGTTCTAAAATTGTTATACCTAGCTGATTTGTATTTGATATAAATAGGAAAGTCTATTAGTGTTGATTCAATCTTTTTGATACGGTTATCGTCAGTATTTAGACTGTCAGCAAAGCCATAATATAAATGTCTTTCTCCAAATATAAGCGCTGGAACAAAACGTAGATCAGTATACTTCCCTAATCTTAAATTTGAGACAATCCCTAGATTAAATCCTTTTTGACTTTTAGAATAAAGAGTTTTTAAAGTATCATTGGTTATAGTATTAGCATTCTTCTTGATATTAAAATTTAGATTGTTTATTCCAAGAGTAAACCCAAAATGTAGTTTCTTGTAATCATACCTGATTAAGTTTTGAGGTTTTTTTATCCTTTGTGCAGTAGCACTTATTGTTCCAAGAAGAACAAAAGATATGAATAGATATTTAATTAGAGTCTGCATCACGCCCTAAACGATTAGGAGATTATTTTATTGCAATGTAAAGGGATACAATGCCTAATGTTAGCGGGATATGCTTACACTTTTTAAATCCAGCATTTTTGAGTTCAGTAATAAATTTATCTCCAGAGGGGAATGCGTCAACAGAATCTGGTAAGTATTTATAAGCATTTTTGTCTTTGGATATAAAATATCCAATTTTAGGTAATAAATAATGAAAATACAATTTGTAGAGTTGTTTTAATGGAAAATATTTAGGTGTTGAAGGCTCTAAAATTGCAACCATGCCATTATTTGATAATACCCTGTGCATTTCTTTAAGTCCTTTTTGTAGGTTCTCAAAATTTCTAACTCCAAATCCAGCGGTCATTGCTTCAAAAGAATTGTCTTTAAAAGGCAAGTTTTCTGAGTCAGCTTGTTGTAGCGTAATTCTATCCTCAAGTTTTTTGTTGTAAATTTTCTTGTTACCTACATCAAGCATTCCTTTTGATATGTCAATTCCTGTAATTTGTGCTGTAGTATATTTTGCTGCAATAATAGCAAAGTCCCCGGTTCCTGTAGCAATATCAAGAATTTTTGCTGGCTTGTTGATTAGTTTTTTTATTGCAATCTTTCTCCATAAATTATCAAGGCCAAATGATAAAGAGTGGTTTAAGAAATCATAACTTTCAGCAATGTTATTAAACATCTTAGTTATTTGTTCTTTTTTACTTTCTGTATTATTGTAAGGTGTAACCTCTGTCATAAGATAATATGTTTTTTTGCCTCTGAGAGTAGTTTGTCTTTATTGATAGGTACAACTCCTACGTCTTCACAAACAATACCTCCAGCAAGAGCTGATAGAATGGAAAGATTAAGAAAACTAAGATTTGAGGCTAAACAGAGTGATGCAACTGAGACTACAGTGTCTCCAGCTCCTGATACATCAATAATTTTTCTTTTAAAAGCAGGCGTGTGTTTAAATTCTTGATTTGTGTTGATGCAGATTCCTTTTTCTGCTAAAGTAAGTAATATTCCTTTTGCATTTAAGATTTCTTTTAATTCAGATGAAGCTTTTTCAAGTTCTGACATATTGTCTGCATTACAATTAATATTCATTCCTGAGTTAATCTCTGCTAGGTTTGGTTTGAATATGGTACAGTTCTTGTATGAATAGAAGTTTTGGCTCTTAGGGTCAACAATTGTTGGGATATTCTGCTTATTTGTAATTTTAATTACTTCTTGAATTATTTTATGAGTTAATACGCCTTTATTATAATCCTGTAAGATTACAACATCCATATCATTAATTAATTTAGTTACTATCTCTAAGAATTTATCTTCATTTTGTATTGGGTGTATGTCTTCTTCATCTACTCTTAATTGATGTTGTAGTTGGGCAATTACTCTTGTTTTTGTAGTTGTTTTTCTTCCTTTTGTAAGAAGAATACCTTCTGTAGATAACTCCTCTTCTTGCATAAGTTCTTTAAACAATTTCCCTCTGTTTCCATCACCAATCACTGAACATAAAATAGGTGTAGCTCCTAAAGCTTTCAGATTTAATGCAACATTTGCTGCTCCTCCTAATCTATTTTCGTGTTTATTTATTTCTACTACAGGAACGGGTGCTTCAGGTGACATTCTATTAATTTTCCCCCACATATATGCATCAATCATGGAATCTCCTATTATTAGTACTCTCTTGGATTTAAACTCATTAAATAGTTGCTCAAAATCCATTATGATAGTTTCTCTAGTTGTTTTTTAATTCTTTTCATGGCTTCTCTTAGTTTATCATCAGCAGCTGCATATGAAATTCGAATACATTCAGGATTGCCAAATGCATCACCTGCAACACAGGCAACATGTGCAGAGTTTAATAAATACATACATAAATCATTTGCATTATTAATACTTGTTTCTCCATCAGACTTTCCAAAGTATGAAGAAATATCAGGGAATACATAAAAAGCCCCTTGAGGTATATTACATCTTATGCCTGGAATGTCTTTTAGAAGTTTTACAAGTAGGTCCCTTCTATTTAGGAAGGTGTCTTTCATTGCTTGTGTTGTTGATCTTGGTTCGGCAAGCATAGCTCTTTCAGTAGCTTTTTGTGCTATTGCACAAGTAGCAGAAGTAATTTGCCCTTGTATCTTGTTGCATGCTTTGGCGATCCAAAGAGGAGCGCCAATAAAACCAACACGCCATCCAGTCATAGCAAATCCTTTGGAAACTCCATTAACGGTAATTGTACGGTCAGTCATTGAGGGGATGCTACCCATACTAAAGTGTTTTTTAGTAAAATTAATATGTTCATATATTTCATCAGCAATAATATAGATCTGAGGATATTTTTCTAGCATCTTTGCAATTGCTTCTAATTCTGATTGAGTATATACAGTTCCACTAGGGTTGCACGGAGAACTAAACATTAGCATTTTAGTATTAGGTGTAATGCAAGCCTCCAATTGTTCAGGCGTCACTTTAAAGTCAACATCAATTGTTGAAGGCACTTCAACAGGAACTCCTTCAGCAAGCTTTACAATTTCAGCATAGCTTACCCAGTAAGGACACGGCATTAGTACCTCGTCTCCAGCATTCAGCAAGCTTAAACATACATTAGCTAATGATTGCTTTGCGCCAGTTGAGGTTACAATCTGATCTACTGTATATTCTAAATCATTATCTCTTTTGAATTTTGCTACAATTGCACTTCTTAGTTCAGGCAAACCAGCTACAGGTGTGTAATGTGAGAAATTATCATCAATTGCTTTTTTAGCTGCTTCTTTAATAAATTGTGGAGTGTCAAAATCTGGTTCTCCTAAGCTTAAAGGAATGATATCAATTCCTTTTGCTTGCAGTTCTCTACTCATTCTTGCCATAGCAAGGGTTGCTGATTCTGCTAGACGATTTAGTCTATCTGATACTTTTTTCATCATTGATTTTTTTGATTTTGCAAATATATGAAGTAGAATTGAGTAGTTTGTTTTTAACTCCTTTTTTTACTAGTTTTACGAAATGAAAAGAATATTATTTATTGTTATACTAACTTTCTGTGCTACTACTACTACTAAAGCTCAGAAAGTCTTTTCAGTAGAATATGCTAGTCAAGCGGATATAAAAGTATATGTAGCTGATTATGAGAGTAGAGCTGATTTATCTGTCTATAAAGTTGATTACGAAAGTAGAGCAGGAAAAAATGATGGTAATTGGTTTTTTGTTGATTATTCTAGTAGAGCAGATAAGAAGATATTTTTTGTTGATTATGCTTCGCAAGCAGATATTATTATCTGCTTTGTTGATTATAGTAGTAGGGCAGGGTGGAAGAAGAAAGAGAAGATGCATCTATTTTATTAAATGAGGAATTTATTACTTATATTATTTTCTTTTCCTTTTATGACAGTTGCTCAGCAATACAATTCAGCTTGTCCTTATGATAATAATGTTAGAGACACATTAGACTTTTCATCTGCAGTTGCTGGGGCTTCACATGATGCTTGGATCTGGTCAGGTGATTACATATGGGCTATTGGGATGAAATCATCTTTAAGCTACGGAATAACTACTTGTATAGATCCTTTTAATATCAGAGATAATGATTCTCATATTTCTATTTATACTCATGGAGGAGGGCAATCTTTAGCATTTAATGATGATCAATGTAGTAATTATCAATATCATTCTACGGTTATTTTCTCTCCTCCTACTGATGGGGATTATGATATCTTATTTGATGAGCACACAGGTGTTTATTGTTCTCATTTGAGTGATCCATTTGATTTTTATGATTATTATATTGAGGTGCTTGAAATAACAGATATAAAAGAATATAATACAAGCAAAAAAATACTTAAGATAACAGATATTTTAGGAAGAGAGACTAAAAATACAAATCAACTTCTCTTTTACATCTATGATGATGGAAGAGTAGAGAAAAGAATAGTTGTAGAATAAATGACTAGATTAATGTACCTTTTATTACTTTGCTTTCCTATTGTTGGGTGGAGTCAAATTACTGTTCAAGAGAATAATAGAAAAGCAAGAAATATGCAGCTTTCTGATGATTTTGCTTGGAATTAATTATACATTTTAAAAATTGAATTATGAAGAAAATTATTTATTTCTATTATATTTAGTGGCTGTGTTGGTCTACATAATGGATATTTGACCGGGGTTGCTCCTCCAGATCAAAATAACTTTAAGTATGTTGGTAATGCAATTGGGAAGTCTCAAGCAACTTATTATTTTGGTATAGGGGGGCTTTTGAAAGAGGGGTTAGTTCGAGAAGCAAAAGATAATCTTATTGTCAATAACCCTATTAAGAATGGTCAGGTTCTTGTAAATTACACAGTAGATCATGAGAAGTCTTTTTATTTATTTGTCTGGACTCATAGAGTGATAATTACTGCTGATATACTTGAGTATGATCAACAGTAAGAATGATTTTTAAGTTTGAGTATTACTTAAAAACTATTTAATAATTGATAGATAGTCCTCCCTTTTTTTAATTCTTTTTCAAGAATTTTGACCTGCCCATTAGATAATAAGTTCTTATATTTTTTTGTACCTAGTTCTTCTTTTACTCTTTGATGTAGCCAGTAAGTATTCTGCTTTTCTCTATTTTGGATCTTCCATCCGCTAGCTGTCATTTGCTTATCAAATGTATTAATTGTTTTGTATATCTCCTTAATTCCAGTATTTTCCAATGCAGAACAGGTATTTACTTTAGGGATCCATCCGTTTTCCATAGGTTGGAAAAGATGTAGAGCTCTTTTGTACTCTAAAGCAGCATTTTTTGCTTTTTGCAAGTTATCACCATCAGATTTGTTAATTATTAAAGTGTCAGCTAACTCCATGATTCCTCTTTTAATTCCTTGTAGTTCATCACCAGCACCTGCAAGCATTAATAATAAAAAGAAATCTACTAAATGGCTAACTGTAGTTTCACTTTGACCAACTCCAACAGTCTCAATAAGTATTATGTCAAATCCAGCTGCCTCACATAGAATAATACTTTCTCTTGTTTTATGTGTTACGCCTCCTAAAATACCTCCGCTTGGACTAGGGCGAATAAATGCGTTTTTATTTGCCGATAACTGGTGCATACGGCTTTTATCACCTAAAATACTTCCATGTGATTTTTGACTTGTAGGGTCAATAGCTAATACAGCTACTTGTTTCCCTTCATTAATCAATAGTTTTCCAAAAGTTTCAATGAAAGTACTTTTCCCGACTCCTGGAACACCTGTAATTCCAATCCTGATTGAATTTCCACTATAAGGTAAACATTCTAAGATAAGGTCTTGGGCTTTTTCTTGGTCCTTATTCAGTGTGCTTTCAAGCAGTGTAATTCCTTTGCCTAATGCGACTCTATTACCTTTTATAATATCTTTTGCTAGGCTCATTACTTTACAGCTATTACTGAGATCTCAATATTTACATTTTTAGGTAATACTGATACTTGCACTGCTTCACGAGCAGGAGGTTTTTCAGAGAAAAACGTACTATATACTTTGTTTATCTTAGCATAATCATTCATGTTTTTCATGAAAATAGTTGATTTAACTACATTACTAAAATCCATTCCTGCTGCTTTTAATACTTCAAGGATATTCTTCATTACTTGAGTAGTTTCATTAGTAATGTTATCTATTACTATATTTCCAGTTTCAGGATTTATAGCAATTTGACCTGAGCAATAAAGAGTGTTATTACTTAATATTGCCTGGTTATATGGTCCAATAGCAGAAGGTGCTTTATTTGTTGATATTACTTTTTTCATATTACTTTCTGTTTCCAAATATAGCACTTCCAACTCTAATCATAGTACTAGAGTTACTTATTGCTAATTTATAATCGCCACTCATCCCAATGGATAGTGTCTTTATTGAATTGTTTTTTATTTCATTAAAAAGGTTATTTAATAATTTAAATTCATTATTTACTTTCTTTTGATCATCTGTAAAAGTTGCCATACCCATTAGGCCTACAATATTGATGTTACTGAATTTTTCTGATTCAAATAAAGTATTATTAATTTCGTTGATCCCAAAACCAAATTTAGTGCTCTCACTAGCAATATGAACCTGCAAGAGACAGTCAATAACTCTGTTGTTTTGCTCAGCTCTTTTGTTGATTTCCTTCATTAGTTTTAATGAGTCGACAGCATGTATTAAGCTAACAAAAGGCGCAATGTATTTTACTTTATTGCTTTGCAGATGCCCAATCATATGCCATTGAATATCTTTTGGTAATTCTGCATATTTATTAGATAATTCCTGTACTTTATTCTCACCAAAAATTCTTTGTCCAGCATTATAAGCCTCTAAAATATCAGAGTTTTTTTTTGTTTTTGATACAGCAACCAAGGTTACGCCCTTAGGAAGACTTTCTTTTATTTTTTTGAGATTTTCTGCAATACTCATTATGTAATAGGGTAGATAGTTAATCCAGATCTTAATTTTGGTTCGATATAGGTGCTTTTTGGTGGCATTATTTCATTGTTATCAGCTGCCTTTTTTAATGCATCCATTGGTATTGGCTTTAGTATAAAAGCTGCTGCAAACTCATTGTTATCTATTTTCTTTTTTATTTCTAAAAGAGAGATAGTAGCATCTAAGAAAGCAATATTCTTATCAGTTCTTTCGTCTTTAATGTTTAAGATTGGATTTAAAATATTTTGTGATAAAATAGAAGGGTCTAAAGTATCAACAGTTGTATTGTGTGTTTGTTGCTTTGAAATAAGAGAGTACCAGGAACCCTCTAAATACATTGATACTTCATCTTTTTTACTAGGAGAGTGGATCCTATTTCCTTTTTCAGTAATAGAATAATTGACTGCTATCTTCTTAAGGAATTCATTAGTAGAAAATCCATTTAAGTTTTTAACCAGTCTATTAAAATTAGTAATTTTCAATAGCTTTTCATCAATTAAATAACTCATAAAGAATTTACTTGGATCTGATTTCTTTTCTTTGGAAAGTAGAGCAGAGGATGCACTCCTATGGTGGCCATCAGCAATATAGATCTTATTAATACCAGCAAAAGAATCTATTATAAGCTTACTATCATTATCATTGTCAATAATCCATAGTTTGTGCTGCGCTTTGTTTGTTGTAGTAAAATCATATTCTGCTCTTTTATTTGTAGTTTTCTTTATTAAGTCTCTAATTTTGTCAGAACTTTTATATGCAAGTAGTACAGGGTCGGCATTAAATCCAGTGGTATGTAAATAATCCTTAAACATTTGCTCTCTTTTTGTGAGCGTATTTTCGTGTTTTTTAATTATATTGTTTCTATAATCATCTACTGAAGTTGCAGCTATAATTCCTTGGAATTTATGTTCTCCTTTTTTTTGTTGATACAAATAGAAAGCAGCTTTCTTATCCTGAAATAAAATGCCTTGATCAAGAAATTCAATAAATTTATGCTTTACTAATTTGAATTTTTCTACTCCTTTTTTCTTAGACTCTTTATTATACTCTGGGTTAATAATATGTAAGAAAGTAAAAGGATTATTCTCTAGCTTTTCTTTTAGAGTCTCATCTGAGTACGTTAAATAAGAACGAGAGGCAACTAAATGTACTTTGTCTCTTGTAGGTCGAATTGCTTTAAAAGGACGGATTTTTGCCATAATTACTGCTCAAAGTATGTAATAATCTGCTCAGCTAATTCTGTTCCAATTCTATCTTGAGCTTCTAGAGTGGCAGCTCCAATATGTGGGGTTAAAGAAATAGCATTATGCATACATAAATGAATGGAAGGACTAGGTTCATTATCAAAAACATCTAGCCCAGCATATGCTAATTTCTTTTTATCTAAGGCAAACATTAAGGCAGTTTCATCAATTACACCGCCTCTTGATGCGTTTAGGATTCCTGCACCTGTTTTCATCATCCCGATCTCTTCAGCTCCAATAACAGCTTTATCTCCAATTTTAGGAACATGAAGTGTTACAAAATCAGATTTGGTAAGTACATTTTCTAAACTGTCTGTTTCAATAGTAAATGATTTCTTATCGCCATTAAAAAATTCCAATGTAATGTTGGCTTCATCAAGAAATCTATCATGTGCCATCACATTCATTCCAAGACCTATGGCTTTCTTAGCAACTTCTTGTCCGATTCTGCCAAAACCAATAATCCCTAAGGTCTTGCCAGCAAGTTCTCTTCCTTTTGCATAAGACTGTTTTAATGATTTGAATTCAGTGTCTCCAGTAAGAGGCATTTGTCTATTACTATCAAATAAGAAACGAACCATTCCAAGAAGATGAGCAAAAACAAGTTCTGCAACGGAAGAAGATGAGGCGGCAGGTGTGTTGATTACATTTATTCCTTTCTTTCTAGCATATTCCACATCAATATTATCCATCCCTACACCACCTCTTCCAACAATTCTTAGTTTTGGACAAGCATCAATTAAATCTTTACGTACAGTAGTAGCACTTCTAACCAGAAGCACCTCGTAATTGTCAGAATTGATAGTAGAAATTAAATCTGATTGATCTATTTTTTCAGTAATTACCTCGAATCCTTTTTCTGTTAAAGCATCAATCCCAGCTTGGGATATGCCATCATTTGCTAATACTTTTATCATTTTAATTATTTGCTAATTTCTGCATTAGACCAACTAAGACTTGAACACTCTCAAGAGGTAATGCGTTATACATTGATGCTCGGTAACCACCAACTGATCTATGTCCCTTTAGTCCGTTAATTCCAGCTTCCTCACATATTTTATTAAATTTATCTTCTTTGCTTTTGTCATTTATTAAGAAGGTTACATTCATGTTAGATCTGTCTTCTTTATTTGCAGTTCCTTCAAATAGTGGATTTCTATCAATCTCATGGTATAATAAATTTGCTTTTTGTTGATTAATTCTTTCAACCCAATCAATACCACCATTATCTTTTAACCATTGCATTGTAAGCATTGAAACATATATTGAGAAAACAGGGGGTGTGTTAAACATGCTGCCTTTACTTATATGAGTATTATAGTCTAACATAGTAGGTATGTTCCTTCCTGTTTTTCCTAGTATTTCATCTTTTACGATTACTAAAGTGGTTCCTGCAGGTCCCATATTTTTTTGAGCTCCAGCATAGATTAAATCAAATTGACTAACATCAATTTTTCTACTAAAGATATCAGAACTCATATCGCATACCATAAGAGTAGGACATGATGGAAAATCTTTTATTTGGGTGCCATAGATTGTATTGTTTGATGTACAATGGAAATAATCGAAATCATTAGTAATTGTATATCCTTTAGGTATATAATTATAGTTTTTTTCAGAAGAGTCTCCAAGAACTTCAACGTGTCCAAAGTTTTCTGCTTCAGCAATAGCCTTTTTCGCCCAAGTACCTGTATTAAGATATGCTGATTTACCTTTTTCTTTTAATAAGTTGAGAGGAACCATTAAAAATTCCAAGCTTGCTCCCCCTTGTAAAAACAAAACTGAGTAACCATTGGGAATATTTAGAAGTTCTCTTACTAATTTCTGTGCCTTATCCATTACATCAACAAATGGTTTGCTTCTATGTGATATTTCAATTAATGATAGATTATCTTGATTAAAATTAATAATTGAATCAGAAGCTTTTTTTAATACTTCTTCAGGTAAAATACATGGTCCTGCTGAGAAATTATGCTTCTTCATATTTATTCTTTTACTCTTTCAATATATGACCCTTTTTCAGTGTCAATCTTAATCTTATCTCCTTCATTTATGAAAAGAGGGACATTAATTGCTGCCCCAGTTTCTGTGGTAGCTGGTTTAAATGTATTGGTAGCAGTATTTCCTTTTAATCCTGGCTCTGTATGCGAAATCTTAAGATAAACATGTGAAGGTACCTGAGCTGAAAGAGGCATCCCTTCATCAGCATGGAATAAAACCTCAACAGTTTCTCCTTCTTTTAAGAACTGAACATTCGCAATAAAATCTTTTTGCATCATGATTTGCTCATAATCATCATTGTTCATTAAATGATAATCATTGTCCTCTGCATATAAAAATTGATATTTTCTGTTTTCAACCCTAATGACATCAATTTTCACTCCAGATGTGAAAGTGTTCTCTAAAAGTCGTCCTGTATTTAAATTTCTAATCTTAGTACGAACAAATGCAGGGCCTTTGCCAGGTTTTACATGTAAGAATGATTCAATTTTCCATGGATCTCCATTGTGGTTAAAACATAGTCCATTTCTAAAGTCTGCTGTTGTTGCCATAGTATTATTTTTGATTAAACCCTTTCATAATACCTCTTCCTGAATTTATTATAAATGAAATGATTTCATCACGCTCAGGAGAAGCATCTATTTCAGTTTCGATTATTAAAACTGCTTGAGTGTTATTATTATTATTTTGATATAGAATTCTGAAAATAGATTGAATTTCATGTATTTTCTTATCTGTAAAACCTCTTCTTCTTAATCCAATTGAGTTGATACCTACAAAAGATAAAGGTTCACGAGCAGCCTTAACATAAGGAGGGACATCTTTTCTTACTAATGACCCCCCAGATATCATTGCATGTTTTCCGATACTTACAAATTGGTGAATAGCCGAAAGTCCTCCAATAATTGCAAACTCACCTATTGTAACATGACCTCCAAGTGCAACACTATTTACAATAATACAATTTTTCCCAACTACACAATCATGTGCTATATGTGAGTAAGCCATTATTAAGCAATTGTCACCAATAATAGTTTTTCCACTTGCAGAGGTCCCTCTATTGACAGTAGCACATTCTCTTATGGTACAATTATCGCCTATAATAGTTTTTGTTTTCTCTCCTCCAAATTTTAAATCCTGAGGAATAGCAGATATTACAGCTCCTGGGAAAATTCTACAGTTTTTTCCAATTCTAGCACCCTCCATGATTGTAACATTGCTTCCTATCCATGTCCCTTCACCAATTTCAACATCTTTTTCAATTGTTACAAAAGGTTCAATTACAACATTTCTAGCAATATTTGCATCAGAATTTATATAAGCTAATGGTTGATGCATATTTTTAGTCTTTAGGAGCTATTTGTGCTAATAGATCAGCCTCTACAACAATTGCACCGTTTACAAATCCTTTTCCATGCATATGACAAAGTCCTCTCCTGATAGGAGAGATAAGATTTAATTTAAAAATTATAGTATCTCCCGGAACTACTTTCTTTTTAAATTTTGCATTATCGATTTTCATAAAGAAGGTAAGGTAATCTTTAGGGTTGTCAACAGTACTTAAAATTAGAACTCCACCAACTTGAGCCATTGTTTCTAATTGTAATACTCCAGGCATAACAGGTTCCGACGGGAAATGTCCCTTAAAATATTCTTCTTCTTCTTTAACAAATTTCACCCCAATAATATAATCCTCACCAATTTCTCTAATTTCATCAATAAATAAGAAAGGCTCTCTATGAGGTAATATGTTTTTTATTTCATCTTTATTATATAGAGGAACCTCATTAAAATTAATCTCTGGCGATGTTTTACTTATTTCTTCCATCATAATTTCTTTTAATTTTTTTGCAAATTTAGTATTGTTTTTATGTCCTGGCTTTATAGCAGTAATCTTTCCTTTAATAGGTAGCCCTACTAATGACAAATCACCAATCACGTCAAGTAATTTATGTCTTGCAGGTTCATTTTTATATCTTAACGTTAAGTTATTTAAGTAGCCTCCTTCTATAACTTTGATGTCAGGTTTATTAAACTTTTTCTTAAGTTTTAATAATTTCTGATCAGATATGTCATCCTCAACAACAACAATGGCATTATTTATATCACCTCCTTTTACAAGATTATCATCTAATAATTCTTCAAGTTCATGTAAAAAGCAGAATGTTCTACTTGAGGCAATATCTGTATTAAACTGATCTATTGAACTAATTGAAGCTTTTTGTACGCCTAAAGTTTTAGAATCATAGTCAATTTTAACATCAACAGTGTACTTTTCACAAGGAATAGCAACTAAAGTTGTTCCAGTTTCTTCATCTGTAAAAGATATTTTTCTTTTAATTTCAAAATACTTTCTTGGGATATTTTGTATAACTTTTCCTGTTTTTTGAATTTCATAAGCGAACATTTTTGAACTGCCATCAAGAATAGGAATTTCAATATTATCTACCTCAATAATCAGATTATCAATTTCATTACCTGATATAGCAGCTAATATATGCTCAACAGTATGTATCTCGGCATCTCCATTTTTAAGAGATGTACTCCTGTCAGTTAAAAACACGTTATCAATATCTGCTTTTATAACAGGATTTCCTTTTAAATCTATTCTCACAAATCTTATTCCTGTATTCTCTTTAGCAGGTTTAAGAGTCATGTTAGTGGTCACACCTGTATGAATGCCTACATCTGAAAAAGTAATAGTTTCTTTTATGGTAGATTGCATTCTAGGCATTAAAGTCTTTTTTTAATGAGTTTAAAGTTTGATATATCTCTGGCAGTTTTTTAAAAATAATATATGACCTTTGGAATTCCTTAATATCAAAAGCCATCGGCCCCTGAACTGTAGCGCCTTTTTTATTAATGCTTGATGCAATTCCACTTTGTCCAGCAATTCTCACTTCATCTGCAATAGAAAGATGGCCAGATATTGCAGTTTGTCCTCCAATCATACAATTCTCTCCAATTTTTGTTGATCCTGCGATTCCTGTTTGAGCTGCAATAACAGTATTCTCTCCTATTTCTACATTATGACCAATTTGAATAAGGTTATCAAGCTTTACTCCTCTTCCAATTATAGTTGACCCCATAGTTGCTCTGTCAATAGTAGTATTAGAACCAATTTCTACATTATCCTTAATTTCTACATTACCAATTTGACTAATTTTACTATAATTATTGTGAGAGTCCTTGGCAAAGCCAAAACCATCAGAGCCAATTATTACACCAGAATGGATAATATTATTATTACCAATTTTACATTCATGATAGATAGAAACATTTGAAAAGATAATAGTATTATCCCCAATTTCTACATTCTCTGCAATATAAGAATTAGCATGAATCTTAACATTTCTTCCAATTGTAACTCCTTTGCATATTGATGTAAATGCTCCAATGTATACATCATTTCCAATTGTAGATTTAGGATCGATATCTGCTTTATCTGAGAGGCCTACTTTATTATACTTCATTTTGTTGTACATCTCTAGTAATTGACTGAATGAAGAGTAGGGGTCCTCAACTTTGATAAGTGTAGCGCCAATTTCTTTATCTGCTTGGAATGAGTTGTTTACAATCACAGCCGAAGCTTTTGTAGTATAGATATAGTTTGTGTATTTTTCATTTGCCAGAAAACATAAATTTCCTTTGCACCCATTTTCAATTTTAGCAAGAGAATCTATTTGAACATTTGGATTTCCCTCAATAGTTCCTTCTAATAATTCTGCTATTTTTTTTGCTGTAAAATTCATAGGTGCAAATTTAAAAATTTTTATTTGCTCTTGAGTATGATTCTACAAGTTGTTAGGGTAGCATAAAAAATACTTATTTACTGTCTTATGAAGATTATCAATACTAAACTGATCAGAAGCAGAAGTAATATCTATTATTTCTCCTTTTTTCATTAAGATATTTATGTTTGCTTCTTTAATATTATATGTACTATTGCTTACTTTATTGGAGAATATAAAGAAGTTTGCTTGTTCATGTGTACAGTTATGCTTTTTCATGAATTTAGTTATTAGTTCATTTTTTTCTTTATCAGTGATTGATTGGCTTTTAACTGTTATTTTGAGAATTTTTCTATTTATTAATCTTTTAGATAGTCTTGAAAGAACAAAATCAGTATGATTTTCCCAATATCTGAGACAAGTATAGATATTATAATCATCTAGTTGAGAGAAATAGTTTAGTAAGTTAATATTTTTTTCAAAATCAATAATTGTAAAATTATTTTTTAATAAGATTTCTAATGAAGGGGTAGTAAATATATCATCTCCTTGCATGATTAATTCTTTAGCTCTTTGTAATACTTTAATTAGCATATTTTCCGCTGAGATAACAGTTTTATGTAGATAGACTTGCCAATACATTAATCTTCTAGCAATTAAGAATTTTTCTATTGAATAGATTCCTTTTTCTTCAACAACCAGATTGTCATCTACAACATCAAGCATATTAATAATTCTTTCTGTGCCAATATTTCCTTCGGTAACTCCAGAGAAAAAACTATCTCTCTTAAGGTAATCTAGTCTATCCATGTCTAGCTGGGAAGATACTAATTGATGTAAGAATTTCTTGGGATGATTGTTGTTGAAGATTTTTATAGCAAGATTTAGTTTTCCCTTAAATATTTTATTTAATCTATGCATAAATATACTTGATAACTTTTCATGAGATATTCCTCTTACAATTGAATTCTCAAGAGCATGAGAGAAAGGTCCATGGCCAATATCATGCAATAGAATTGCAATTTTTAGTGCTTCTTCCTCTTTATTGGTTATAGTATGTCCTTTTTTCCTTAACTGATAAATCGCTTTTGTCATTAAATGTAAACAGCCAATTGCATGATTAAAACGGCTGTGATGAGCGCCAGGATATACAAGATAAGAGAGCCCTAGTTGAGAGATCCTTCTTAGTCTTTGAAAATAAGGGTGTTCAATCAAATCAGTAATGATTCCTTCATCTAGAGTAATAAAACCGTATATTGGATCGTTAATTATTTTATCTTTTTTTTGTAAAACCATAGGGCAAATAACGGATTTTTTTTAATTTTTGTAGAACTTAAAACAATAAAATATGATTAAGATACTTTGGGCAGATGATGAGATAGATCTATTAAGACCTCATATTATTTATTTAGAAGAAAAAGGATATAAATTAACTGCTGTGAAAAGTGGAGATGAGGCATTAGATGTCTTGGAAAATAATAAATTTGATTTAATATTTTTAGATGAAAATATGCCAGGATTGACAGGCATAGAAACTCTTTCTATAATAAAAGAGAGGTATGTCAATACTCCTGTTATCATGATTACAAAAAGTGAGGAGGAAAGCATTATGGAGGAGGCGATTGGATCAAAAATTGCTGATTATTTGATTAAACCTGTTAATCCTAATCAGATTTTGTTATCGGTAAAGAAGAATATAGATTCTAATAGGTTAGTTGAAGAGAAGATAACAAGTAATTATCAACAAGAGTTTCGTAATATTAGCATGCAATTATCTTCAAGTTTAAATAAAGATGAGTGGTATAATATTTTCAAGAAACTTACTTATTGGGAATTAGAGTTAGAGAAATCAGGGGATGATAGTGTTGAGCAGATTCTTGAAATGCAGAAGTCTGAAGCAAATGCACAGTTCTTTAAATTTATTAAGAATAATTATAGAGACTGGATAAATGGTGTTGATGCTCCTTTGATGTCTCATAATATTATTAGAAAAAAAGTAGCCCCTTTAATGACTGATGATAAACCTACTTATATGATCGTTATAGATAATTTAAGGTATGATCAGTGGAAAGTTATTGAACCAGCAGTATTAGATTATTTTGTTGTTAATAGTAGTGAGATGTATACTAGTATTTTGCCTACAGCTACACAATACGCTCGTAATTCAATCTTTGCAGGGCTTTTGCCCTCTGAAATAAAGAAAAGACACCCTGCTATGTGGAAGGATGATGAAGATCCTGGAGGTAAAAATATGTTTGAGAACGAGTTTCTATTAGATAATTTGCAAATGTTAGGCAAAGGAAAATCTAAAGTCTCATATACTAAAATTACTAACCTTGATTCAGGAAGAAAGCTGATTAATAAGATTCCTAATATGAGGAATAACGCATTAAATGTTATTGTATATAATTTTGTTGATATGCTGTCACATGCTCGTACAGATATGAAAGTGATAAAAGAATTAGCTGATGATGATGCAGCATATCGTTCTTTAACTTCATCATGGTTTTCGCATTCTCCCTTAAGAGATATAATGAAGCAAATAGCTAAACAAAAAGCGAATGTTGTCATCACTACTGATCATGGTACAATCAACGTAAACAAACCATCAAGAATGATTGGAGATAGAAATGTAAATTCAAATCTAAGATATAAGCAAGGAAAAAACATGAATTATCAAAAAAATGATGTCTTTGAGATTCAAGATCCTTTAGATTATTATTTGCCAATACAGAACATGAATAGTAAATATATTTTTGCAAAAGAGGATATGTACTTTGTATATCAGAATAATTATAATCAGTTTGTGAAATTTTATAAAAATACTTATCAGCATGGAGGAGTCTCAATGGAGGAAATGTTAATACCTATTATTACTCTAAGCTCAAAATTATGAGCGTAAAATTTTTTGCAAATAATTTAACAGATATTCCTAATATTGCGCAGCAAATTCTAGATTACACTTCAAAATATAAGAAGTTTCTATTCTATGCTGATATGGGAGTTGGTAAAACTACATTAATAAAAGCACTATCTTTGCACTTAAATGTTGTTGATGTGGTAAGTAGTCCAACATTTTCAATTGTAAATGAATATCATACTGATAATAAAGGTAAGGTTTATCATTTTGATTTTTATAGATTAGAAGAAGAAGAAGCTTATGATATGGGTTGTGAGGAGTATCTTTTTGGGGATGATTATTGTTTTGTTGAATGGCCTGAGAATATACCAAGTTTAATTAGGGAAGATATGGTAGTAATTAAGATGCATGTTGAAGATAAAAAGAGAGTAATAGAAGTAATACTTTAGTTATGGAAAAAGAAAAGATATTTAGTTCCTTTGGTTTGATGCCAAAAGAGGAGATGCTTGAAGTAAAGCCAAATTTTAAACAATTAGAAATTGGGATACCTAAAGAGTCTTCTTTTCAGGAGAATAGAGTGAGCTTAACACCTGAGTCTGTAGATTTATTAGTTGCAAATGGGCATAGTATAATTATCGAGAAAGGTGCTGGTTTAGCGTCAAGTTTTACAGATAAAGAATATGCAGATAGAGGAGCTCGTATAGCCTATTCAAAAGAAGAGGTTTTTAAAGCAAATTTGATATTAAAGATTGAGCCTCCTACCACAGCAGAATTAGAGCTTATGCAAAATGAACAGGTCTTAATCTCTGCCGTGCAGATGAGTACACAGTCTTCAGATTATTTTAAGACATTAAATAAAAAGAGAATAGCTGCTTTTGGCTTCGAATTTATTAAAGATAATCAAGATAAGTTACCAATTGTAAGGAGTATGAGTGAGATAGCTGGTAATACATCATTATTAATAGCGGGTGAATACTTGTCTAATATTAATAATGGAAAAGGATTAATGCTCGGAGGGATTTCTGGATTAATTCCGACTAGTGTTGTGATAATTGGAGCTGGTACGGTAGGCGAGTATGCTTGTAGGACAGCTTTAGGTTTAGGGGCTTCTGTTATAGTGTTTGATAATTCAGTATCTAAACTACGAAGATTACAAGATAATATTAGCCAAAGAATCAGTACGTCCTGGTTTCAGCCTAAGGTTTTGATTAAAGCATTAAAAAGAGCAGATGTTGTGATTTCGGCTCTTCAAGTAGGAGATGGTAAAGTTCCTTGCATTGTGAGTGAGGATATGGTTATGCAAATGAAAAAAGGAGCAGTAGTTATTGATGTAAGTATTGATCAGGGAGGAAGTTTTGAAACTTCTGAATTAACCACTCATAAGAAGCCTACTTTTATTAAACATGATATTGTTCATTATTGTGTTCCAAATATAGCATCAAGAGTATCTAGAACAGCGTCAATAGTTATAAGTAATATATTAACTCCAATTTTATTGAATATTGCAGAAGAGGGAGGTGTAGAAAATACAATAAGAAAGCATGAGTGTTTAAGAAATGGAGTGTATGCTTTTAATGGTAGTTTGACAAATGAGATGCTTAGTAGAAATTTTAACCTGCCGTTTAGTGATTTAGATTTAATAATGTCGACAATATAGATTATGAGAAGAAGACTATTGTTTTTTGGGTTTGGAGCATTCATTAGTATCTTGCTGCTATCAATGGGTCCGCAAAATAGATTAAAAGATACTTTTTATGCTTACATTAATTACTTTGATATGGATCAAAGAGTTATTACGCATTTAGTAAATGATAGCACTAGATTCTCTATAATAGCTGAGTGTCAGCTTGTGTATTATAATATTTCAAAAAAGGATCTCCTGACTGTTTTAGAAGAGGGGGAGGTGAATTTTGATTTATCAGATCAAGATGGTGAGCCATGTCAATATTATGTCATTGAGAATACAGTTAACGGTAATGATTTAGCTGTAGAATTTGAACTTTGTTATTATAATAATAAAAGTGTTAAGGTTATGGCTTTCACCTCTAATAAAGAGAAAGAAGTTTGTAGATTTTAATTATTCTTTCTCCTTTTCTTTTCTTCAATAATATTTGTTAGTTCACGACCCATTTGTCCTGAAATTGAGGTGTTCTCTTCTGCACGCCTAATAAGGTAGGGAAGAACATCTTTTACTGGTCCATATGGCACATATTTTACAACATTAAACCCCTCTTTAGCAGCATTATATGAGATATGATCACTCATTCCTAATAGTTGTGAGAAATAAACTCTCTTATCATCTCTTGGAATATTATATCTTTTTAGAAGTTCGGTTAATAATATAGAACTTTCTTCATTATGAGTGCCAGCGCAGAAAGAGATAATATCAATATTTTCAATGCAAAGAGTTAAAGCTTTATTATAGTCATTGTCTGTTTCTTCTTTTAATAAATATACTGGACAGGCATATCCTTTTTCGCGAGCTCTTTTAATTTCTTTTTCATGATATGCGCCTCGTACTAATTTAATTCCTAAGAAGAATCCTTCTTCTTTTGCTGTTTTTAAAAGTATTTCTATTTGATTAAGTCTGTCATTTCTGTATAGTTGTAAGGTATTAAAAATCCAGGCTTCTTTTTTATTGAATTTTTTCATCATTACAACAGCGATTTCATCTATGGCATCCTGTATCCAACTTTCTTCAGCGTCAATAAATAAAGGGACCCTGTGATCACTAGATATTCTGCAAATAGTTTCTATTCTTTTTTCAAATATTTCTTTTTCTATTTCTTCTGCTTGTGTTAAAGCTTGCTTATTACTGATTTTTTCTAGTAAGGAGAAACGAGCTAAACCTGTAGGTTTAAAAACAGAGAAGGGAATACTAATTTCTTTATTTGCTTTTTTGATAGATTCAATTGTTTCGTTCATAGCTCTATTAAAATCAGTTTCAGATTCTTTTCCTTCAGCAGAGAAGTCCAGAATTGTTCCTATGTGAGATGCCCATAGTTTATCTATAGTAGCTTGGCTATTATAGATATTAGTTCCTCCACAAAAATGCTTGTAAACCGTAGCTTTTATTATACTATTAATTGGTAAATGTAGCCACATCGCAATTTTTACAAGTACAGTGAGTATGTTAGATATTATTGGATTACTAATTGTTTTAAATAGTAGATAGGCTCTATTTAGATCTTCATCTGATTTGTCCTTAAAAGCAATTTCTATATTATCAAACATTCTATTATTTCTGTTGATTCTAGAAAGATAAAGTTCTAATACAAGAACTATATAGCTATCTATTTCTATCTATTTTACTTTTCTACTAACCATTAATCCGTCACGGATAGGAAGTAGTATTGTTTCTAATCTAGTGTCATCTAACACTTTTTTATTATATTGGTCTAGCGATAAAGTCTCTTTATCCTTATCTTTTTTTAGGACCTTTCCACTCCAAAGCACATTATCTGCAATAATATACCCTCCTACATCTATTTTTTGAATGATAAGATCAAAATATGTGCTATAATTTTCTTTGTCTGCATCAATAAAAGCAAGCTGAAAGCTTTCCTTAATATCAGGGAGAATATTAACAGCATTACCAATGTGTTGTATTATCTGCTCTGAATAATCTGAGCGCTGAAAGTATTTTTTAGCAAGAAAGACGTATTCTTCATTGATATCTATAGTATGTAGTGATCCATCTTTTTTTAATCCTTCAGCAAGGCAAAGTGCACTGTAACCAGTATAAGTTCCTATCTCAAGAATATTTTTTGGCATTAGCATTTTACTAAACATGGATAACATACGCCCTTGTAAGTGTCCTGAAAGCATTCTTGGAGTCATCACATTAGCCCATGTCTCTCTATTTAGTTCTGCTAATAATCTTGGTTCTCTTTCTGTATGAATTAGTGAGTAATTATCTATTTCTTCTGGTAAGAATTGCATATAATTGGGTATAAAAAAAGCCACACAGCATGTGTGGCTTTTATATAATAATTAGGTTATTATTCTGTAGTTTTATTTTTTTTAGAACAACATTTTTTATTACTGGCTGTTTTAGAACAACATTTTTTATTACTGGCTGTTTTAGAACAACATTGTTTCTTAGTTTTTTTACTACTGCAAGAAGATTTTTTTCCAGAGTAATTATTTTTTTTCCCATAATTAAATTCACCTTTGCTAGTTTTACTACATGATGACTTGGTTGCTTTAGAGGAACATTTTTGTGTTCCAGTCTTAGTGCAAATCTTCTCTCCCTCTGCATTAATTGTATAGGGGCAGTTAGTTTTTTTAGTGGTTTCTGTACTTGTAGACGCTTCTTTTACTTCAGTATTTTCTTGAGTTGGTTTTACTTCGTCTTGTGCATTTACATTAGTAATTCCTATAAAGAATACTGCTAATAATACGATTATAATCTTTTTCATTTTTTCGTTTAAATTAATTAATATTTAGCAAATATAGAAAATATCTATCAATATATTTAGTAAGTGGCAATTATACTTTGGCCACCTTTAACGTGTTCATTTAGTTTAGTTTCAATATTGCTACTAATTGGTAAGAATAAATCTACTCTTGATCCAAATTTAATAAAACCAAATTCATCTGATACATTTGCTTTGTCACCAATTTTACTGTAAGTTATGATTCTTTTAGCAAGAGCTCCAGCAATTTGCCGGAATAGTATTGATATCTTATCATTTTCAACAACTACTGTACTCCTTTCGTTGTCAGTAGATGCTTTTGGATCCCAAGCAACTAATGATTTTCCTGGGTGATATTTAGTATAAATAACTTTACCGGTAATAGGGTAAAGCTGATTATGCACATTAAGTGGTGACATAAATATAGATACTTGTATTCTTTTATCTTTGTAGAACTCTTTCTCTTTAGTTTCTTCAATTACTACTATTTTACCATCACAAGGGGCATAAACGATGCCATTTTTTCTTTCAAATTTTCTTTTAGGTACTCTAAAGAAAAGCATGCTAATAATGAAAATAAAAAGCATGATAATAAATAAGATATCTATAATCTCGTTATTTGATACGTATGAAAAATAAGCAAGGATAATAAGTATGATTAGTTCATTTCTTAAAGATTTTAATCCTTCTTTGTGTAGTTTCATTTAAAGTAAATTAATTAATATATACATTACAGGGATTGTTATTAAGAAAGCATCCATTCTATCAAGGATTCCTCCATGTCCTGGGATAATATTTCCAGAATCTTTTACACCTGCCTCTCTTTTGTAATGTGATTCAATAAAATCTCCTAATGTAGCTGTAAAAGGTAATACAATACTTATGGTTAATGGATCTTGAAAAGAATCAAAGTCAAAATATCTATATGAGAAATATGATGCAATTATTGTGAAAATGAGTCCGCCTATAAATCCTTCCCAAGATTTTTTTGGGGATATTGATGGCATAATTTTATTTTTTCCAATTTTTACACCTATTATATATGCAAAAGTATCAAATGTCCATGTAAGTATGAACATAAATAATATTAAATTAGTATTAAAGGTGTTATTTAGATAATGATGATCAGTTATCCCAAATAGTTGAATAAGAAGTAGGGGGATAATAACATAAGAAAAAGCCAGAATTTTAGTTCTTCCTTTCCGAAGTTTCCACATCTCATATGAACACATAATAAGGATAATGAAAAAAAGAAGATGAAATGTAAGATTAGAAAAAGAAGTGCCCACCCACATTACAGAAACATAGATTGAACCGTAGATAGTTCTTTTAAGTGTTTCGTTCATTATTATTTTCTTTAAGTAATTTTATTGCTTTCTTTTGGTCTTTTTTTATAATATACAGGTCAATTGTCCCAAACATGTTGTAGGATGAATCTTGTTTATTTAGAATGACAGGAGATAAATCATTTTCTTCTAACATTTGTTTGATTATTTCTATCTGCACATGATCGTTAGAGCTGAATATCTTAGTCCAGTGTTTATTCATTTCTTTTTTTAGTTGGATTTATCGTTTTCTTGACTTTGCTTATTTTTTCTTTATCCATATTTATAAGCTTCTCTTCTTCATATGATTTCCACTTTCTTACTCCAAATATTTTTTCTAGATCAGTTTTAAAGATAACCTCATTCTCTAAAAGTTCAGCTCCTAATTTTTCCACCTTATCCTTATGTTCTAGTAGTATTTTCTTAGCTCTTGCATACTGTTCATCTAGTATTTTGCTAACTTCTTTATCAATTTGTTGGGCTCTTTCTTCAGAATATGGTTTGGTAAATCCTGATTGTTGTCCTGAAGAATCATAATATGAGATGTTACCTACTTTAGAACTTAAACCATAAATACTTACCATAGCATATGCCTGTTTAGTTACTTTTTCTAAATCGGATAATGCGCCAGTTGATATTTTTCCAAAAAATAGCTCCTCAGAGGCTCTTCCTCCCATAGCAGCACATATCTCATCAAGCATTTGTTCTGTGGTTGTAAGTTGCCTTTCTTCTGGTAAATACCATGCAGCACCTAACGATTTTCCTCTTGGAACAATAGTTACTTTAACAAGAGGTGAGGCATATTCTAACATCCAACTAACAGTTGCGTGTCCTGCCTCATGGTAGGCAATTGTTTTCTTCTCATTAGCAGAGATGATTTTTGATTTCTTTTCTAATCCGCCGATTATTCTGTCTACAGCATCAAGGAAATCTTGTTTTTCAACCTTATTCTTTGACTTTCTTGCAGCAATAAGTGCAGCTTCATTACATACATTAGCTATATCAGCACCACTAAAACCAGGTGTTTGTCGGGCTAAGAAATTAACATCCATATTCTTAGTAAGCTTAATTGGATTAAGGTGGACTTCAAATATTTGTTTTCTTTCTAATAGATCAGGTAAGTCAACAAATATTTGTCTGTCAAACCTTCCTGCCCTTGTAAGTGCTTTGTCAAGTACATCAGCTCTATTTGTAGCAGCCATTACAATTACACCAGAGTTAGTTCCAAAACCATCCATTTCAGTAAGTAATTGATTTAAAGTGTTCTCTCTTTCATCATTACTTCCTGTCATTGCATTTTTTCCTCTTGCCCGGCCAATAGCATCTATTTCATCAATAAATATAATTGCAGGAGCTTTTTCCTTAGCTTGCTTAAATAGATCACGAACTCTACTTGCCCCAACACCAACAAACATTTCAACAAAATCAGATCCAGATAAAGAGAAGAAAGGGACTTTTGCTTCGCCTGCAACGGCTTTCGCTAATAATGTTTTACCTGTTCCAGGAGGACCAACTAACATCGCTCCTCTAGGTATCTTACCACCTAGTTTTGTGTATTTTTCAGGAGCTTTTAAAAAGTCAACTATTTCTGTTATTTCTTCCTTTGCTTCTTCTAGTCCTGCAACATCTTTAAAAGTCACATTAATATCTGCTTTATCTACTAATTTGTCTTTTGTTTTTCCAATATTAAAGATTTGTCCTCCTCCAGCTCCACCACTCATTCTTTTCATTATAAATATCCATATGAATACAAAGAAAAGAAGAGGTAGGATCCATCCTAGGATGTCGCCAAAGACATCTTTACGGGTTTCATAGTAAGGTGAGATGATATCATAATTATCAAATGATGATTGAGCATCCTTTAAGTCTGTAGCAAATGTTTCTACTGAGCCAATCTCAAAATAATAATGAGGACCATAGTTTGGGGTGTTACCAAAATTTTTCTTACTTACATCTTTAAACTGCTCTTCTGATAAGTACTGCTTCTTAATATAGATATATGCTTTTTCCTTATTTACAATTACTATTTTTTCAACCTTACCTTCTTGTAGCATATCTTGATTAAATTTCTGCCAATTTGTTGGTTTTGTAACCTCATTGCCAATAAAATTTAAGCCAATAAAGAAGATAAAAATAATCGCATAAATCCAGTATATTTTAAATTTGAATCCTTTTATACCTCCAGGGAAGTTAGATTTTTTCTGTTTGCCCATATTTTATTTGTTAATCTTTATAATTTGTTAAAACTGCATCACCCCAAAATTCCTCAATTTTATAAAAACATCTAGTTTTCTCTTGAAGGATATGAACAATAATATCAGAGTAATCCATTAAAACCCATTCTCCAATATTATTTCCTTCAACATGCCAAGGTTTCTCTCCTAGATCTTTGGCGATTGTTTTTTTTAGGTTACTTTCTATTGAATTTACATGAGTACTAGATGTGCCTGTGCAAATAACAAAATATTTGCAGATAGCTGATTCTATTTTTCTCAAATCTAATGAGATCAGTTCCTTGCCTTTTACATTCTTTATTACATTTATAATGTTTTCTAACAGAATATTTGTTTCGTCAAGTTTTTTAGCCATATATATTTTTAGATTTGCGAGTGCAAAAATACATTTTTTATAACAATAATATCTGATTAAATATTTCTGATTTGTTTAACAAAAATATCATAAAACTTTCTGAGGTAGATTCTACGAATAATTATGCCTTATCTTTAAAAAATAATACTTTTTTTAAACATGGTTTAGTTATTATTTCTGATTATCAAACAAGTGGTGTTGGTCAAAGAGGTAGTAGCTGGGAGAGTGAGAGAAGTAAGAATTTATTACTTTCTATAGTAATTGAGCCAGATATTTTATTAGCTGATAGATTTGATGTGAGTAGGCTTATATGCATATCAATTTGCGATTATTTACGGTCACTTGGATTAAATCCTAAAATAAAATGGCCTAATGACATTTTGGTGGATAATTCTAAAATTGCAGGAGTCTTGATTCATAATTTAATTTCAGAAGGAAAGATTACTCATTCTGTTGTTGGTGTTGGTTTGAATGTAAATCAGATAATTTTTTCTGAGTATTTTCCTAAGGCAGTATCTATAAGAAATAAGTTAGGAGGAGAGTTTAATCTTGAGGAAGTAAGAAGTAGTCTTCTTGATTTTTTTGAGGAGAATTTTTTTATGTTGAAGAATAGAAATGAACTGCAAATAAAATATTTAGAGGATCTTTTTATGAGAGATAAGATCGCTTTATTCGAAAGAGAGAATCAAAGATTTAATGGGATTATTAAGTCAGTAACATTAGATGGATTGCTTATAGTTGAGATAGCTAAAAAAAGTAAGGAATTTAACCTGAAAGAAATTAAGATGATTTTTTAGATGTTTTGCATTTTACTTGCAAGTAGGTTTAAGAATTGAGTAAGAGGCTTTTCAACCATCATTTTCATCATCATATTTAGTTCTGCATTAATTTCTAATCTTGCTTGGCATTGTTTCTTCTTGTCAGTTATATAACAATGTAATGAGAAAGGGGCTTGACTTCCTTTTGCTATTAGTGATATCTTAGAATATTCTATTTTTTCTGCAATTTGAAGTTCTATTTTTGGCATGCCTTTCATCTTAAAAGAACAAGTGTTTTTATCGCTAGAAAACTCATCTACTTCGGAAGGCATAATCTCTTTTAAGTTGTTAAGATCTTCAATTTTTTTAAAGAATGATTCAGCTGTTCTATTTATTATTACTTCAGGAGATTTAAATGTTACCATATCTTATTTTTTCCAAATTGAAGGAGCTTCTCTCCATTTCTGTAGTACTGTTAATTCTGATTTGTCAATGTATTGCTGTTCTATTGCTTGTGGCAGCAAAGTATTGTAATCACATAATGAGACATATTCAGATCCTGCGTCTTTAAAGTTTTCTGTTGCTGTGTCAAATCCATATGTAAATATAGAAACAGTTCCCTTTACATTCATTCCTGCATCTCTTAACACATTAGCAGCATCAAGACTACTTTTTCCACTGCTTATTAGATCTTCTACTAAAATAACTGACTGCCCTGCTTCGAAATATCCTTCAATTTGGTTTTGTTTGCCATGTTCTTTCGCTTGTGATCTAACATAAATAAAAGGTAGGCCTAGCTCTTCAGCAACTAAAGCACCATGAGGAATACCTGCAGTAGCAACACCTGCAATTACATTTGCTCCTTTGTAGTGGTTTTTTACAATTGCAGCAAGCCCTTGTCTGATATAGTTTCTTATTTCAGGGTAAGATAATGTTTTTCGATTGTCACAATAAATAGGCGAGTTCCAGCCAGAAGCCCACTTAAAAGGATTGTTAGGTTGTAAAATAATTGCGTTTATTTGCAGTAAAGATTTTGCTAGTTGCTTAGCAATGTCAGTATTATATATCATAATGCAAAAATATAAAGTTTACATAAATAATAGTATTAAAATTATTACTGATAATTGGGAAGAATTTTGTGCAGATTATAGTATTATTGAAGCTGCAGGTGGCGTGGTATATAATAATGAAGATCAAGTGCTTATGATTTTTAGAAATGGAAAATGGGACTTGCCAAAGGGGAAATTAGAGATGACTGAAAATATAAAAGAGTGTGCAATTCGTGAAGTGGAAGAGGAGTGTGGAGTTAATGATTTAAGAATTATTAGTGAGATGCTAAGCACTTATCATACCTATAAATTAAATGGTCAATCAATATTAAAACGTGTATTCTGGTTTAAAATGTATACTCAATATAATAAAGAGCTTGTTCCTCAATCTAATGAAGGGATAACAAAAGTAGAGTGGGTAAATAAAGAGGATATTCCAAACAGATTAAAGAATGCTTATGCTAATATTAAAGAGCTCTTGTAGATGTATTATTTGAAATATTTTATAAAACTTTTTGTTTTTTGGCTTATTTACTTCTTCGTAAATCGTATGTTCTTTGTTGCAAATTATTTAGATGAATTCTCAAAATTTTCATCAGATGAACTTTTAAAGATTATCCCAAAGTCATTTGGATTAGACATTTCTTTTGTAGCATATTTAGCAGTAATAATTTCTATTCTTTTATTCTTTAATGTAATAACTTTAAGTAAAAGGATTAATCTTATTGTAGGTAGCTTTATTTATTGGTTAAATACTTTTTTTATAGTAGTGTCTGCTTTAATAATAGGAGGGGAGATCTCTCTTTATGCTGAGTGGGGGACAAAACTTAATTTTAATGCAATTAGGCATTTTTCTAATCCATCAGAGGTCTTTCTGACAGCTACTATTGGTAATTATATTACAATGATTTTGGCAATATTAATTGCAATATTTTTTATAAAAATTTATGCAGTTTATGTACATCAAGATTTTAGTGCTAAAAGAAATAGTTTTAAAGGATTGCTTCTAAAAATAGTAAAATTACCTTTATCACTTGGTATATTTCTTCTTTTAATAAGAGGGGGATGGCAAGAAATTCCAATTAATTTGAGTGATGCTTATTTCTCAAATCATATAATATTGAATGATCTTGCAGTAAACCCTAATTGGAATTTGATTCAGAATGTACTTAAGAACCAGAGTAACTTTAAAGGAAACCCTTATAAGAAACATTCGAAAGAGATGGTAGATAAGTTCTTCTCTAGTATTAAAGAAAAAAATGATTCTACTACATATATTCTTAATACAAAAAAGCCTAATATTATTTTTGTTTTATTAGAAAGTTGGTCAGCTGATAATGTTGAAAGTTTGGGTGGCTTAAAAGGAATTACGCCTCATTTTAAAGAACTTGAGAGTGAAGGTCTTCTTTTTACTAATTTTTATTCTAATGGCTGGACCTCTGATCAAGGGATGAGTTCTATTTTTTCGTCTTTTCCTGTTTTTCCTTATGTGTCTATTATTAACCAAACTGATAAAGCACGAAAGTTACCTTCATTAAATAAGTCCCTTAAGGGGTATCATTCATCTTATTTTTTTGGAGGACAGTTAACTTATGGAAATATTAAGGGATATTTACTTACTCAAGGTTTTGATATAGTAAAAGATGAGGCTTATTTTAAACATCTTCCATCAGGAGCATTAGGGGTTCATGACGAGCATATGTTTTTTAACTTTAAAGAGGAATTAAAGTATCTTCCAGAACCTTTTATGAGTACACTCTTCACTATTAGCTCTCATTCTCCTTTTGATTTTCCTGGAGAACACAAGCTTTCTTTTAATAGTAAGGAGGATAAATATGTCAATTCAGTTGCTTATACGGATCAATGTTTGGGGGATTTTATTGAGAGTGTAAAGAATGAACATTGGTATAATAATACTTTGTTTGTAATTGTTGCTGATCATAGCCATAATTCTCCTATAAAAAGAAGATTTGCAGAGAAGGAAAGATTCAAAATTCCAATGCTCTTGTATGGTGAAGTTCTCGATCCAAATTATAAAGGGTTTCATTGGGATGTCTTAGGCTCACATATTGATATTGCTCCAAGCTTATTGGCTCAACTTGATATTGACGCTACTTGTTATCAATTCGGGAATAATCTTTTTAATAATTCAGAAAGAAGATATGTTCCTTATTCTTTTCCTAATGGATATGGATTAATAAGCAATGATGCGAGTTATGCTTTTAATGAGGGGTATTATAGGCAATTAGAGCTGCATGCTTCTGATAGTATTGAGATGAAAAAGATAAAAGAGGAAACTGAGATGTATTTCCAGTTTGCTTTTGACAGTTACCTTATTTATTAAATTCTTGAATAATACCTCCAGTAATCTTAAGTAAAGCAATTTTACTCTCAATTAAATTATAAGCTGCTTGCTGCGCATTGATTCCAGAGGTTATAAAGGCAATCTCAATATCTCTTAACATAAAAGAATTCATCGTTCCTCTATTTTTTTCATCAATCGCTAGATTGTAGTTTGTTTCAGCAATCTTAAAAGCTTTCTGATTTAAGCTAAAAGCATTAATACAACTATTATATTTATCGTTATTTAATGATAATTGTAGTAAGACTTCGTTCTGAATTTTCTCGAGTTGTAAATTATGTACTTCATTCTGAATTTTCAGAGATCTTATATTTTGATAGAGTTTTCCCCCATCAAAGATTCGAAAATTAACTGAAAAATTTGCAAAATAGTTGATGCTTTTACCAGTATTATTCATACTATTCGATAATTCACCAATATCATAATGACTCTCATTATATGCCCCTCCTGAGCTTATTGATATTACAGGATAAAAAGGTGACATAGCAAGTTTAATATCCTGTTTTGCTAATTGAATGTTATAATATTGATTCTTTATATTAGTATTATTTTTAAGCGTGCTTGCTTTTAGGTCATCATAATTAAACAGCTGGATTTTATGATCAATTTCTTCAGTAAGAAGCCAATCTTTTTCTATGTTTTTACCTAATGTAAGGTTGAGGTTCTTTATTGCATTTGTATAGTTTAGTTTTTGTAAAATAATATTAGAGCTGTCAGTTAACATAGAGTTCTCCATTTGCAATAATTCAATTTTACTACTTATGCCAATATCGTATTTTGTTTGTTCATATTCCAGTCTATTTTTAGCTAATTTTACTACTTTCTCTAATAACTCCAACTTGTCTTTTTGTAGTACACAATTGTAGTACTGTAAGATGATTCCTTGTATCGTATTCTCAATAGTAAGAGTGGCATTATTATTACTTATGTTCTCTAGATTTTTCAATTTCTCTTTATTTGCTTTTATTGCAAATCCATTAAAAAGTGTCCAATTTACATTAGCATTCCCATTTAGATTTGTAGATCGCAACTCTTGTTGTATAAAAGAGGCCGGATTCTTTGATTGATCTGATAAAGACTCTTCTTTTTTAGCAGAGATCTGGATTGTTGGTAGCGCCCCAGCATTACCCCAATTATTGTTAATCTTGCTGATTTCTTGATTTTTAGAGCTTATTCTGATTTCATAATTTTCCCACATCCCTATTCTAATAGCATCTATTAAGCTAAGTGTATCTTGTCCTATAATGAGCTTAGGTAATAAGAATAATATTACAATGTATTTTTTCATTAACTTGTTTCTATTTCAATTTGTCTTCTTTTTAATTTAGTGAATGGTTCTACTTCAATTTTACTGGGAGGTCTTTCTCCCCCAATCCATAACCACCATCTAGCACGTCTGATATCATTAAAATAAAGTATTAAAGATGGAAAGTAAAGTAATAGTATAATTGTGCTAAATAGAACACCAAATGCTACTGATATTGCCATTGGAACTAAGAATTGTGCTTGGAAGCTTTTTTCTAATATTAAAGGTGCAAGACCTACGAATGTTGTGATTGTTGTTAGGAGAATAGCTCTAAATCTGCTTTTCCCAGCTTCAATTGCTGCATTAGTCATATCCATTCCATCTGATAGGTTCCTGTTATATTTATCTAGCATGACTATTGCATCATTTACCAAAATCCCAATTAGTGCAATGACACCCCAAACACTCATAATAGAGAAGGGTCTCCCTACAATCCCATGTCCTAAGATTGCTGAAAATATACCAAGAGGAACAACCATTAGAATTAGTCTCGCCTGATAAAATGATTTGAAATTTAATGAAATTGTAAGTCCAATAAGAATCATGCTTATTAAAAATGCAATACCTAATCTTCTGCCACTATCTGCAGCTTCTTCTGCCTGTCCCATGATTTTGTAGTTTACATCTGGAAACTGACTCTTTAATATGCTAAGATATTTCCGCTCTATTTCTTCATTAACTTCGGCTGAGAATTCCGCATTGTAAAGGGTAGCGTCAACTCTTATTTCTTTTGATCCATTAATATGATTTATTTTGACTCGACCTCTTTTATATTCATAATTTGCAACTTCCTCAAGAGGATACATTTCTCCACTCAGAGTTTTTATTTTCACCTTATTAAGGTCCTCAATGCTATTTCTGTTTTTTTCTGGGTATCTTAGCCATATTTTCACTTCATCCCTACCAATAATGAGTCTTTGTGCTTCCTCTCCAAAGAACCCTTGTCGTATTTGTTTCATTATAGCAGCTTCATTTAAACCAAGCACATATGCTTTTTCTTTTAAATTAATATGAATTTCACGATTACCTATGCCTCCATTATCTATCACTTCTTTTACCATTACTACATTGCTAATTCTTTCTTTTAACCAATCTACTGCACTATTTAATTCCTTTTCATCTTCAGATTGTAATGAGATAGAAACTGCTTTTCCAAACTGCTGAAAACCTCCAACTGATATCTTCTCCATAATTGCTATTGAGTCAGGATGAATTCTTTTTTGCAACTCATTTGAGATGTCAATAGTTGAAATTAGGTCATTTTCTTTAATAGCTAATCGTATACTACCTACATGTGATCCTGATACTCCTAGATTCTCAGTAAAACCTACAGTTAAAGAAACATCCGTAAACAAGCTGTCATTAAATTCCTTAATTAGTTCTTGGTGATAGTTATTAATTATTGAATCAACATACCAAAGAAATTGTTCCGTTCTAAATTCTCGTTCTCCAGGTTTGTATGCAAATTCAATCTTAACTTCATTAAAAGGAATTGCAGGAAAGAATGTCCATCTAATTACTCCTGTTACTAGTAAAATAGTGACAAGTGTCATCATGAGAACTGGAGTCCAAACATGTTTCCTGTAGTTTTTTATTAACTTAGTGTTTATCTTTGTATATGAATTTCTTAATTCCTTAAGTTTTGTTTCAATATTTTCTTTAAATATACTGTATCTTGTTTTGTCATTCTTTTTTAAAATTTTTCTTGAGGCGAGGTGAGCAGGTAGTATTAAAAATGCCTCAATCAATGAAAATAGTAGTGCCGCTATTACACTAAAAGCCATTTCTTGCATCATTTCCATTTCACCTCCAACAAATAATAGAGTGGAGAAAACAAAAACAGTTGTAAGTACTGATGTAAATACAGGTGTTACCACTTCCATAGTGCCATCAAGGGCTGCTTTCATTGGTGATTTGCCTTTTTCAAAATGCGCATATATATTTTCTGCAATTACAATCCCATCATCAACTAAGATACCGACTACTAATATCATTCCAAATAATGAGATCATATTTATTGACATTCCATATAATATCCCAATAGAAATCATTCCAATAAATGAGAATGGAATCCCAAATGCTACCCAGAGAGACAGCTTGAATGACAGAAACAAGCCAAGAACTAACACCACTAGAATTAATCCAAGTAATAAGTTGTTACTTAACGTCTCGATTCTTTGATCCAGCATATCAGAGAATTGGAAAATTGTTAGAATTTTATATTCAGGATTTTCAGTGTTAAATGTCGTAATGTATGATTGAATTGATGTTGCGATTTTTTTAATGTCTTCATCAGGAGTTTTTGTAATCATAAAATTAATTGCTCTCTCTCCATTTACATACGATTTGACTGGGATGTCAGAAAAATCTAGAGATACTTTTGCAATATCTTTAAGCCTTAAAACATCTCCATTTCTCTCTGAGAATATTACAATGTCTTCAACTCCTTCTGTAGTCGTTTTTCTATTATTAGATCTTATAATTATTTCATCTTTCTGAGTTTTTATACTACCTCCAGATATATCAATGTTACTTGTTTTTATAGCAGTGCTAATTATATCAAAGTTGATGTTATGTCTTATTAGCGCATCTTCATTAATCTCTACTGAAATAATAATAGGGGCATAGCCAATGACTTCTATTTGACTAATCTCATCATCATTTAATAGTTTTTGTTCAATACCATCTGCTTTTTCTTTTAAAAGCCAAAGGTTATCTGGACCTGTAAGGGCATAGAATCCAACCATATTCCCCATTCCTCCTGGACCTCTACTATTTTGTTTTCGTACTGTTGGTTTTTCAGCTCCTTGAGGAAAAGAGTAGATAGCATCAACGGAATTTTTTACATTTTGTAATACTTCATCAATGTCAAACCCTTCATAAATTTCAATATTTACACTAGAATTGTTTTCTGAAGAAGTTGATGTGATCTCTTTAACTCCTTCTATGCCATTCAATGATTCTTCAATCCTCGTTGTTATTCCTGCTTCAATTTCTTCAGGTGAAGCTCCAGGATAAGATACATTGACATAGACTCTGTTTGGAGGTAGCTCAGGAAAGAATGACCTTGGCATCATTGACAGACTGAGCAAGCCCGCTATTGCTGTAATGATTATGATAGCATTTGCATAGATAGGATTCTTAATGAAATATGAAATTAATTTCTTCATATTATCTTATGATAGCCTTCACGGTTCTTCCTTCACTCATATTAAGTAATGGCTCACTTACAATGAGTGTTTTGTTGTCTGCATCATCAATAATCACCTCATCACCTTGATATGCAATAATATTTACTTCTCTTATCTTCAGTTTGCTCGTAGAGTCTACAATAAAGACCTTATTATTCTCAAATATTGCTCTTCTTGGTAATTTAAATACATTTTCAGTTCCTTCAGTAATGATAGTAGCATTTAGATACATTCCATTATAAAGAGATTCTTCATTGTCAGTAATTGATGTGAATACTGATATATTTTGGGTGTTTGTATTAACAAATTTACCTTTTCTATTAATTTTCCCAATATATTCTTTCCCATTATCATTGAAATGTACTATATCTCCAATATGGATAAAATTTATTTCAGATGTGCTTACAGTTAGCTCAACTTCCATGTCCCCTTTTCTAATAAAATCAACAACTGGGGTTCCAGGGTTTACATTCGCGCCAACATCTGAATAAGATTTAGTTATTATTCCGTCAAATGGAGCTCGAACCGTATATTTTTTTAATTTTTCCTCATCTGATTTAATAGATAAATATTCAGCTAGTATTGATCTAGATATGATGTAATTTTTTTCTTTTGAGGAATACATTTCTGGAAAATCTGGCAAGTCATTTTCTAGCTCTATATTATTAAAGAAGTTGTTCCATTTTTCATATTCACTTTTAAAATCAAGCTTAATATTAGCTAGATTTGATGAAACGAGACTCATGAGGTTACTTCTTTTTGCATTAATTAGAAGTCTGAGATCAGTGTCTTTTACAGAAAAAACGATATTTCCTTCTTTTATTTCAGTACCTTTTTTAAATGTATTATTTCCGATTAATCTTCCTTGTACTTCAGATGAGATTGTAATGTTATTTACAGAAACTACTCTTCCTGAGCTACTTATTTGATTTTTGATTTTAACATTATTTACTTTGTTGACCAATACAGATCTTATTTGTTTGTCATGCTGCTGTGCATTTTTTGCTCTTTTTGACCTGATTTTTTCTGCGTTTGTTACTCCATAGTCTAATCCAGTATTATAGCTGATTGAAGAAACAAGAAAAAATAAGAGTAAGATAATGGCACTTGTTATAATTATTAATGTCTTTCTAATGTTCATTATTTTAGTTTTGATTGGTACTATATTGCCCCCCTTCTTTTATCTCTTTTGATTAAAGATTGCAAAATTAGAGTTTTAATAAGAATACTAACTGATATTTTTTTGATTTTTTGGTGTTGCGATAAGAGAATACTTTTGTCTTTTGATAAAAAAGGTAAGATGATTTAGTTAACTGATTGATTGTTAATATATTGTTTTATTTTTTTGAGAAGGCCATTGCAATTAATGTAGCAGCAACAGCTATAAAACCTATTGAAACTAAAATATTAGCATAAGGATATGAATTGTGCTTAAAAAACCCTCCGACACATAATATTGCTATTGAAATTTGATTTAGTTTTTTCATTGTTAATCTATTGTTTTAATTTTTACCGTTTTGCACTGAAGAAAAATTCCATTTGAAAACTATTAATACATTTAATATGAGGCTAATTAATGTGAAGAAAACTGTTTTCATATGTAAAATTGACCAAAGTAGTTCATTTTCTAAGTCTTTTGCATTATTAATAAATGGAACAGCAAAAAAACAGCTTAACATTAAAATTAAACTTATAACTATATAAATTTTTAGTACTGAATTTTGATTTTTATTTTTTAAAATAGATATGAAGGATATTAATGATAACAAACCAATTATTATAAAAAATATAGGCCATATATATCTCAGAAAAACAGCTGCTTCATTAGTGCTGATTAATTGATTTATTGAAGGAGCAATAAAAATTGATTGGAACAATATTATGCCAATTATTACAGCAGAATTTAAATAAGGTAAATTTTTCATTGTTAATTTATTACCAGTTATCAATATCTTCGCTTGTTGGATAAATAAAGCCATATAGAGGATCAATCATATCTCCAAAAGTACAATTTGATAATCCTTGTGGGTAACAGTTAAAAGTGGTAGAAAGATTATTAATATTTCTTATTACTGAAACCTTACCACTTTTTTGATAAGTTAAACCATTAAAATCAAAAGTAATTTCATAATTATATACTCCATTTAAAAAACCAGAACCATTCCAGTGAACAGTAGGACCATTAATAGGATTATCAAATACAATTTGATTGCCATTAATAAATAAATTATAAGAGATTATTGAGGTTGTAGTGAGCTCTCCATTAATAGAATCAATATTATAATGAGAAATTACAACATTAAATTTGTCATTGTGCATATCTCCATTTGGAGTAAAAGAATTTGGTATAAATATCGATATATTCTCTAGATTTGAAGTTGAATCAACAAAAAAGCCCCCAAAAGGCTCGGTTAGATTTTCACATAGACAAGGTAGAACCTCTTCGACCTCTTCTTTCTTACAAGTTGTAAAAAGGAGTGGCAAGCAAAGTAATATAAGTAGTAGTTTTTTTATTGTTGTTTTATTCTATAACTATTCTTTTCTCTACTGTTCCATCATCGTATAAGTAGAGTAGAGGGGTATTTGTTTTATTTGTTTCTCTTCCTAATAGGTCTGTTACTTTGAAAATTTTCTTATTTCTTGTATTCTCCATAAATATTGAAAGAGATGGACAATCAACAGGATCTGTGTTTACAGTAACGGAAGCTTCACCAGCTACTGTGCCTGTCCCTATTGCATCATTAAATGAGTTTATGGTATAAAATCCTGCTTGTTGTGTAAATAGTGTATAAGGATTTATTGAAGTTGTTATAGGCAATAGTTGTGTAATGCCATTTATATTATAAGTAAAAGTAAATGGAGCCTGTCCAGTAAAAGAAAACATAATTTCAGCATCAATATTTTGATTATAACAAATAGTATCATTACCAGAAATAAATGAAGCTACTTGTGGTAAACAATTATTTTGACAGTCTATAAGTGTAGTGAATACGCCTTGTCCATTTGATGGGTCAAAACATCCAATAACCGGATCACAGTCCCAAGATGCTATTAAATTAGCTTTTCTTACTGCTCTTACATGCCTGTTAGCATTTTTAAATCCGTTTGAAATCATTACCATTTGTACATCTTGATATTTTGCATAAAATTCATTATGCTCTGTAGATGTCCAGTAATCGCCTTGTCCAAGTCCAGCAAAAGCACTTCCACCATTCGCTATAGCAACATTATCAATGACACTTCTATTCATACTAATCCAAAACATTGCTTCTTCTCCAGGAAGAAACCAGTCATTATAGCCTTGCGCATTAGAATTTGAACAGAATGCAGCTGCAATATTATTACTATTACATCCATTAATAATATCAATCGTATTTTGTTCTCCACTTCCAGCAATTGCACCATCAGCTCCATTAATAAATGAACCATAACAACCCCATTCAACCCCAATACCAAATGTGTCCAGATCATTAATATCACATACCATTCCTTGAGTATTATCATTAGGATCTACCCAAAAAACAACGCCTCCTTGATGAAAATCTCCTACTACTGCTTGAGAATACAGATTATTAGAATAGATGAATAAAATTGAAGTAATAAATATTATTTTTTTCATCATATTAGGTTTTTGTTAATCTATTGTTTTAAAGTCCTCAAACTTAATCATTTTTAATCATATTGTAATTTACCTTCTCATCACAGATAAACTTAGAGACATACATACTTGCAC
>PAHP01000002.1 GCA_002705205.1 Flavobacteriales bacterium
AAGAAGAAGAAGAAGAAGAAGAAGAATCATCAACAGACTTTACCGAGATTGATTTTGATGAACTAGAATAAAACAATCTACTAATAAAGTAGAAGGCTTTGTCTGTGTAACATGTTTTTTGTGTTTTTCTTTAAAACTCTCATATTTTGTTGATAATTTGACACTACAATAGAATTGCATTTGCACATTTGATTCTTACTTTTATACCCATAAAAAACTAATAGATAAATGGGTCAAATAATTGCAATCTCGAACCAAAAAGGAGGGGTAGGGAAAACAACCACAGCTATGAATTTAGCAGGAAGCTTAGGAGTACTAGAAAAAAAGGTATTATTAGTTGATGCTGATCCACAAGCAAATGCCACATCGGGTGTTGGTCACAACCCAGAAAAGGTTAAGAAAGGAGTTTACGCTTGTTTGACTGGCTCAGAGAATGCACGTGATTGTATTTTAAAAACACAAAGCCCAAATCTCGAATTAATACCTACAAATATTGATTTAGTAGGAGCTGAATTAGAGTTAATCAACTTAAAAGAAAGGGAATCGAGAATGAAAGAGATCCTCGCTCCAATCAAAGGAGACTATGATTATATAATTATTGATTGCGCACCATCATTAGGATTACTTACTTTAAATGCTTTATCAGCCGCTGACAGCGTAATAATACCTATTCAGTGTGAATATTTTGCATTAGAAGGATTAGGAAAACTACTAAATACAATTAAAGTGGTACAACAAAGATTCAATATTGAACTAAAGATTGAAGGACTACTTCTTACAATGTATGATACCAGATTAAGACTGTCAAACCAAGTAGTTGAAGAAGTAAAAACTCATTTTCAGGAATTAGTATTCAAAACAATTATACACAGAAATGTCCGATTAGGAGAATCACCATCATTTGGAGAAACTATTGTGATACATGATGCTGCAAGCAAAGGAGCTATTAATTATCTAAATCTTGCAAATGAAATATTAAGTAAGGATACAATCACTAATTAAGTATATGGTAAAGAAAAAAAACTCACTAGGAAGAGGATTAGCATCGATATTAGGAGGAGATATATCTAGCATTGGAAAAAAAGAGATTGACAATAAGCAATCAACAGCCCAATCTCCAGCATTTATAACAAAAATCCTAATTACACAGATAGAAATAAACCCTTTCCAACCACGAGAAAATTTTAATCAAGAGAAATTAAATGAATTAGCTAAATCAATTCAGCAATTAGGCATAATACAGCCAATTACAGTACGTAAAATAAACGATAAAAAATATCAATTAATTGCAGGAGAAAGAAGATTTAGAGCCTCACAGATTGCAGGCCTAAAGGAACTACCAGCATTTGTGCGAATTGCTAATGACCAACAAATGCTAGAGATGGCATTAGTAGAAAACATACAAAGAGAAAATCTTAATCCGATTGAAGTTGCAATAAGTTATAAAAGATTAATTGAAGAAATTAAACTAACACAAGAAGAATGCAGTGAGCGTGTTGGCAAGAACCGATCAACCATAACAAACTTCTTACGCCTTTTAAAACTACCATCTGAAATTCAGAAAGGACTAAAAGAAGGTACAATAAGTAATGGACATGCAAAAGCGCTACTTTCAATAAAAAATACTGAGACACAAATCAATCTCTTTTATGACACAATAGCTAATGGTTATTCCGTTCGAGAACTAGAGCAAATGGCTAAAGATTTCTCTGAAATACTATTTAAGCGCACCTCAAAAGCTAGAAACATAACCAATGCCGGTTCTTTGCCCTTCTCATATCAAAAAATGATACATGATTTATCAATAATAATCAACCAAGACATAAAACTTAAGCGTAGTAAAAAAGGAAAAGGACAATTAATTATCCCTTTTAACAATGATAATGATTTAGCTCATATTTTTGAAATCATCAATAAATAAGTTGTCAACTTTAAAGCAAATAGTAATAATATTCTTCGTTGGAATTCCTTTTGTAATTTCTGCCCAAAAAATTAATAAGAAGAGCCCAAAAAGAGCAGCTATTTACTCTACAATATTACCTGGATCAGGACAGGTGTATACAGAGAAATACTGGAAAGTACCCGTTATTTATGCAGGATTAATTACATCAGCATACTATATAAGAGAAAGCCAAGAATTATATGACCTATATAAAGAAACCTTTCTAAATAGATCAAACGGAATATATAATGATGAATTTTTAGGGACATATACAGATGAAAATCTACTTACGCTAACTAATCATTACAGAAGGAACAGAGAGGTATCAACACTTCTATTTTTACTAACTTATACTCTTAATATAGTTGACGCATCAGTTAATGCTCACCTATTTGATTACGATGTAAGTGAAGACTTGTCATTACATATACAACCAAAATATTTTCCAATAGAAAACATCACAGGATTATTATTATCCTTTAATTTATAAATTTGCGAAATGAGAATTGCAATACTTGGAAATGGCAAGATGGGGAAAAGAATTAGTGAACTAGCGATAGAAAGAGGACATATAATATCATGTAAATCTTCATCAAAGAATCCTGCTACTAATTTAGACTTAAGTAATTCAGATATAGCAATTGACTTTAGCACTCCAACTAGTGCATTTAACAATATATCACATGCTCTTAATAGTGAAATCCCAGTAGTCTCAGGCACTACTGCATGGCTTAACAAATTAGAAGATATAACAAATCTATGTAAAAAAAAGAATGGTGCATTTCTATATGCCTCTAATTTTAGCCTTTCAGTAAACCTATTCTTTGTGTTAAATAAGCAACTAGCAAAACTAATGAAGGATCATAATTATAAAACAGCAATACATGAAATTCATCATAGCGAAAAATTAGATGCTCCAAGCGGAACTGCTATTAATATCGCTAAACAGATGAATGAGATACTTGAAAAAGAAACACTTATTACATCTGAAAGAATTAATAATATAAATGGGATACATAAGGTATCTTATATCTCGGATATTGATGAGATTGAAATAATACATACTGCAAAGAATCGTGATGGGTTTGCTATTGGTGCAATAATTGCTGCTGAATGGATTATTGGAAAGAAAGGTGTATTTAATATAAAAGATATATTTGAACAATAAAAAAGAACATACGCGTTTGAAACAAATAATTAATTAAGCATGATCAAGAAAATAAAAGAAACCCTAGGTAAAGCATTCAAAATAGTAATATTTATTATAGCAACTATTTTATGGAGTATATTTGTTTATACAATTGATGGTGAATGGCTTTATTTTACTCCATTAATAGCTGGAGACATATTATTCTGGGAAACAATAAATTGGCAATTTTGGAAGAAACAGAAAAAAGAAAAAAAGAAAAAAAGTGAGATAAGGTCATGGTTTGATGCAATCCTATTTGCAGTTATTGCAGCGCATATCTTACGTACGTTCTTAGTTGAGGCATATACGATACCAACATCATCAATGGAAAAATCCATGTTAATTGGAGACTTCTTATTTGTAAGTAAAGTTGCATATGGTCCTAGAGTACCAATGACTCCATTAGCTTTCCCATTAGTACACCACACTATGCCTATTTTAGGTGGGAAATCATACTCAGAATCTATTAAATTACCTTATCATAGAATGAAAGGTTTAGGAAAAATTGAAAGAAATGATTGTGTTGTTTTTAACTGGCCAGATGAAAAAATTGGAAGACCAATTGACAAAAAAGAGAACTATGTAAAAAGATGTGTTGGAATTCCTGGAGATGTGATTGAATTAAAAAATGCAGATCTCATTGTAAATGGAGATCCACAAAAAGAATTTGATGGCATGAAAAAACAATGGCATTATAATGTAACCACGCAAGGAACAGGATTAAATCCAAGTATTCTTTACAAAAAATACGATATTACTGAAGGTGGTTATGGTAGGAATAAAAATGAATACAATCTTACATTAACTGATAATAACCGAGATGCTATTAAAACTTTCTCTAATGTCACTAAAGTTGAAAGAAGAGTTGAGAAAAAAGAAAAATATAGTGAATACATATTCCCACATGATAAAAATTATAGTTGGAATGTAGATAACTTTGGACCTATAACTATTCCAGCAGCAGGTAGTACAATTAACATATCAACTGAGAATCTATCACTCTATAAAGATATTATTGAAAGATATGAAGGAAATAAACTTGAAATAATAGATAACAATATATACATTAACGACAAATTAGCCACTAACTATACCTTCTCTATGAATTACTACTGGATGATGGGAGATAATAGACATAACTCAGCAGATAGTAGATTCTGGGGATTTGTTCCTGAAGACCACATTGTTGGGAAGGCTCTTTTTGTATGGATGAGTTGGGATAAAAATGCAAAAGGACTGAAGAAAGTAAGATGGAATAGATTATTTAGAAGTGTTAAATAGTATATTATTACCTACCTCATATCTTGCTCCTATATACTATTATGCAGTACTATTTCAATACAATAATTGTATGTTTGAGCACCATGAACATTTTATAAAACAAAGTTTACGTAATAGATGTCAGATTTATGGCGCTAACGGAAAGATTCTTCTCACAATTCCTAAAGAAAGAAAAGGTAGCAGTAAAACAAAGATAAGAGATATAAAAATCACATATAAAGAAAATTGGCAACAGGAACACTGGAAGGCAATTAAGTCCTCTTACAATTCCTCACCTTTCTTTGATTATTATCAAGATGATCTTAATGTTTTTTTTAAACAAAAAGAAACTTACTTAGTTGATTTCAATAAGAAGCTACAAGAACTAATTTTATCATTCTTACATAAAAAAATCACATATACAGCTACTAATAAGTATATAATTAGTGATGATTTTACTGATTTAAGAGAACACTTATTCACTAATAAGAATCAGAAAAGATATGACCAGGTATTTATGGAAAAACATGGGTTTATTGCTAACCTTTCTATTATTGATCTACTTTTTAATCTTGGACCTGAGAGTTCAGATTATCTTCAAGAAATGGATCTAAATATCTAGATCTCTTGGAAAATAAAAAAAATAGTAACTACCTACAATCAACAAATAACTATTAGTATTTTTGGAAAAACAATAAAATGGCAAATTTAGAATTCAACAAGAATGATGATAAGATGAGATTACTTATTTCTGAGATGAGAAGGAAAGTTACTGACATTTCTTTAGGAGGAGGAAAAAAGAAGATGGAAAAACAACATAGCAAAGGCAAGCTAACAGCAAGAGAACGTATTGAATATATAAAAGATAACGATGCAGATTTTTTAGAAATAGGTGTATTTGCTGGCTATGAGATGTATACAGAATATGGAGGATGTCCAGCAGGAGGAGTTATTACTGGGATTACATATATAAAAGGGAAACAATGTATTGTCGTGGCTAATGATGCTACTGTAAAGGCAGGAGCTTGGTTTCCTATTACTGCTAAGAAGAATTTGCGTTTACAAGAAATTGCAATGGAAAACAGACTACCAATTATTTACTTGGTTGATAGTGCTGGTGTATTTTTACCTATGCAAGATCAGATATTCCCTGACAAAGAACATTTTGGAAGAATGTTTCGCAACAATGCCCGAATGAGTTCTATGGGAATAACGCAGATTGCAGCTGTGATGGGTAGTTGTGTAGCAGGCGGAGCTTACCTTCCTATTATGAGTGATGAAGCAATTATTGTAGAAAAAACAGGATCTATCTTTTTGGCAGGTAGTTATTTAGTAAAAGCAGCTATTGGAGAAAATATTGATAACGAAACTTTAGGTGGCGCTAGCACACATTGCGAGATTTCAGGAGTTACAGACTATAAAGCAGAAAACGATAAAGATGCCTTAGATAAAATTCGTAATATAATAGATAAAATTGGAGAAAAGGAGAAAGCAGGATTTAACAGAAAAGAACCAAAAGAACCAAAAGAAAATGAGAAAGAAATTTACGGCATTCTACCTAGAAAAAGAACAAAACCCTACAACATGCAAGATATAATATCTAGACTAGTAGATGGTTCTAATTTTGAAGAGTATAAAAAAGGATATGGAAAGACTATTATTTGTGGTTACTGCAGAATTGATGGCTGGGCAGTTGGCATTGTTGCTAACCAGAGAGAAATAATCAAAACCGCAAAAGGGGAAACCCAATTTGGCGGAGTTATCTATTCTGATTCTGCAGATAAAGCAACCCGTTTCATTGCTAATTGTAACCAGAAGAGAATACCGTTAGTTTTTTTACAAGATGTTACTGGATTTATGGTAGGCTCTAGATCTGAACATGGAGGCATTATCAAAGATGGTGCTAAGATGGTAAATGCAGTTAGTAACTCTGTAGTTCCTAAGTTTACTATTATTATTGGTAATTCTTATGGAGCAGGAAACTATGCCATGTGCGGTAAGGCTTATGATCCAAGACTTATTGTTGCTTGGCCAACTGCTGAACTTGCCGTAATGGGAGGTAAACAGGCTGCAACAGTATTATTGCAGATTGAAAAAACATCACTAAAAACAAAAGGAGAGGAAATTAATGAGAAAAAAGAAAAGAAACTTCTAAAAATGATTAGCGAGAGATATGATGCACAAACCTCACCTTATTACGCTGCTTCTCGCCTTTGGATAGATGCTATTATTGACCCTCTAGAAACTAGAAAGGTTATTTCTATGGGGATAGAAGCTGCTAACAATGCCCCTATTAAGGAAGTTTATAATCCAGGCGTAATACAATCTTAGAATAAAAACCATTTTTTATATTTGTATTTCTTAATATATAGAAAAAGATGATTAAAATTACACTTCCTGATGGGAGTATCAAGAACGTAGAACATGGGACTTCAGCAATGGATATTGCTATAGGAATTTCTGAAGGATTAGCTCGTAATGTACTATCAGCTAGTGTTAATGAAGAGGTCTGGGATGCCAATCGCCCTATTACTACTGATTCTAGTCTTACCCTACACACTTGGAATGACAAAGAAGGAAAAATGAGTTTCTGGCATTCTTCTGCTCATATTATGGCAGAAGCACTAGAAGCTCTATATCCAGGGGTTAAATTAGGTATTGGTCCGGCTATCGATAATGGATTCTACTATGATGTAGATCTAGGAGATAGAGTTTTATCTTCTGACGATCTGCCTAAAATTGAGAAAAAGATGAAAGAATTAGCTTCGCAGAAAATGTCTTTCCGCAGAAGAAATATCTCAAAGAAAGAGGCTATTGATTACTTTACAGAAAAGGGAGATGAATATAAAATAGAATTATTACAGGATTTAGAAGATGGAAACATTACATTCTATACACAAGGCAACTTTACAGATCTCTGCAAAGGACCACACATTCCTTCTACTGGAAGAATAAAAGCAATTAAACTTCTTAATATTGCAGGAGCTTACTGGAGAGGGGATGAAAATCGCAAGCAACTCACTCGTATTTATGGAGTATCTTTCCCAAAACAAAAGGAACTTACTAACTATCTAGAGATGTTGGAGGAAGCAAAAAAACGTGATCATCGAAAGATCGGTAAAGAAATGGAACTATTTACTTTCTCTAAGAAGGTAGGGCAAGGCTTACCACTTTGGCTCCCTAAAGGAGCGCAATTAAGAGAGAAACTAGAAAATTTTCTTAAAAAAGCACAAACTCAAGCAGGTTATTTGCCAGTTGTAACACCTCATATTGGGAATAAAGATTTATATGTTTGTTCAGGTCATTATGAAAAATATGGCGAAGACTCATTCCAACCTATAAAGACACCTAATGAGGGAGAAGAGTTTTTTCTAAAACCTATGAATTGTCCACACCATTGTGAGATTTACAAATCAAAACAATATTCTTATCGTGATTTACCAGTTCGTTTTGCAGAATTCGGAACAGTTTATAGATATGAACAATCAGGAGAACTTCATGGCTTAACTCGTGTAAGAGGTTTTACGCAAGACGACGCACACCTTTTCGTTCGTCCAGACCAGGTAAAACAAGAATTTATTAATGTTATTAATTTAGTCTTATATGTATTTAAGGCACTTAGTTTTGAGACATTTAAAGCACAAATATCTCTAAGAGAGCCAGACAATAAAGCAAAATATATTGGATCTGATGAGAACTGGGAAAAAGCAGAGGAAGCAATTGTAGAAGCAGCTGAAGAAAAAGGGCTAGAAACAGTTATAGAATATGGAGAAGCAGCATTCTATGGGCCGAAATTAGACTTCATGGTTAAAGATGCGCTTGGTAGAGAATGGCAATTAGGAACCATTCAGGTAGATTATAGTTTGCCAGAACGTTTTGAATTAGAATATACGGCTGCAGATAATCAAAAAAAGAGACCCGTTATGATACACCGCGCACCTTTTGGTTCAATGGAACGTTTTGTAGCTGTTCTAATCGAGCATTGTGCTGGCAATTTTCCACTTTGGCTTACTCCTGATCAATTCATAATATTACCTATCAGTGAGAAATATCATGATTATGCAGAAAAAGTATCTCAATTCTTAAAAAATTACGATATTTGCGGCCCGATTGACTATAGGGCTGAAACTACCGGCAGAAAGATACGAGATGCCGAAGTTTCAAAAACACCTTATATCATTATTCTTGGTGAAAAAGAAAAAAATGAAGAGTTAGTGACAATTAGGAAACATGGAGGAGAAGATTTAGGAAGTATGTCAGTAGATGAGTTTAAAGATTTAATAAAAATAGAAATTGATAATTTAATTACTTTTAATAACTAAAAAAAATAAAAAATCGCAAAAAAGAGACCATTTAGAGGAAGAGTAGTAAAAGTTAAACTACATAAAACTAATAGAGAAATTACAGCTGCGTTTGTAAGAATGGTAGGAGATAAAGTTGAACCAAAGATAGTGTCTATTGATGAAGCCTTAAAAATCTCGAGCAGCCTAGGATTAGACTTAGTTGAAATCTCACCTAAAGTAGATCCTCCAGTTTGTAAAGTGATTGATTATAAAAAGTTTATTTACGACCAAAAAAAGAAACAGAAAGCAATCAAAAGCAAAGCACAAAAGGTTGTTGTTAAAGAATTACGATTTGGTCCTAATACTGGTGAGCATGATTTTGAATTTAAATTAAAACATGCTAGAAATTTTCTAGAAGGTGGATCTAAAGTAAAAGCTTTTGTGTTCTTTAGAGGTAGATCAATTATATTTAAAGATAAAGGACATATCTTACTTCTAAAATTAGCACAGGCACTAGAGGACGTAGGAGTTGTTGAGAATATGCCAAAACTTGAAGAGAAAAAAATGATAATGATAATAGCACCAAAAAAGAAGCAATAAAAAAGAAAGATAATGCCAAAAATGAAAACAAAAGCTGGAGCAAAGAAAAGATTTAAACTTACTGGCTCTGGAAAACTAAAAAGAAAGCATGCTTTTAAATCTCACATATTAACTAAAAAAGAGACTAAGCAAAAACACAATTTAACCAAAACTGGTTATGTTCATAAATCTGACGTAAAAAGTGTTAAAGCACAGCTAGGAATTTAAAAATAAATTAGGTTATTAACCAGGTATATAGTTCAAATAAGGGCACAATAATTACAAGCCACTATCTACCAAAAAAAAATAAATTATGCCAAGATCGGTAAACTCAGTAGCTGCAAAAGCTAGAAGAAAAGCAATATTAAAAGCTGCCAAAGGATACTTTGGAAGAAGAAAGAATGTACATACAGTAGCTAAAAATGCTGTAGAAAAAGGTATGCAATATGCATATCGTGACAGAAAGAATAAAAAAAGAACATTCCGTGCATTATGGATCCAAAGAATTAATGCTGGAACTAGAAAATATGGAATGTCTTACTCACAATTCATGGGTAAAATTCACGCCAATGGGATTGAACTAAATAGAAAAGTTTTAGCTGACTTAGCAATGAATCATCCAGAAGCTTTTAAAGCAGTTGTGGACAAAGTAAAATAAGCTTCTTAATTTATTAATATAATTCTTGCCTAAGAAAGCTCTTCTTTTACTAATCTAGAAATAAGTGATCCATCTGCCTTCCCTTTAAGTCTAGCCATTAATGGCCCCATACACTTACCCATATCAGAAAGTGATATTGCACCAACTTGTGTTATGACATTCTGAACTATTTTTCTTACTTCGTCATCTCCGAGCTGATCTGGCAAATAAGGCTCAAGATATGCTAATTGATTATTCTCATCAACTGCTAAATCATTTCTTTTTTGTTCAATAAAAATAGCCGCAGAATCTTTCCTCTGTTTTACTAGCTTGGTGATTAACCGTAAAGAGACTTCATCAGAAACAATTGGATTCCCATCCTTTGTAGCCTCTAACATTATTGCAGACTTAACAGCCCTAAGTGCTGCTAATTTATCTACATTCCTCGATTTCATTGCATCTTTGATATCAATATCTATTTGTTCTTGGATTCTCATCTTTTATTATAATTTTCATTCATCATTATTAAATTATCTAATGCTTCAATAGCATATGTATATTCTGGATTTATGGCAACAGCTCTTTTATAGTCACTTTCTGCCTGCAAAACATTACCTAATGTTTCAAAGCAGTTCCCTCTAGAGTAATATGCTTCATAAAATTCAGAATTTGAATATATTGCATCTGAAAAATTATTTGCAGCTATATCATACAATCCTAATTCCATATGAATAAATCCTATGTTATAATGTCCACTACTATGAAATGGATTAATAATATGTAACTCAGCATAAACTTCCAATGCCTTATTCCATTCTTGCTTACTTTGGTAAAATAAAGCCTTATTATATAATACCATCTCATCTTTTGGAGATAATCTCAAAGCATTATTATAGTAACTAACTGCAGATTTATCGCCTAGAATATGAAATATCTGTCCTAATTGTATATGCGCTTCTTTATAATCAGGATTAATATTTACTGCATTTCTAAAACAATTAATTGCATTCTCGTTCTCTTTTAGTTGTTTAAATGAATATCCCATTAACATATGTGTCTTTTCTTGATTATATTTCAATGTTAATGAAGTATTAAATGAGTTTATTGCTTCTTTATACTTACCATAAGCTAACAATAACTCCCCCATAAGAGCATGAGCAGACTCTTGCTTATTATTAATCATTAAAGACTTCTCTAAATGATCTTTAACTAGTGATGGATAATTAGGATCTGCATTAGGTAATTTTGACAATTCAAAATATATTTCAGCAATCTGATTATGACTATTTATATCTAGAGAATCTAAGCGAATAATCTCTTTCAAATCATACACTACTGACTCAAAATTATTATTTAATCTATTATACTCAACTCTTTCATATAATAAATCAATATTGCCAGGATTTTCTAAAATCTTCTCAGAAAGGATTTGAATATTAGTTTTATTCTCTCCTTTATCAGGACCACTACAAGCATATATTATAAAAAATAGAACAAATGCAATCTTACGAATCATATTACTGCGTCGTTAATGCATCTTTTATTTTTATCTCTATCTCTTGTGAGAGTTCAGGATTATCAGCAATCATTTGCTTAACAGCATCACGTCCTTGTCCTAATTTTGTATCATCATATGAAAACCATGATCCTGCTTTCTTTACTATATCTAAATCAACTGCTTTATCTAATACTTCACCAGAACGAGAAATTCCTGCACCAAACATAATATCAAACTCTACCTTTCTAAAAGGAGGTGCTACCTTATTCTTTACTACTTTTACTCTAGTTCTATTTCCAATGATATCTTCTCCATTCTTAATTGCTCCTATCCTTCTTATATCTAAACGAACTGATGAATAAAACTTTAATGCATTCCCGCCAGTAGTAGTTTCAGGGCTTCCAAACATGACACCAATCTTCATTCTTATCTGATTAATAAAAATAACAGTACAATTTGTTTTATTAATTGTAGCTGTTAATTTTCTTAATGCTTGTGACATCAAACGAGCATGCAATCCCATTTTACTATCACCCATTTCTCCTTCAATTTCTGATCTTGGTGTTAATGCTGCAACAGAATCTACTACTACTAAATCAACAGCTCCTGAACTTATTAAATGATCAGCAATCTCTAAGGCCTGCTCTCCATTATCAGGCTGTGAAATATATAAGTTATCTACATCAACACCAAGAGCAGCAGCATAAGCAGCATCAAAAGCATGTTCAGCATCAATAAAAGCAGCAACACCTCCTTGCTTTTGAGCCTCTGCAATTGCATGAATTGTCAATGTTGTTTTCCCAGAAGATTCTGGTCCATAAATTTCAATTACTCTACCTCTAGGGTATCCACCAACACCTAAAGCTAAATCAAGATTAATGGATCCTGTTGGGATAGCATCAATATCCTCAACCACTCTATCACCCAACTTCATAACTACTCCTTTTCCATATGTCTTTTCTAACTTACCTAAAGTAAGTTCTAATGCTTTTATTTTTGCATTTTGATCCTTATTACTCATATTTTAATTTATTTTATACAAATAAGAGAATTTCTACATAAAACATCAAAAGAAAATCGTTTGATTTATTAACAATATTACCTCTTTAAGAAATACCTGCAAATTGATGTAATACTACACCTTTCACACTCTGGTCTTCTAGCTTTACATAAATACCTTCCATGCAATATTAACCAATGGTGTGCAATATTCAACTGATCTTCAGGAAATACTTTAAGGAGTTGTAGCTCTGCTTGCAAAGGATTCTTTGCTTTTGTTGTTAAGCCTACTCTATCAGCTACTCGAAATACATGCGTGTCAACTGGCATTGCAGGAATATCAAAATAAACCGACCCTATTACATTTGCCGTTTTTCTTCCTACACCTGGTAACCTTTGTAGATCTTCAAGTTTTGAAGGAATATTAGAATTAAAATCAGATATTAACATCTTAGCCATAGCTGACAAATATTTTGCTTTATTTCTAGGATAAGAACAAGATCTAATCAGATTAAAAATCTCATCAATTGATGCTTCTGCCATTAATTCAACTACAGGCATCTGCTTAAAAAGTTCTTTAGTAATAATATTCACACGCTTATCAGTACATTGTGCAGACAAGATAACCGCTACAGTAAGTTCAAAGGCATTTGTATAATTAAGCTCCGTTTTTGCCTCTGGCATTTCAACGGAAAAATGCTCTATGAAAAGTTTCGCTCTTTCTTTCGCTTTCATCATTACAGAAAAGTCGGGAGAATTATCCAACCTTTCTTAAATAAAATTAGTTTAAGGAAATCAACATCTTTTCAGTATTCACCTTAATTCCTTGAACTGAGCTAGCATATGCCAGTAAAGTATTAATTGTTTCTTGCTTTGGACCTTTACTAACTTCATAAAGGATCTTATGTTTCTCTTTTTGACAAAAAGAAGAGGATTCTTCTTTTAAAAGATGGTTCCATAACTTTAAAGTATTGTTTGTAATCATATATAGTATTTTTATTAATATTAATCATTTTCATTAATTTATTAACGCATACTATATGAATATATTATACAAAAAGGTTATTATTTATTTCTGAGCAAGATCTACGTTTTTCTGCTCAGAAAGCTTTCTTAGATTGATAAGTGCATAACGCATTCTTCCAAGTGCTGTATTAATACTTACTCCTGTAATTTCTGATATTTTTTTAAACGACATGTCCTCAAAGTACCTCATCCTTAACACTTCCATCTGATCCTCAGGTAATTCTTTAATTAACCTATTTAGATCTGAATGGACTCTTTTTCTAATCATATCTTCCTCCTGATTTCTACTGCCATCATTTATTACATCAAAGATATTAAAATCATCAGTTGGCCTAACCCTCTTCATTTTTGCTTCTTTCCTAAAATGATCTATTACAAGATTATGTGCAATACGCATCATCCAAGGCAAGAACTTTCCCTCCTCATTATATCTTCCTCTTTGTAAAGAGTTAATTACTTTAATAAAAGTATCCTGAAAGATATCTTCCGTAATATCACGGTTCTTAATTTTTGACATTATAAAAGAAAAAACTCTGCTTTTATGACGTGTCAACAAGATTTCAAACGATGAATTGTCACCATTTATATAATCTCTTACTAATTCTTGATCGGAAATAACACTACTACTCAACATATACTCTGTTTTTAATTAATAAAAATTTAAAGTAAATGTTTGTCTATAAGCGTGTTTTATTTTTGTTGATTAATTTACGATGACAAATATAGAAAAACATTTTTAATTATACAAATTGAATTTCTTAAGTTTGTAGATTCTGAGAAAATATATGATTAAAGACACAAAGAAAACCAATAACAATATTAATATAAGAGGCGCTAGACTTCATAATCTTAGAAATATTTCAATTGATATTCCAAAAGAGAAATTAATTGTTATTTCTGGTGTTTCAGGTAGCGGGAAATCTTCATTAGCCTTTGATACGTTATTTGCTGAGGGACAAAGAAGATATATTGAGAGCCTTTCATCTTATGCTAGGCAATTTTTAGGGAAAATACAGAAACCTGATGTTGATGAAATACGAGGAATATCTCCTGCAATTGCTATTGAACAAAAAACAACAACCAACAATCCAAGATCAACAATAGGAACAAGTACTGAGATTTATGATTACCTAAAACTCCTTTTCACAAAAATAGGAAGAACCTATTCTCCCATCTCAAATAATGAGGTTAAAAGAGACCAAATTACTAGTGTTGTAAACTTTATTAGTCAGCAAGAAGATAATACAAAAATAGTAATAACAGCTCAATACTTAGGAAATAAAAAAGATGTATTAAGCAAGCTAATGCAGCAAGGATTCTCACGAGTATATTTGAATAAAAAAATCCATAAAATAACCGAACTCATAAAGAAAAGTGTTAATATTAATAATAAGGAAATATTTACAGTAATTGATCGAATCATTCTTGACAAGCATAATAATAAATCAAGAATAGCAGACTCAGTACAAACAGCTTTTTTCGAAGGACATGGCAAATGCACTATATTAATAAATAATAAAGCTTATAATTTCTCTAATACATTTGACCTTGACGGGATAACATTTGAGAAACCAACAAGTAACTTATTTTCTTTTAATAATTCTTATGGAGCTTGCAGAGTATGTGAAGGATTCGGCTCAATACTTGGGATAGATAAACAAAAAGTCATAAAAAATCCTAACTTATCTGTTTATCAAGGGGTAGTTTCATGCTGGGGTGGAGAAAAACTCAGCAAATGGAAAGATAGATTTATTATACGGTCTGCAAAATTTAATTTCCCAATACATAGGCCATACAATAAATTATCAAAAGACGAAATTAGTTTATTATGGAATGGGGAAAATAAATGTAAAGGAATTTATCAATTCTTTAAAAAGCTAGAAAATGATAAATACAAAATACAAAATAGAGTATTAATTGCCCGATACAGAGGAAGAACTAAATGCAAAGAGTGTGGAGGCAGCAAATTAAGAAAAGAGGCGCTTTATGTAAAAGTAGGAGGGAAAAATATTGCAGAAATAAATAAGCTGAGTGTTGCTAACGCAATTGCTCTCTTCAAAGAAATAAAATTAAATCATTCTGAAAAAATAATTGCAAATAGACTTCTTTTAGAGATAGAGAACAGATTAAACTACCTAAACGAAGTTGGTCTTGGATATCTAACTCTTGATAGAAAATCAAATACCCTATCAGGAGGAGAATCTCAAAGAATAAACCTTGCAACATCAATTGGGAGTTCACTTGTTGGGGCAATGTACATATTGGACGAACCAAGTATTGGTCTTCATCCTAAAGATAATAAACGGCTAATAAATATTCTAAAGAAACTTAGAGATATAGGCAATACAGTAATTGTGATTGAGCATGATGAGGAAATAATGTGGGAAGCTGATCAGATAATTGATATAGGACCAGAAGCTGGTATTAATGGTGGGGAAATTATTTACCAAGGACACTTAAAAGATATATTTAAAGAGAAAAGAAGCTTAACTACTCAATACTTATCAGGAAAACTAGAAATCCCTATACCAGAAAGAAGACGGAATCTAAAAGAAAAGATTTCAATATCTGGGATTTACCAATATAACCTGAAAAATATAAATATTGATATCCCTGTTGAAGGGCTTACACTTGTCACTGGCATGAGTGGCTCAGGAAAATCTACTTTAGTAAGAGATGTTATAAAACCTGCAGTAGACACTTATCTAGAAAACTATTCTAATAAGAATAAAAATTATGAGAAAATAAACATTACAACTAAAAAAATTGCAAAATTAGAACTCATTGATCAGAAACCAATAGGAAAGTCATCCCGATCAAACCCATCAACATACATAAAAGTATATGATGATATCAGAAAACTATTTGCCAATCAACCTCTAGCTCAGAAAAGAAAATACAAAACTGGCTTCTTCTCATTTAATGTAGATGGAGGTAGATGTGACAATTGCAAAGGAGAAGGGGAAACTACTATAGAGATGCAGTTTATGGCTGATGTTCATCTACAATGTGAAATATGTAACGGAAAAAGGTTCAAAAAGGAAATCCTTGACATTAAATTTGAAGAAAAAAACATTTCAGACATATTAAATCTATCTGTTGATGAAGCAATAGATTTCTTCTCCAGCAAAAATGAGGACAAAATTGCTCTTAAACTAAAACCCCTAAAAGATGTCGGTCTAAGTTATATAAAACTAGGACAATCATCTAATACACTCAGTGGTGGTGAAGCTCAAAGAATTAAACTAGCATTATTTTTAAGCAAAGGATATACAAGCGAGAAAACACTTTTTATTTTTGATGAACCTACCACTGGACTACATTTCCATGATATTAAAAAATTACTAAATTCATTTTATGCACTAATTGAGAAAGGCCATTCTATTATTTGTATTGAACATAACATGGATGTAGTAAAATGTGCTGATTGGATTATTGACCTTGGGCCTGAGGGAGGTGATAAAGGCGGTAAAATCGTTTTTGAAGGTACTCCTGAACAAATGATAAAAGATAACAACTCAATTACTGGGAAATTTCTAAAAAAGAAATTCTAAGATCTATAATCTAAATAATTCTGTAAGATAATAGTAGCACTCACTTTATCAACCAAAGCCTTATTTTGTCTTTCCTGTTTTTTCATTCCACTTGCCAAGATACTCTGTTTTGCTATTTTTGAAGTAAAACGCTCATCAATCTGATGTACAGAAATTGTAGGATATTTTTGTTTTAACCGTTTAATAAATCCATTTACATGACTAGTGCTATCTGTACTGGATCCATCAAGATTTACAGGTTTCCCAACTACAAAAGAAGATATGTCATCCTTTGCAACTAAATTAGATATAAAGTCATCAAGATTATGCGTTAATACAGTGGTTAAACCACTTGCAATAAGTTGAGTTGCATCAGTTATTGCAAGGCCAGTTCGCTTAGTACCGTAATCAATACCAAGCACCTTTCCCATTATTGTTTTACAATTTGATAAGTTACAGCCTCTGGCATTACTTTTACAGTATATGTACCTGCTGAATAATTCTTCAAATCAATAGCAGTATTAGTAAATTGATTATCTACAGAATAGATAAGTTTTCCATTCACATCAAATATTTCTACATTATGCGATATAGCATCATTAAAAGTAAGATTAAAACTACCCATAGTTGGATTAGGAAATAATTCAAAATTAAATTTTTCTACGTTTACATTTGCTGTCTGTCCTAAATCAATTGGAGGAAAAACAATATAATCTAACCAAGCACAATCTTGACCTTGCTCTACTGCCCCATCTTTATCATATTCCCATTCGAATTCATGATTACCTACTGTCACAGGAAAAGAAGCAAAACTCCAAGAATTATCAATTCCTGACCACTCATCTTTTTTATCCCCATCAATATAAAATTGCAAGAAATCATAGCCTTGTTCAGAAGAAACAAACTTGTAAAATGAGATGTCACCAGGAGCTGTTACATCTACATTAATCTTTAAATGTGATACCTCTCCATCAGGAAGTCCTGCAAAAGAAACTGTAGAATTAGCTCCTTCATGAAAATGGGAATTATCTATTGACCAAGGATAATCAGGATCTATTACCCAAGCATACTGAGTAAAGTCTCCAGTCTCATAATCCTCATTAATAATTCCTATAGTCCTATTAAATATAGTACTATGCGTATAGTTACCATTAGTAACATCAAAAGGAAACTGAGCTAAAGTCCCATTAGGAGTGTTAGCAGCAATAGTAATGTTAAAAGTAGCAGATTGCTGACCATTAACAGATAAACTTGCAACATTAGCAGTTGTGGAGTTAACAGTAACATAAGATGATAAAGATCCCATTGTAGCTGTTAAGTTATTAATATCTGAATGACCAATATTTGTTACATCTACAATCAAATCAAGCGTTTCTCCTGCATCCAAAACACCATTATTATTACCTAAAACATCATTAATTGTAAAAGTTGTATGGTCTAAAATAGGAGCATTAATCACAACATTAAGAGTAGAATTCCAAGTATTTGACTGATTATCAGTCATAGTTAAATCAAAAGTAACATTATGCTGGTCTACTACATCATCAGCTACTTGAAAAGTAAATGGATTATTAATACTAATCGTTTGTTGAGCAGAAATAAGGTTAATTACATCAGAACTATTAATCAACGTTACATTAGGGTCAGCTGTGGAAATTGTGACTGTCACTGAAGTAGCATCAACTGACCCTACATTCTCTACATCAACATCCATACTAATTAACTCATCATAATCAACTTCCTGATTATTATTACCCGCACTATCATCAATAGTATTTGATGAATAAATTACATATGGTCCAGTCGGTGAAATAATCTGTACAGTACCTTCATAAGGTTGCTTAAACTGTTTTGTAACTACAATGTCTGCTGTACCAACATTTGCAATAGGAGAGAAAGATAAGTTAACAACACCTGTTGCATCTGCCAATTGAGCATCTAAAAGTACTCCATTCATTGATATTGCTACATATGCATTCTCTTCAGTATTAACTGTAAGATTAGTAGCACCAATAGGAGTTGCTGCTCCATGAGAGACTATAAGCGATGTAGGAACGCCAATATATGGCATTAATGAAGGATCTCCCATTATATGATAAATTTCCCAATAATATTGAACTAAACCTCCTCCTGCTTGAGTAACAGCTAAGTTGCCTGAATGCGAAATCTGTCCAGTAGTAATAAACCAATCTTGTTGCTGTTCCCCATTTTCATGCATCAAACAATCATAAACTCCTAAACCAGTCGATGAATATGTTGGATTTGCAGTAATTCCTGAAGAAGCGACACTTCCTACTCCCCACCAAAAATCTTCATCCCAATAAGTATTATTAGAACCTCCAATATAGCCAACAGCTCCCTTATTATTTGCTCTTAAAAGCCCTTCCCCAAAACATTCAGGACTATCAAAAGCATTAGACTGACAACAATTTCCAATCAATAATCCATACTTATCATTATTCTGTAAACTACTAATATCTGAAGTAGTAAAGGAGGGATCTCCCCAACCACTAGGACCACAATGAGCAGTATAATTTGCAAGACTCACACCATCACTTACATCAGCTATAATAGCAGCTTCAGCCGCAGGATCGTCTGAAGTAATAGGAGATCCAGAACCATATAAATAAGTATGAAGATTAAGCCCATGTGAAGCATTAAAGTAGTAATCAGTTCCATAATTTATTTGACCATTACCATGAGTTTGTGCAAAACTCCCATCAACACCTGCCACTAGAACCACATCATCTAGAAATGAGGGATCTCCAAAAGTATACTTTTCATGCGTTAACGTTTTATTTACTTGTGCTTCAATATCACCAGCATTAGTAGCAGACAATCTACCAAAATACATCTCTGGTAAAAAATCTCCTCCGCCATCAAATTCACAATAGTACATGTCAGTAATATGATTATAACTAAGAGCTGTAGAAAAACTAGGAACCTGGGCAACATCTCCTACAATTAGGAGATAAGTTGGTGGCACCCCATCTATCGGGTTATCATACATGTCTTTTAGAAATGCATGAATTGAAGTGGTTGTATTTCCAACATTTGGATCATTTGTATAGCCTTCAACCACAGTAAATCCTTTACGAGTTTTCCAGTCTACCAAGGGTTGTATAGCTGCTTGAAAAGCAGGATCTGAAATAATTACATATTTCACTGGATAAGTTGTAATTACATCCTTAGATTCATCAGAAATATAATTAATACATGATTTAAATAAATTATTAAATTCTGAAGAGTAATACTTTTGTTTACTAGTCTTATAACCCTGAATATCAATATTATTAAAAAGAATCTTCACCTCTATTTTAGTCACTACTTTTAACTCATTAGTAGTAGGGTTATAGCTAAAAGGAGAAACAGATAATCTAGCAAGCTGCTGACCTCTCATTTTTCCTATTATTTCTGTAGTAACTAACTTATTATCATAAAAACCATCATAGTTATAATATTCCTCATTAAAATAAAATGGTACGTCTTCTGCATTTTCACTTTTTGAGATAGATCTCTGAGATGGTAGAATCAACTCATTAATTCCATAATCTGACAATGAAATGATAGTCTCTTCCTTATTTAGAATTTTTATTGAAACTGCTGCCCCAAAAGGAACGTTGATTAGTTGTTCTAATACTGGTAGTTCCGCATCACCAATTGTAGCATTCTCTCCATATCCACCTACAATAAGCTTAACAAACTCATTAGCATCTTTTTTTACTCTGATTGTACTAATTTCAGATAAATGATTAACGAATGTAAATTCTGATAATGACTTACTAGTAATTGCAAATTGATTATTTGTTTCTGTAAGCTTGATATCTTTTGCAGTTAAAGAAAAAGAAAGGAAGGTAAAAACTACTAAGACTATTTTTGATAATTTCATAATTAATTTTATTTTCTACAAAAATATGATATTTATCTTTATAAAAAGAACTAATGATCATTCAATCTTATGTATTCAAAAAAGAGAGTTAAAATTGAAACCTTTTTAACTTATTTACGTATAAAGGAGGAGTTCATATGCTTAAAGAACTAAACTAGATTTTATTTAATAATAAGTTGCTTCTCAACGGTTCCATCAGAAAAAATATACAATAACGTTACACCATTTTTCACTTCATCAGAAGTAATCTCCTTTCCTAATACATCAGTAATCATTATTAGTTCTTTTGAAGTGCCATTACTCATCTTAGCACTAGAGGGCATTGTCCAAAATACTAAGCCTGTCCAATTATCAGAATTGTAAGCACCTCCATTAGGATCACACCAAGTACGTGCTTGAGCTCTATACGTTTGACCAGCTAATAAACCATTCTTATTTTTTGTAACTATCGGATAGTTCACTCCCATTCCACCAGCATTTATCCAGTTAGCTCCTAAATAATCTTCTCTTAATTTTATCCTTACAAATTCATACTGACCATTTAAACCCCAATCAAACCTCACCTTAGTACTACTTTGCGGAGTAGCTGTGAAATTAATTATCAAAGGACACTGATCTAAAGTTGTAAAGTAATGTAAAGCTGTCCACCCACTACTACCTCCTCCACAATACCAAGCTTTCATCATATACTCATAATTAGTTGAAGGCTGTAACCATAAAAGTAGTTTATCTGTTTTTTGATTTGCAGAATTACAACTACCTAAAGGACCACCCATAGTTTTCTGATTCCAAGAAGAGGTGCCTACCTCTCTATATTTGATTCTATATTGATCAACCGTACAGTATACATCATTCATATTATCCCAATTAATTGTAGCTCTATCATGAATAATGTTAGTGCTAAACAAATTAGTTGGCGCCTGCTCATTACAACTCTGATTGCCTAAATCCTCCAGAACATCAATATCAACACCTATATAACAGTTATTTGCATCAACAATCCAAACAGTATACGTTCCAGCAATCAAATTACTAATATCTTCTGTTGTTTGTGTTGGTGAAGTTGACCAATAATAGGTATATGGCGGAGCACCTCCACTAGCAGTTAAATCAATAGCCCCATCATTAGCTCCTGGTACTGAAGCGTTAGTAACGGTATATACTGCTATTATCTCAGAAGGCTCTGTTATCGTATAAGATGATGTATAAGACTGCCCTGCAGCATCAGTTATAAAAACAATATAAGTACCTGAGGACAATCCAGATATATCCTCAGTAACAGCTCCATTACTCCAGTTAAAAGCATACGGAGCAGAGCCATCAGCAACTGTCAAATCAATAGATCCATTATTATCGCCATAACAATCTATATCAGAAACTATTGCACTAACTTGCAAGGGCATTAATTGCCCATCTGCAACTACAATTGATAATGTCTCAGAACAATTATTCGCATCTACCACATAACAGGTATAGGTTCCTGACATCAAATTCTGAATATTCTGAGTCGTTGCAATATAACCATTAGGCCCTGACCAATAGAATGAATATGGAGCAGTACCTCCACTTAGAGTGGTAGAAATACTACCATCACTATAACCACTATTAGTAGTGGTAGTAACAGAATAAGAAATAGTAATTGGAGAAGGTTCACTAACATAAAAAGTCAAATTCTCATTTTGACCTACTGCATCAATTATCTGAACACTATAATAACCAGCAGCTAAGTTTGAAATATCTTGTGTTGTTAACCCATTATTCCAAGAATATGTAAAAGGCGCCGTTCCTCCACTCACTGCTAAATCAATACTCCCATCATTTCCGCCATTACAACTTAAGTCTGTAATATTAGACGAAACTATTATTGGAGGAGAAATAACCTGACATCCTAAGGAGCTTAATAGAGAAGATCTACTACCATTTAAAGTTGCTCTCATCCTATTTTTCTGGCCTGTACTAAACATAAACATACAAGCATCATTTGTATAATCCATATAATTCATAAACATCTCTCCAGAACTACCAGTACCTGAGCAAGAAGATGCATGAGGAAAAGAAGGGCATCCATAATTTGCTTCTTCATGTTTAGGTGTATCTGAAACTTGATCATTTCCACAATATGAATCTCCCCAAATATGATATAAATTTAAATAATGCCCCACTTCATGAGTAGCTGTTCTACCTAAATTATAAGGATATGTAGCTGTCCCCATATCACCAAAATATTCATAATCACACACGACACCATCTGTACTGGAATTACCTCCTGGAAAAGTAGCAAATCCCAAAAGACCACTAGCTAAGTTGCAAACCCAAATATTTAAATAATCAGATGTATTCCATGCATCCTGACCACCATTACTAGAATATTTCATACTTGTATAACCAGAAAAACTTGAATTACTAGTATATGTTCTGGTAATACCCGTTGTTGGATTCCCATTTGGATCTCTAACCGCCAAACAAAATTCTATTTCAGAATCAGCTGCAACACTAGCAAAAGCTGAAGGAACAGATGAGGCATCAGAATTATTCTTTCTAAAATCCTCATTTAGAATATCCATCTGAGAGAAGACCTGTGCGTCAGATATATTCTGGCTTGAAGTTTTGTAAATAACATGTACAACAACTGGGATTGTGATTACTGATTTTGATGAATTTGGATTATTTTCTATCCACTTCTGTATCTTTTGATTCTCAGAATCCATTCTAACATCAATCTTTGGGTCATTCTGACGCATTTCATTCAAATGCTGCATAGTACCACAATTTCTATTTTGTGCAGAAATAAAGATACTAAAGAATGTAATTATTAATAATAAAGTTATTCTTCTCATTCTATTTTTTAGTTTTATACAAATATACATTTTTTAACGTTTACAGATTGCCTTATAGTCACACCACTCACAATTTTTAAGATCAGTAGTTTGCTCAAAATCATTATTCAAAATTTTATTTAAAATCTTATTTAATTGAATCTCAAACGCATCAAGAACATCTGCATTAATATTTAAAACCTCTTTCTTATTTCTAGTCTTCTTACTTACTTTTATTAAACCTTCTTGAAGGTTCTTAAAAGAGTAGTTACCTGCAAATACATCTAAACTAATATAATTAGGATGCATCCTTAAATACATATATGCATACATCATAAGTTGAAATGCTTTTGATTTTTTAGGATTATCAATCAACTCATCAAACTCAGAAAAAGTGACCTCATCCTGCTGAACATTACCAGTCTTATAGTCAATAATCCTTAATGAATCACCCTCAAAATCTACTCTATCTACCTTTCCAGTCAATTTAAAGTCAATGTCACAAACTTTTAATTGATGAGATAAAACCTCCTCTTTTGATATTAATTTTATTTGCTGACCTATTTTATTTGCATTCTTAATCAACTTCTTTTCAACTTTTAAGAAATCTTTGGTTAATTTCTTAGCAATCTGTAAATTCAAATAATTTTTTCCTTCTTTCATGCCTTCATTGGAAATTAACTCAATAAAGGCTTTCTCAATATCATTAATTATCGTACTTATTTTTTCATCTATAGACTTCTCTGTTAGAATCCCTAAAGGATAGTTTGCATCTAATGAATCATGAATAGCAGTACCCATTATACTTGCATCTACATACTCATCTACCTCATTATCTCTTCTAATTCCAGCTAAATAATGATAATAAAACTGTAAACTACAATTATTATATTTATTCAAAGCTGATGGAGATACTCCTTTCTTAGCCCATAAACCTATCTCATTTTCAAGCCCTTTGTTTTGAATAACAATTTGATTAGCACTCTGCACCTCTAAATTACCTCCTTGATATACATACTCTTTAATATCGCCATCATATTCAGATAATAATTGAGTGATAAACCTACTTTTTTCACCACTACCAAAATCATCCGTCTCAGAATTATAAATCAGATTCACATTATTAGATCGTTGTAATAATCGATAAAAATGATAAGAAAAAACAGCATCGCTCTCAGCGTAAGTAGGCAACTTAAAATACTTCTTCAAATCATACGGAATAAAAGAATTGACAGATTTACCTTTAGGTAATTTACCTTCATTTACACCTAGCAAAATGACGTTCTTAAAATCTAAAGTTCTACTTTCTAATATTCCCATTAACTGCACTCCTTTTAGCGGTTCCCCTTTAAATGGGATGGTTTCTTTTGAAACCAATTGCTTCATAATAACCTGTATTGTAGTAAACTCTATATTAAAATTATTCTCATCTAACAACTTCTTTAGAATTATAATCACTCTATAAAAAGTTGTTAATACCTCTGACTCAATTGTTCCTAATTTTCCAACTAAAAATCCTTTTAACTTTTCTATTAATAAAACTAATGTTTCTAAAGCATCATCAATAGCATCCCATATTGTAAATAACTGATTAATAAAATCAGATGAAAAAGACTCCTTTATATTATCTTTATTTATGAATATAATATTATTACTAACGACAAACCTCTTGAAATCAAATACTTCCTTCTGACCAACAATCTTTATAAAATAGGGATGCTCAACTACATTAATAATATCTTTATAATAAAATGCCCTCTTTTTATATTTAATAGCATTAATCTGCATATTAAGAACTGATTCAACAAAAGCAAATAATGCTGTGTTTTTCAGAGGACTACCCATTGTAACGTTCAGCTGTTTTACTTTGGAAGGAAGATTATGTAGAACTGGGTATAATAAAGCCTCATCAGCTAATACTAATGCGGTATTGCTATCGTCTAACTCTACTTTAGGTAAATCTTTTAGTATTTCAGAAGCTACTTTTGCCTGTGAAATATTCTTAGGACATGCAATCACATTAAAACTTTCTTTTGACTGTTTATAGTATTCCCCAACGCCTTTAAAATCAATCTCGGACCACTTCTCTCTTTGTCCCCTTAAGAAACTCCCTGCTTCATGTAATGGATTGTCATAATAAAATCTATCAGCATCCCAAAATACCCTAGCTACATCTTCTTTCTTGAGATAATCTATAATCTTTTTTTCTGAATTTGTCAGAGCATTCAATCCTACAAACCATATCTTATCCCACTTTATTTCTGCATATTTAATATTTTCTGCTGCTTGCTTATATGCCATCCCCTGAAAAGCTAAACTATCAGCTAATAGTGATTCTCTAAAATCATAATACCAATCAAGCATTCCCTCAAAAAAACTAAGATAATCACGTTGTATGTGAGTAAGATCCGTATAAGCGAAACTCCAATCCTCAATAGACCAATTTTCTAGTTCTTTTACATCTTTCAGATTTGTATAAATAGAGCGTGCATCAACAAGATTTCTGTCAATCTCATTAAAATCATGCAAAAGAACATTACTCCATTTTAAGAAATCATCAAATGTGTCTTTCTTCTTTGGTGGATATCTCAGGTATGTTTGAAATAATCTAAATTGCAAAGAAATATTATCTATCACTTGTAATCCTGAAAGATGCTCTGTAAATTCTTCTATAGAGAAAAAATCAGGCAAAAAGATTGGCTTCTTAATCTTCTTTGACAAATAATGCTTCAAGAATATAGCAGATCTTTTTGAAGGTAAAACAATAGCTACATCCTGCATGTTATCAGGAAATTTCTGCAATAATCTATCTGCTATATTATCTAAAAAAGGGATCATAAATACTCAACTTTTATTTCATCAGAAGTATAAACCAAAACTCTCTTAATATTTTTCAAACCCATCTGTTCTAATGCAACAGAATACTCGCTTATCTGAGTTTTATGAATATCTTTCTTCACTCCTGTCTTATAATCAATTACAATAACCTCATCAGTATTTTTTGAAAAAAGTAATCTATCAGGAATATATGTTTTACCATTGGTAATTAATATTTCTCTCTCTGTTTTAACATCCCAATCATTAGAAAAGAAGTATTTAACATTTTCATCCTGCAGAAGTTGACCAATAGCCTCTCTGAGCCTCTTTTTATCATGACTTGAGAAACTTCCTGTTTTATACATTCTATCAATGACCTGATCTTTTTGTTCTGTATAATGTATTTTTGATAATACTAAGTGAAATAATTTACCCCAATCACGCTTATCATTTGCAGTTTCTGTATCCCATATCTCTGCAGCAGAATGTTTTAAGGATATTACATTTCTCCAATCCAATTTATTTCGTTTTGATACTATAAATGAGTTGCTCTCTTGTTTCTTAGTCTCGCATAACATATCTGAATCTCCAATCACGTCTATATAATTAAAGCTAGAAAAAAATGAATTTAAATAACCTCTTTTCTCATAACCTAAAGGCATATTATCTGGCAAATATTTTGATAAAATATACACGCGTTCTTTTGAACGTGTCATTGCAACATATAACTTATTCAAACTATCTAAAAAGATCATTTCCTTCTCTTTTAAATATTCATCCTTAAAGTAAGAATATTCTAAACTCTTATTCCCAGAGACTAAAGCTGCGGGTAATTTTTTGTTAAAGTAAGAGGATGTGTCTACCCAGATATCGTAGACGTTTCTTCTATCCTCCCAATTAAAAGGTATCATAACAACATTAAAAGCTAAACCTTTGGACTTATGAATAGTCATTATTTGAACAGCATCAGTCCCTTCAGGGATTACAACAGATTCTTTATCAACCCTCTCCTCCCACCATAAAAGAAACGCTGAAATATTACTTCCTTCTTTCTCAGAGTAAAAAAGAACTACATCAAGAAAGAAACCTAAATACACATCATCATGAAAGTTAAAAACTCTAATAATCTGCTCCACTAACTCATAAAGTGGCTCTTGCAAAAGCTTAGACGGATTAATATGTATACTCGCCCTTCTAAGAACAGATAAAAACCCTTCATCTGACCTAATTTCTAAATAAACTCTATGTAGACTATCTTCATAAAAATGACAATTAAATAAATACTTAGCAATTATAGCTTTCGAAATATTATCAGAAGGGTTCTGTAAATATTTCAGAATAGCAATTAATGTATTTACCTTATCTGATTTACTTAATAATAAACCCTCATTTGAAATAACAGGAATATCAGCAAGTGATAAACGATCAGCAACTAACGCAACACTCTTTCTACTATTACAAAGAATAGCAATGTCTTTATAACAATAATTATTCTCTGTTGTAATCTTCTTAATCTCAGTAATCATCTTTTCTAAAACCAACTCCTTGTAATCATTCTGTTTATTGCCAAATAGCTCAACATGAACATACCCCCCAGATTTAGCTTGCTTTACTTCTTGTTCTGAATTATCATAGATCTGTTGAAGATTATTAGAAAGAAATTCTTTTGTGTTTTTAAAAAATTGATTATTAAACTCAATTATATTTCTTCTGCTTCTATAATTTGCTTTCAACTGTTCAGTGGTATAATGGTGTTTCAACTTATTCTCCCAATCAATCTTAAACGCTAAATTATCACCATTATAGATCTCTGGCAATTTTGTGAACTGCTCTACCTCTCCTCCCCTCCATCTATAAATAGATTGTTTTCCATCTCCAACTAACATACTACTTCCATAATCTAATGAGTCTGTAACCAATGGCAAAATATTCTGCCATTGTAATAATGAGGTATCTTGAAATTCATCAATTAAATAATGATTATAACGCTCTCCTAATCTTTCGTAAATAAACGTTGATGGTTGATTAGTAACAATATTATATATCTTATTATTGAACTCTGATATCTGTTCAATGTTATTCTCTTTTTTAAATAGCTTAACCTCCTGGACCATCTCATTAAGTATGGCCATGGAATAAATATTTTTAAGTATGGCATTTACTGAGTTATACTCAGTTAACAAATCCATCATTTCATTAGAAAACTGTATAAGATCTGGTTTTAATTTTTCTACAGTATCTTTAATCTCTTGGGACTTACTATTTGCATACCATTGATCAATCTCAATATTCTTTAATAGAGTGTCAGTTGGCTGCCACTTTGAAGAATCAGCATGCCCTAACTTATTTGTAAAATGATTGTAATATATTCCACTCTTAAAATGCTCTTTTGTTAAGCCATTCTTGTTAAAAAAATCACAAACCTTAATCGCTAGATTCTCAACTCTTAATGTAATATCTTTCTTGTTTTTGAGTAAATAGCGCTTTAACTGAATGCAGTCCTTCAATGAAAGATTGCTTCCTGCGGTAAACTGAGTTATTTCCTCTTTAAATAACTGCTTAGCAAATTCCTCCAAGTCTCGCTCAATATTTGTGCTTTTACCATCCTCAGCCTTTTGCATTGCAAAATTGACTAAAGCATCTGACAAATCCCCTCCATTATCAGATATTCTACTCAATAATAAGGCTACTACTGGTTGAATAATCTTGTAATTATCCATTTCCAAATCAAAATTATGCGACAAATCCAGATCTGATGCAAAAGTCCTTACAATCTTATAAGTAAATTTATCAATAGTTAAAATTCCCAAATCAGCATAATTATGCAAGATATGTTTATGAATTATTCCTGCTCTTGCAAATATTTCTTTATCATCATAATTTGTATCTTTCTTGAGCCAAGCTAATACACTGTCTTTATCTTTTTTCTTTGACAAACATTCTAGATACTCTAGTACTCTTTCTTTCATCTCTGATGCTGCCTTATTTGTAAAAGTAATAGCTAATATTCTACGGTAATAGTCATGATAACCATGCATGTCTCCTTTTAATGCCAAGGCAATAAAACTAAGTGCAAGTGTATAGGTTTTTCCACTGCCTGCAGATGATCGATATACCTGAAAGTTCTTGATCAAATCTTTTTATTTTTTAAAGTCCTAATATATACTATTTTTTATCAATAATAAATACTATTTAAAAGTAGTTTATCATAAAATTATCGTATTTATTTAGGGATTTACTTTAGTTAATCAAAAAACACTTAGTTTTGCTTAAATTTAATCTATTAATCAACATGACAAAAGAGAAGCTTCACGAAATTATTTTTGGATACAGAACAAAGCCTGGCAAGACCTTTGATGTTACATTACTTATAGTAATTATGCTGTCAGTTGTTGGACTAATGCTAGATAGTGATGCCATTATACATCAAAAATACGGAAAGACACTCTTAACAGCTGAATGGATATTTACTATCTTTTTTACTATTGAATATATCCTTAGAATATACTGCGCTAAATCTAGCAAAAAATATATTCTATCTACTATGGGTGTAATTGATTTAATATCAATTATACCAACCTACTTAATGGTATTTTATGAACCCATTGGATCTCTAATGTTAATCCGAATAATGAGATTAATTCGTGTTTTTAGAATATTTCAACTATCAAAATACCTAAGGAGCAGGCATACTATGCAGATCGCGTTAAGATCTTCTAGACCAAAAATAATAGTCTTTATCTTATACATTTCTTTAATCGTAATTATTCTTGGAGCAATTATGTATGTTGTTGAAGGGCAATCACATGGATTTGATAATATTCCAAAATCTATTTATTGGGCAGTAGTTACTCTAACTACAGTTGGATATGGAGATGTGGTACCAATTACTACGCTAGGAAAAACAATCTCAGTTTTTATTATGATCCTAGGTTATGCAATTATTGCTGTACCAACTGGTATTGTATCCTCAGAACTAACTAAAAATAGAAAAGATAAAGAACAACTCAAAAATCAAGATGAAATAATAGAGAAAGAGAATGAAATAATAGAGAAAGAGAATGAAATAATATCAAAAGAAACTGAGATATTAATAAAACTTGAATCACTTGAGAAAAAAATTGAGAGTCTAAAAAGAGAATAATCTCTTTTTACCTTATAAGAAATAAGTGTCCCATTTCTTGATGTTTCCAACCTTCAAAATCTTGAAAGTAGACTTCATATATATAAGTTCCCATAGGTAAATCATTACCAGTTTCATAATGCGTCCCATCCCATCCGTTCGCATTTAACAAGCACTCTAACCCTTCAATTTCCTGTGTTGTATAAACTAAATTTGAGAACCTATCAAATACATTAAGTGAGAACGTCTTCACTCTAATACCATTATATTCAATACAGAACTTATCATTTACCCCATCATTATCTGGCGTAAATGAATTTGGAATATATACCCAGAACTCATCTGTAATTGTTACAAACTTCGTA
>PAHP01000003.1 GCA_002705205.1 Flavobacteriales bacterium
CCATTGCATTTCTTTCGTAAGTATCATCTACGTCATTAGAAACTGTATGCATGTGAACTCCTAAGTTAAGACCACCCATTGCGTAAGTACCACCAATAGACATCATTTGGTCAGAATTATTTAAGTAACCCATGTTTCCGTGAGTCATCCATGAACCAGCACCTGAACCGTAGTTAGAACCGTAGATTGAACCAAATCCGTTCTCACCGTATGTAGTTTGTGCAGCAGAAATAGACATTGACTCATTAACATTGTAAGTTGCACCAATAGAAGTCATATCTTGATCAACTGTTCCATTAGAAGCAGTGTTGTACCCAACATTTAATGCTAAGTCACCACCCATCATATTATAAGATAAGTCAAGACCCATTGCAGTCATTGCTTCACCATCTACATCATCTGTAGTCATAGTTGCGCTTGTGTAAAGCAAGTTAGCAGTCCAGTCTCCTTCTGATTTAGAAGCATTAACACCCATCATTGCAGATCCATTTGTCAATGTAGCACTGTCCATTCTTGAAGCATAAATTACAGTTACATCAGCCATATCAAGATTAAGACCAAAAGTCATACCATCTCTAGTATTTCTTTCTGCACCCCACTCGTTAGATCCAATAATCATTCCTGAACCATAGTTCAATGCTTGACGACCAATAGTTAGGTTAGCATATCCCATGATGTCAGTAGAAGCATAAGCTTCATATACAGCTAAAGAAGCTGCATTTTGTGGGCTTTCTAGGTCGTAGTTTACTACAGTACTACCATGAATACCCCAGTTAGTCCCTCCCCAAGTAGCTCCTAAAGTAGCTCTTTGTGAAGTTTCCATTTTGTCGTTATCACCACCCATGTCAATTCTAGTTCTAGAATCAACATTCCAATCTTGAGCGAAAGCGACAGTTGTCATTAGCCCTAAACCTACAGCTAATATGTTTCGTAAATTCTTTTTCATTGTTTAAAAATTTTAGTTAATACGCTGCAAAGATAAACCTCTTATACAATTGACAAATAAAAAAAAGCACTCTTTTTAACAATTAAATGTTTGCATAGAGCCTAAGACTCTGATTATAAGAGTTTTAAGGTGTGTAATTTTTTTGTAATTTTTTTGCTAAAAAAGATGGAATTTGCATCAAAATCAACAAAAGACACTGAAAAACTGTTGCAATCCAATAAATAAAGATTAATATCTTAACCATTTCCATAGTTCCTTATAGCTAGCTTTTTTTCCGTACATGAGTATTCCCGTACGGTAAATACGTCCAGCTAACCATGTAGTAGCAACAAATGCACCCACCAATATCCCCATAGATAGCAATAACTCCCAGCTAGAGACTCCAAAAGGTAGGCGGACCATCATTATAACAGGGGAAGTAAAAGGGATAATACTCATCCAAAAGGCTAATGCGCCATCAGGATTATCCATAATAGGCTGAATTAGTAGAAACGATAGGATAAGTGGTATAGTAATAGGCAATATAAATTGCTGAGTATCTGCCTCAGCATCTACTGCAGAACCCACAGCAGCAAATAAAGAGCTATACATTAAATAACCAGCTATAAAGTAAAATAAGAAAGAAAGAAAGATCTGAATAAGATTGATGCCTCCAGTAATATTAGTGATTTGAGCTATTATTGCTGATTGCTCATTTACACTAATTTCGTTTGACATACTACTAACATCTAAGAATGCTAGCTCTACTACTGTAGAGATTACTACTGTGAGTAATATCCATAATACAAATTGAGAGAGTCCTACTAGTGCTACTCCTATAATTTTCCCCATCATAAGTTGAAATGGCTTGACAGATGAAATAATTACTTCTACTATTCTGCTTGTTTTCTCCTCAATAACACCTCTCATTACCATTGTCCCGTACATAAATATGAACATATATATAAGAATTCCTGATATAAAACCAATCCCCATACTTGCTTCAGAGTGAGAGTTAGTGGTGTTTCCATCCTCAGATACTATTTTAGTGGTAATATCGATACTACTGCTAGCATCTTCAATTATTTGAGGGTCGATCCCTGCTTTTTTTAGGTTATTTATCTCAATAATTTTTTCTATTTCTCTTTCAATTGTTTCACTTACGGATAAACTTATTTGTTGATCAGAATAAAGAGTAAAATGATCTTCTTCAATATATAGTAGGGCGTAATATGGACTTTCATTAAAATTAGAAGTAAGTTGTTTGGCTTCGTATTCTGGGATTACAGTAAAATATAGATATTCTGTGTTTTCTAAATGGTATTTTTGCTGTTGATTTATTGCTATTTTTCGTTCCTCCTGAGTTTCCTTAGCTAGATATATAGGAGCAATAAGAAGAGCAACCATTAGTAGTGGCCCTAATATTGTCATTACAATAAAGGATTTTTTTCTTACCCTTACTAGGTATTCTCTTTTTATGATTAGCCAGATTTTATGCATTATTTACCGCTTTAATAAAAATATCCTCCATACTAGGAGTTTCTTTTTTATATGAAACTATTTCGTAATTTTTATTTATAAATGCTAAGGCATCTTTCCCTTTAGTTCCTTCTGATAATTGTATCTGAAATATATCGTCCTTCTTATGAGTAACTTGATAGAATTTATTATCAGTTAGTACAGAATCTTTAGTAATTACTTCATAATTGTTATTAGTAAATTGTTTCTTTATACCGTCAATAGGGCCTTCTAGTATGGTTTTTGATTTATTGATAAGAGCGATATGATCACAAATCTCTTCAACAGATTCCATCCTGTGAGTTGAAAAAATAATAGTAGTTCCTTTTTCACTAAGCTCTAGGATCTCTTTTCTGATAATAGCGGCATTAATAGGGTCAAACCCAGAGAATGGCTCATCAAAAATTAATAATTTTGGCTCATGAATTACAGTTACTACAAACTGAATTTTTTGGGCCATCCCTTTACTAAGCTCCTCAACTTTTTTATTCCACCAATCTAGAATATCAAGTTTTGTAAACCAAAATTTGAGTTTTTCGAGCGCTTCAGTATAACTCATTCCTTTTAATTGAGCTAAATAAAGTGCTTGTTCCCCCACTTTCATTTTCTTGTAAAGCCCTCTTTCTTCAGGAAGATAGCCAATCTCAGAAATATGATGTTTTTCTAGCTTAAGCCCATCAAAAAGTAAATTACCACTATCTGGTGCAGTAATCTGATTGATAATGCGCATTAGTGTAGTTTTTCCAGCACCATTAGGACCTAAAAGCCCGTAGATACTTCCTTTAGGTACTGAGATATTGACATTTAAAAGAGCGGTATAATCTCTGTATTTCTTTGTAACATTTTCTACTATAAGGAGATTCTCTTGCATATTTTACCCAAACATTTCTCTTACTCTATCAAAGAATGATTTGTCCCCTCTTGTAGGTTTTGGCATAAAAGTATCTGATTTCCTACATTTCTCAAAGAATTTCTTTTCATCTTTTGAGAGCTTCTGAGGAGTCCATACATTAATATGAACTAGTAGGTCTCCCTTTCCATAACCATTTACTGATGGCAATCCTTTCCCTTTTAATCGTAAGATTCTACCACTTTGTATTCCTTCTTCTAATTTTATTTTTACTTTACCTGTAATAGTAGGAATTTCAGAATCTATTCCTAGTGCGGCATCAGCAAAACTAATATAATGATCAAAGTGTAAGTTTTTACCATCACGGATTAAGGTGTCATGATCTTCAATAGTAATCAATACAATTAGATCCCCATTTATACCATCAAAAGGTGCGGCATTTCCTTTTCCGCTAACTTTTAATTGCATTCCATCTTCAACGCCTTCAGGGATTGTTATGTTTACAGTTTCTGTTTCTTTTATCATTCCATTTGCATCACTTCCAGAAGGGCGTTTATCAATACTCTTCCCATTACCACGACAATGTGGACAGGGACTTGAAGTTTGCATTTGACCTAGGATTGTATTGCTTACTCTAGTTACCTGTCCGCTTCCATTACAAGTTCCGCAAGTAGTATAAGTTACACCCTCAGCGTTTATTAGCCGACTAACCTTTATCTTTTTTTCAACTCCTTCAGCTACTTCCTTTAGGTTTAATGATAATCGTATTCTAAGATTTGTTCCTTTTACCACTCGCCTTCCTCTGCTTCCGCCGCCACCAAATCCTCCAAATCCACCACCACCAAAGATATCTCCAAACTGAGAGAATATATCATCCATGTTCATTCCTCCACCAAATCCTCCTGAAGCAGCTCCACCCATTCCTGCATGACCAAATTGATCGAATCTTTGTTTTTTTTCTGGGCTACTTAAAACATCGTAGGCTTCAGCCGCTTCTTTAAACTTTTCTTCAGCTGCCTTATCTCCTGGATTTTTATCAGGATGATATTTTATAGCAAGCTTTCTATATGCTTTCTTAATTTCTTTAACATCAGCATTTTTACTTACTCCTAAAACATCATAATAATCTCTTTTTGACATAGCTTATTCTTTATTTCCAACTACAACTTTAGCGTAACGTAATACTTTTTCTCCTAATAAGTAGCCTTTCTCAGTTACGTCTATAATCTTACCTTTCAGCTTATTTTCTGGGGCAGGGATATTTGATATTGCCTCATGAAAATCAGTGTCTAGTTCTTTTCCTTTAGGGTCATCCATTTCCGAGAGACCTTTCTTCTTAAGTTCTGATTTGAGTTGTTTGTATATTAATACAGGACCATCTTCATCAGAATAATTATTTGCTTCTATTGACCTTTCAAAGTTATCCAGAATTGGCAGTAAAATGGTCATAATGTCCATGTTTGCAGTACTAAAAAGCTCGATTCTTTCTTTAGCTGTTCTTCTTCTAAAGTTCTCGAACTCAGCAAAAAGACGTAAGTTTTTATCTTTCTCAATAGCTAATTGCTCTTCAGCACTCTGTTCTGTTTTAGGTTCTTCTTGCACCACTTCTTCTGCTTTATTAGAAGAAGTGTCAGTGTTTTCTTCTTCAGAATTATGGGTTTTTTTTATGTCTTTATTTTTCTTGCTCATAATATAATTTAATTACACTATTATTTAGTTTATTGCAAAAAGTTTGCCAAAGCCTTAGATAGGTCAATATGTCAGTTTATTTTTTTTGTGATTCAAGGAATCGGTGAAGCGCAGGTCCTTTTAAGTTGTGAGCAATAATTATACCATTTCCATCAATAAGAACATTGCTAGGAATAGAACGTATTCCATATTTATTTGATCCTTCTGATTGCCAGCCTCCTAAATCAGATACATGGTATTCCCAAAAAAGTTCATCTTTATTTATAGCCTTTATCCAAGCATCTTTTTTGCCATCAAGTGAAAGTGAGAAAATTTCAAATCCTTTGCCATTCTTGAATTTCGTCTTATGAAATTTTCTAAATGCATTTACTATATTAGGGTTCTCTTGCCTACAAGGCTTGCACCAACTTGCCCAGAAATCAATAAGGACTAGGCTGCCTCTAAGTTCGGAAAGCTTAAGCTGTTTGCCATTTGGGTTGTCGTATGCTAGATCAGGCGCAATATCTCCAATCTTTAGCCCTATCTCTTGAGAGAATGATAAGGTAGTTAAAAAACAAAAAATAATTATTAGTATTCTCATAGACTATTCTATTCTAGTTATTTGTGCCCCAATTGCATTTAATCGTTTGTCAATATTCTGATACCCTCTATCAATTTGTTCTATATTATGGATTGTACTTTCTCCATCAGCAGCAAGAGCAGCTAATAGTAAAGAAACTCCAGCTCGAATATCAGGTGAGGTCATGGTTGTTGGTTTAAATTTAAATTGTTGATTAAGGCCGATAACTGTCGCTCTATGTGGATCACAAAGAATAATCTGTGCACCCATATCAATGAGTTTATCTACAAAGAAAAGACGTGATTCAAACATCTTCTGATGGACAAGAACACTTCCTTTAGCTTGTGAAGCAACTACTAATACTATTGATAGTAGATCAGGAGTAAAGCCTGGCCAAGGCGCATCTGAGATAGTTAGAATAGAACCATCAATAAAAGATTGAATTTCATAGCTGTCCTGAGATGGAATATAAATATCATCTCCTTTGCGCTCCATCTTTATGCCAAGTTTTGAAAATACAGAAGGAATAACCCCAAGCTCTTCATAAGCTACATCTTTAATTGTAATCTCTGACTTTGTAATTGCAGCAAGCCCAATAAATGATCCAATCTCAATCATGTCAGGAAGGACTCTATGTGTACATCCACTAAGATGTTCAACTCCTTCAATAGTTATTAGGTTTGAGCTAATACCTGTAATCTTTGCCCCCATTGAATTTAGCATCTTACATAATTGTTGTAAGTAAGGTTCGCAAGCAGCATTATAGATTGTTGTTTTTCCTTTTGCCATGACAGCTGTCATTACAATATTAGCCGTTCCAGTAACTGATGCTTCATCAAGCAGCATACTAGTCCCCTTTAGCATGCTAGCACTAACTCGATAAAATTCTTCTTTACTATCATAAACAAATTTTGCTCCTAATTTTTCGAATCCAATAAAATGAGTATCTAATCTCCTTCTTCCAATTTTATCTCCTCCTGGTTTTGGAATAAATCCTTTTCCGTATCTAGCTAATAATGGTCCTACAATCATGATAGAACCTCTTATTCTGCTGCTTTTTATTTTGTAATCATTAGAGGCTAAATAGTCAATATTTATATTTTCAGCTTTAAAAGTATAAGAAGATTTGTCAAGCTTATTTACCGTGACATTTAAATCTCGTAAAAGGTCAATAAGTATATTGACATCACGGATATCTGGCACGTTCTGCATGACAACTTCTTCAGGAGTAAGAAGTACTGCGCATAGAACTTGCAAAGCTTCATTTTTTGCTCCTTGAGGATGTAAGTTCCCCTTTAATTTTAATCCTCCTTTAACCTTAAATGTAGCCATTGACTATTGTTTTTTGTAATTCTTTTTAAAGTTCTTCTTTTTAAAGTTCTTCTTTTTATTATTATGACTACCTTGTCTTACAGATGCTGATCTAATAAATTGAAAGTCATCAGCAAGAGTTAAATTGCCATTTGATAATTGTTTAAGGTGTAGTTTGATGATATTATTGTCAACAGAACTTTCATTGAATAGGATGTATGATTTTTTCATCTGATTAGCAATCATGCCAGAGATTATCTCTTTTTCAGCTCCTTCCATTTTTATTGCGGTTGTAATCATACTTTGGATTGTATTTCCGTAATAAGAGAATTTAATTTTATTGCCAGGATATTCCATTGCATCAGGTTTTTCTAATAGTTTTTCTTTTTCTGGCCTTGGGTAAGGAGATTCAACATCTAATTTAAAGTCTGACATAATATGTAAGTGATCCCAAAGTTTATGTGTGAATTCTTTTACATCTCGTAAATGCGGATTCATTTGTCCCATAAAAGTAATAATAGATTCTACACATTTTTGTCGTTCTTCTTTGTTAGAAACTGATATAGCATGGTTGATCATCTTCTGGACATGTCTGCCATATTCTGGTATTGTGAGATGATCACGTTTTGTATTGTATTCCATAAAAAAATCTTAAGTTGCAAATATAACTAATAGACATTAGATTATAGAAGTTATAGAATAGAAAAATATTTCATTATATAAGTCTAAATTTTATGTCCTATTTCTAAAATCCTAAAGTAAGTCCTAAAAGATAATTTCTTGTTGCTTCAGGGAAATAACCAGCCATATTGTAGCCTCTTTCACTATCAGTATTTACATAATGATCGTATTCTCTTGGGTCATAACCATCAGAAATAAAACGATACACCCAAGCATTACTTACAAATTCGTTATCTAATAAGTTATTTACTTGAAAGGTAAGTTGTGAAGTTTTAAATATTTTACTGTCCCACTCATAAGATAATCTTAAATTATTTACTAAATAATCATCTAATTTTCTATCATCAGAAGAAGTGTTGTCAATAAATTGTTCACCAACATATTTACTTATAAAATCAATACTGATATTTTTAGCTACTTTATAATTGAAATTTGAAGCCCAAATAGCTGTTGGTGAAAAAGCTAAATCAGTGTTTTTATAATCTATTTTTTCTTGCTCCCAAGTATCCCAATTGTCAACATATTCAGTGTAGCTGGTTATTTTGTTCTCAGACAGTGTCATATTACCTGCCCAAGTTATTTTATCAGATAACGTACAAATAGCTTCAATTTCAATTCCTTTTCTGTATGACTCCTCAATATTTGCTCTTCTATATGCACCTACATCATTAATTTGCCCAGTAAGTACTAACTGGTTTTTATATTTCATGTTGTAAAGGTTTACTCCTAATGAAAATCTTTTTCCACTTTGCTTGTACCCAACTTCAGTATCGTAAAGTGTTTCATGTGATGGATATTCATCAGCTTTATTTTCTACATAATCATTTCTGTTTGGTTCTTTATTTGCTACTGCAAATGATACATAAATGGATTGGCTCTGGTTTAAATCATGAAAAAGTCCGACTTTAGGATTGAAAAATGCATGAGTTACTTCTTGTTCGGAAGGCAACCCATTTCTATCATATCCTTCAAATATATAATCTACCCTTCTTCTTTGCAAATCTAGATAGAGGTTAGTGGCATCAGAATATTTATAATTTGCTTTTGCATAAAAGTTATTATCTAATTTTTCGGCTTTGTTCCAGTAATACTGATGATTGATTGCTCCATTACTTGCGTACTCAGCCCAGATAATATTGCCGTAATGTTGCCCAGAGTAACTGTTGCTAGAACCACCTAAAACTAAATCAAGGTTATCTACTTGATGATTAAGAGAATAAGTAAATCCCCCAAAATCATTGTTTAACCATTTCCTTCTAATAAGGTTGGTTGAAGAAATTGTATCATTAGATAAGATGATATTTTCCAGACCATAATCTTCAAAATATTCTCCAATTTTTTCTTGCTCATAATATCCTTCGCCATGCGTATAATGTGCAGCAATATTTACAGTGGTTTCTGTACTTAATTGCTTATTGTAATGCAATTGATAATGTGTTTGTACGTAATTATCAACTTCATTTTTATAAGTGTAAGAGTTGAATGTTCTATTTGAGTCTAAATAATTTAAAGGCACACCATTCCAAGCTTGATAAGTGCGTTCTTTTCCTGTAAAAAACAATGCTTTTACAACTGATTTTTTTCCAAAATATGTTGTTTGCAGGTAAATAGATTTTAAGTTAGAATTTGCTCTGTCTATATAGCCATTAGATGAAATTTTAGATGCACGCCCATTGAAAGTAAATTTTTTATTGATAAGTCCGGTTCCAAATTCTATGTTATTTTTTAAAGTCGCAAAACTTCCCATAGAATTGCTAGTTGTAAAATAAGGATTTTTCTTTAAGCCATCAGTTTTCAAATTTACTGATGCTCCAAAAGCAGCAGCTCCATTAGTTGAAGTTCCTACACCTCTTTGTATTTGTATGTTTTCAACTGAGGAAATAAAATCAGGCATATTTACCCACCAAATCCCTTGGCTTTCTGAGTCATTTAAAGGAATTCCGTTTACTGTTACATTGATTCGTGTTGCATCAGAGCCTCTAACACGAAAACTTGTGTAACCGATTCCAGCCCCAGCATCAGAAGTAGTGACTATTGATGGGGTAAGCGAAATAATATAAGGGATATCCTGTCCAAGATTTCCTTTTTCAATTTCTGATTGATTGATGTTGGTGAAAGCTACAGGAGTTTTTTCTCTAGCCCTTAAAGCATTAATACTTACCTCATCCAGTGTTTTTGTGATTTGTACTGAATCGGTTGGCTGTTGAGCAAAACTAATAAAGGGTATTGTAAGCAAAATAGCTATGCAATCTCTTTTCTTAAACATTTTTTAATTTTTTAGTTAACATTAACAAGTTGATGGGGTTACTACTTGCTTTTATTTAATGTTGACTCATTTCCCTAGGATGAATTACCAACTCAGGTTCAATGGGTATAATCTCAGCCTTTCGGCACCCCTTTAAGATGTCGTAAAAATACAATTAGATTTGAGATTCACGATATTAAATGTGAAATTTTTGAGATAGAGTTTTCTAATCTATTTTCTCCCTCAATTATAAAGAAATTATGCTTTAATTCTTCAAGTTCTCGTTTATATATTTCAAAGATCTCATCTCTATTTATTGGATTTTCTCTTAGTGGATCTGCTTCCCAAGGAATGTCAGGTTTACATAGTAAGTAAAACCTTTTTTTCGACCTTTGTTTTTGAATTTGTTTAAGTATCCACTTATTGCAATCTTCATATTTATACTTACTCCAGATTTTAATTGTAATTAAATCAGTGTCTAATAATTGCGAGTTAATTTCTGATTGCAATTGTTCTTTTGCGATCTTTAATAAGTCTTCTTTTTTGTACTGCCTATTTAAATTAGTCAGGTATCCTCTTGCATACTCTTTAGTGAATGGAATTTTGAAATGTTTGGACAAAGCTTTGCAAAGCTGTGTTTTCCCACTACTCTCCGGCCCTGTTACAATTACTTTATGCATCAGATTTCTTCTTACGTAACCAAGTAAAATATCCAATAATTGCAACAATAGTATATACTATAAAAAGTATCGAAGTAAGCTGTAATTCTCTATTATAATATAGGTAAACAGACATAAGATCAATTACAATCCAATAAAGCCAGTTCTCTAATACTTTTTTTATAATCATATAAGTTGCAATTATCGAAAATACAGTTGTAAAAGAGTCAATAATTGGCATCTTTGAATCTGTATATGTTGCAAAATAAAATCCCATTAAAAAAGATAAAAGCGCACCTATTAGAATTAAAAATAAATGCTTGCGAACGCTCCATTCTGTAATTTGAAGCTTTCTATTATTGGTATTCCAATTGTAATAGCCATAAATAGCCATAATCAGATAGAAAATTTGCAATCCTGTTTCTGCATAAAGTTGTGCAGTGAAGCAAATGTAAATATATAGAATAACGCTAACTGTCGCAGCAGCCCAGCACCAGACATTTTCTTTAGCTGCAAGAATGACATAGCTAATTGAAAATATTACAGCAACAGACTCAATAATACTCCAATTAAAATTAGTTTGGTTAAGAAATTGAATTATATCATTCATAAAGATGAGCTTGAGTTTAGTGAGGCTCTTTTAGTAAATGTCAATTTATTCTATTTAATGAAGATGTCTTTAAGGCAGCATTAATAATTATGTACTGCATTTGAGATCTCTAGAATCAGATTTTGATCTTTTTCAATAGCATCTCCAACTACAATAATATCAGCACCTGAATTACAGTTTACAATTGCTTTTTCTCCACTAGTAATTCCCCCACCAATAATTATAGGTACATTAACGGATTTACTAACTTCTAAGATCATTTCTTCTGAGATCGGATTTCTAGCTCCGCTTCCGCCATCCATAAAAATAATTTTTAGTCCTAACATTTCTCCAGCCATGGCCGTACAAGAGGCTACTGAGTTTTTCTCAGCAGGGATAGGTGTAGTGTCACTCATGTAAGAGGCTGTTGTTGGTTTTCCGCTATCAATTAGCATGTATCCAGTAGGCAAGATTTCTAGAGAAGACTGTTTTAGTAATGGGGCCGTAATCACTTGTTTCCCAATAAGCATTTCAGGATTTCTTCCAGAGATTAAGGATAAAAATAAAATGGCATCTGCTTTATCATTAATCTGCATTGCATTTCCTGGAAAAAGAATTATAGGAATATTGGAGTGTTTTTTTAATACTCCCAAACAACTATCTAGATTGTCATTAGTTAGCAAACTTCCTCCTACAAAAAAATAGTCAACTTTTGCTTTTTGAGCTTTCTTAATAATACTTATGAGCTCGTTATTGTTTTGTTTGTCAGGATCGACAAGTAGGGCAAATGACTTTCTTTTAGCCTTTTTATTTTCTATTATTTTATTGTAGATTTCCATAAATAGTTTTCTAGTTGCAAATATACACTAAAAAGTGTGAATCTATTCTTTTATATCTTAATGAAAGTTCCTGTTCTTTAAATATTGCTGCTAGCTGTCCTTCTTCAGAAATTGTAAATGGGCTTATTTTGATATCATTAATAAAATCAATATTTCCTTGTTGATGCCATTTAAAGATAGTCTCTTTTAAACACCAAATTAATGTTGCCTTTTCCTGTGATAAATTAACTTGAAGGTCTTTAGAGATAAATCTTGATGATAATCTGAGAGCTTTTCTGCTAATGCGTTCAATATCTAGCCCAACTCTTTTTTTACTAACAACTATTGCAACTAGATTTTTTGAATGTGAAATCGATATATACTTACCATTTCCTATCTCAGGGGCGCCGTATTGGTTATAAGTAATTTCTTGATTTGGCTGAATCTCATCAAGCACTAATCTGCTAGCCAAGAATTCTTTTTTTCTTTTCTCCGTTTTATATTTTGATAGATCATGCTTCTTAGATAATTTTACTAGTTCATCGTATGATTCTTCAAGATCCCAAATACCAATTATGCAGTTATTGGTCTTTATTTTTTTTACAAGTCCCATATCTATAATTCTTTGTCTGCTAAAATAATAATAATGCTTATATTTGCAGTCCTAAAATACAATTATGAAAGTTGAAAATATGAATTACAAAGTAAAAGATATATCCTTAGCTGATTGGGGGAGAAAAGAGATTAGATTGGCAGAGGCTGAGATGCCTGGATTAATGTCTATCAGAGAAGAATATGGGGATAGTAAGCCGCTTGCAGGAGCTAGAATTGCTGGATGTTTACATATGACAATACAAACAGCTGTATTGATCGAGACATTGATTCATTTAGGAGCTGAGGTTACATGGTCATCGTGTAATATCTTTTCGACTCAAGATCAAGCAGCTGCAGCTATTGCAGCTATTGGAATTCCAGTTTTTGCCTGGAAAGGAATGAATGAGCAAGAATTTGATTGGTGTATTTTGCAAACACTTACTGCTTTTAAAGGAGGAAAGCCATTAAATATGATCTTAGATGATGGAGGAGATCTAACAAATATGGTTCTCGATCAATTCCCAGAAATGGTTGATGGTATAAAAGGTCTTTCTGAGGAAACTACAACTGGAGTTCATAGATTATATGAAAGAATGGAGAAAGGAACGTTAACCCTTCCTGCAATTAATATTAATGATTCGGTTACAAAATCAAAATTTGATAATAAATATGGTTGCAAAGAATCTTTAGTAGATGCAATAAGAAGAGCTACTGATGTAATGATTGCGGGTAAGGTTGCTGTTGTTGCTGGTTATGGGGATGTTGGTAAGGGTTCTGCTGCTTCACTTAGGGGGGCTGGAGCTAGAGTAATTGTTACAGAAATTGATCCTATTTGCGCTTTGCAAGCAGCAATGGATGGTTTTGCCGTTAAAAGAATGGATGAAGCTTGTAAGAATGCAGATATCATTGTGACAACTACTGGTAACAAAGATATTATTCAATCTAGACATTTTGAAAGCATGAAAGATAAAACAATTGTTTGCAATATTGGTCATTTTGATAACGAAATAGATGTTGCTTGGCTTAATGCTAATTGGGGGCATACGAAGAATGAAATTAAACCTCAGGTGGACATGTACACAGTCAATAATAATGACATTATTTTACTTGCAGAAGGCAGGTTGGTAAATTTAGGTTGTGCAACAGGACATCCTTCATTTGTTATGTCTAATTCATTTACTAATCAGGTATTAGCACAATTAGAGCTTTGGAATAATACGGATCATTATCAGAATAAAGTTTATATGTTGCCAAAACACTTAGATGAAAAAGTAGCTAGATTACATCTTGCTAAGATTGGTGTAGAGCTTGACACCTTACGGTCTGATCAAGCTGAATATATTGGTGTAGAAGTTGAGGGGCCTTATAAACCAGATTATTACAGGTACTAACCGCATATTATACAAATACGGCAAGTAATTTTAGAGGTCTTTTAGTGTAGAGGTTTTCATTCTATTTGTTAAAGTCATAAAAATAATGTAATCTTGTTCTCTTATTTTTTAGTTATGAGAAGATTTTTGTTTGTGTTTCTTTGTTTGATTAGCAGCTTTGTTATTTTAGGGCAATGTTCAATTGATTACACATATTTTCCTTCATCTGCAAACTATGGCCTGGATCCTGACTCACTCCCTGATGGTTATGTTGGACAGTTTTATGATGAAGACATGACATTTTTCTTGCCTTTAGATACATTTTCGGGTGGTGTGAATGTTACTTTTGAAGACTTTCATATTACTTCAATTTCATTGCCATTAGGATTAACTTGGGAATGTAATAATTCAGCAAATAGTTGTCATTATGACCCTAATGTAAGTCAATATGGATGTGTTAAGCTTTCAGGTGTCGCTTTAATAGCAGGTTATTATGATGTTGAGGTTGATTTGGTCGCTACTCATAGTATGTCCCCATTGGTTGGTACCGAAAATATTTCTTTTACATTACCACTGACCATATTGCCTGACACCTCTACTTCTTCTAATGCAGGTTTTGCAATGTCAAATCCTACAGGATGTACGCCAATTACTGTAAGCTTTACAAATAATAATACTGGAATGCTGTCTTATTTCTGGGATTTTGGTAATGGCAACACTAGTGTTTTGCAGGATCCGGTTGATCAAATATATTCACAGCCTGGAGAATATATTGTTCAATATTCAGCTATTCAAACAAATCCGTTGTATTTTCTAGAAAGTATAGAGGTTGTGAGTGGTGGGTGTACAGATAATATTTTAATAGGTGATGTTGATTTATTGTATGATATTTCTACTTCAGGTGGAATCGTGCAATCGGTTAGCGCTAGTAATGCGATAACACAGTCTTTTCCATTAATGATTAATCTTTCTAATCCATTACAATTATCAGGGCAGGATGTGATAATTGATGTCTGGGATGATGATGGTTGGCCTTTTGGTCTTGAGTATTGTGGAGGGTTGACATTTACTCCTCAGCAACAGGCAGGCACTTTTTCAGAAAATGGAGGAGGTCTTACTATAAACTATACTGTAATGGAAGTGCCGGCAAGTATGGTTTCTTCAACAGATACAATCTATGTTTATGACTATCCTTTAAGTCCTAGTTTAGTTTATGACACTTTAAATAATATTATTTATACATCAGTAGATTCTATTGCAATGCAGTGGTATCATTATAATAGCCCAATACCTGGAGCTACCGATACTTTTATTGAGCCAAACGTTTCTGGTTTATACTCTTTAGTTGTTGTAAATGAATATGGTTGCACAGCTATTTCTTTAGAAGTTTTAGTTGTAATATGTGATACTTTGTATCAACCACAATTAGATGACAATGGCTCGACTGCTTGGATGCTTGATTCTGCATTGTATTCTAATTTGCAATGGTATAGCAGTAATGGTATAGTTCCTGGAGCAAATAGTCCGTTTTTCCCAGCTAATCAAAGTGGATATTATTATATAGTGGCTACAGATTCGTTTGGGTGCTCATACTCATCTGATGTGATTTTATTAAGTCCTATATCAAGTCTTCCTGAGATGTCATTTCATGGAGTTGTTAAGGTTGGGCCAAACCCTCTGTCTTCAGATAATATTCATCCTTTAACTATATATATAGAGAATACAGAATTTACAGAAGTTACATTATCGTTAACTGATCTTTATGGAAGGCAAGTTATTCAGAGGGTTGTTAGTCCGCATCTTTTTCCTTATGAATTCTCTAGAGAAGAGATTAGAAACTTGTCAAATGGCCTGTATTATTTGGATATTTTGTTTGATGGGAAGAGAATTAGAAAGAAGATAGTAAAGATAGGGGGCTAATTAAAGATTCTTAGCATATTATTTTCTAAAATCCAAGAGTATTCTTTTAATGGCAGTAAAGCTGGAGGTTTCATTGGGCTGCCTGAATTAGAGATTTCAAATACTGAAGGGCAGCAGCTGCAATATGCAAGAGGGATATCATCCAGAGAATCAATTCTTGCACAGGTAAGGGATGGTTCATAACTACAATTTCTATCGTAAACTTTGTAGTGATTTCCAATTCCATGATAAATAATAATTCCTTCAATTCCAATATCATCTATAAGAATTGAACTGCCTGGTATAATAAGTTTATTATACGGCTCCATGCTTAAGTCAATAAGTTCATTTACATAGACTTCTTGAATATAATCATTTTTATTATTACAGCTCAGAGCTAATATGGATATTAAGGCGATATAATACACAATATTCATACATGCAATTTTATAAAAAAGAAATGGATTTAACGTAGTATAAACACTAAAAATATTTATATCTTTACGGCCTTTGAAATTAGAATTATTTAAACGAAACATTATTATGTTGAGAAAAACTTATTTGATGGTTGCATTCTTATTAACTGCAACTTTTGCTTTTGCACAAACAGGAACTTTAAAGGGTGTTATTACTGACGCAATGTCTGGAGAGCCTATTCCTTTTGCTAATATTGTTGCAGAAAAGAATGGAAACCAGATTGGAGGTACTACTACAGACTTTGATGGGAATTATACTATTAAGCCTCTTGATCCAGGTAGTTATACGGTGAAAGCGACTTTTGTTGGTTATGGAACTGTAGAGGTTACAGGTGTTATAGTTTCAGCTAATAAGATTACACCTCAAGATATTAAGCTGCAAGAAGGTATCGCTATTGGAGAGGTAAAAATTATTGCTTACAAGAAACCTCTTTTAGATAAAGATAATCTTTCTGGGGAGACTAAAACAGCAGAGGAGATTGTAGCTTTACCTACAAGGAGTGTAGCTTCTGTTGCGGCAACTACGGCAGGTATTTATCAAAGAGATGAAGGTGATGCTGTTAACGTTAGGGGTTCAAGGGGTAATGCCACTACTTATTATATTGATGGAATTAAGGTAAGGGGTAATATGGGAGTTCCTACTTCTGGGATTGAGCAGATTACCGTTGTTACTGGAGGGTTACCTGCAAAATATGGTGATGCTACTGGAGGGATTATTTCTGTAACAACAAAGGGGCCTTCTAATAAGCTGTTTGGAGGAATAGAATATGAAACTTCTTCTTTATTTGATGATTATAACTATCATTTATTAGGATTTGCGCTTTCAGGGCCAATTTTAAAGAAAAGAAATACTGATGGAACGAAAGGAAGCTCTCTTATTGGTTATTTTTTGTCAGGAGAATTAAGGAGTGTTGATGATAACGATCCATCTGCAATTGGAATGTGGAAAGTAAAAGATGATGTGCTAGCAGATTTAAAAAAGAATCCATTTGTAATAGCTCCTAATGCCTCTGCAGGTTTTCTAAGTACATCCGAGTTTTTAAGAGAATCTGATTTTGAATTAGTAGATGCAAAGCTAAATGCAAATGAAAAGAGAATGAACATCTCTGGTAAAATAGATTTTAAACCGTCTAAAAATACCTTTTTATCTATAGGAGGTAACTTTTTTGCTGAAAAGAAGAGAGATTTTTCAAGATGGAGATCAATGTTCTCTTGGCAAGACAATAGAGAATCTAGTCAGGTAACATATCGTTTGTTTGGTAAGTTAACTCAGAAGTTTGGTTCTGATGAATCAAATGCAGAAGAAAGTGCCTCGTCAATTAAGAATGCATTCTTTACTATTCAAGGAGATTACACAAATAATAAGTATACTTATGTTGATGCTAATCATCAGTTTGATTATTTTAAATATGGTTATGTTGGTAAATTTACAACTACTAAAGCTCCTATTTATAGCAGAGGAGTAGCAGTAGATTCATTGTCAGGAACTATTTATACAGGTCAAATTCTCAATGGTTGGGCAGATACTTCCTATACATTTGATGAGTGGGCTGATGGGGAGATTAAATATGATTGGAGAAATTCAAACCCTGGTTTAGTTAACTATACTTCGGCATATTACGACTTATTTTCTCAATATGGAATGAATTCTTACATGGCACCTATAATGGGTGAATTTGGTGTTGACGCTGCAAATGATGGTGTTATTAGAACTGCTGCAGATTTACAAGGGCAAGGGTTAAGGAATGGTGATTTACCTACTTCTGTTTATTCTTTATTTGGTAATCATGCATATTTATATAATGGCTCTGCAAAACAAGAAAATACCCAAACATCATTTAAGGTGTCTGGTTCAGCCGATGTTCAATCTCATGAGTTTTCATTTGGTTTTGAATATCAGCAAAGAAAAGATTATTATTGGGGATTAGGACCAATGGGATTATGGGGGTTAATGAGGCAACAAGCGAATAAGCATATCTTAGAACGTGATTTATCTAATCCTCAGGCTCAGTTTGATGCAAATTTGATTTATCAGGATACTGTAAAGTATGATAGACTTTTTATTGCTGATGAGCAATCTGATTTTGACAGAAATTTAAGAGGTGTTTTAGGTTTGGATCCAAATGGAACAGATTTTATTGATATTGATTCTTATGATCCTGCAACGTATTCATTAGATTTATTTAGTGCTGATGAATTGTTAAATAATGGGTCTTCCTTGGCATATTATTATGGGTATGATATTTATGGTAATAAATTAACAACAATGCCTACTCTTAAAAGTTTCTTTGAAGAAGATAGTGAGAGACTAATTGCACCATTTACTCCTATATACACAGCAGGTTACATCCAGGATAAATTTGCAATTGAAGACTTAATCTTTAACATTGGTTTAAGAGTAGATAGATATGATGCAAATCAGAAAGTATTAAAAGATCAACATTTATTATATAGTGCTTATACTGCAGGTGCTGATTTAGATTTAATGAATGGAACAGATATACCAGTATGGATTGAAGATGATTATGTAGTATATGTAGATGATGTAGAGAATCCATCAACTATTGTTGGTTATCGTGATAATTCTTCAGATACTTGGTATAATGCTGATGGGCTAGAGATTTCAGACCCAACATTATTAGCTGATGAGGCTGGAGGAAAGATCGCTCCATATTTAAAAGATGCTCAATCTGCAAAAAAAGGAATTGTTAATGTTGATGAAGCATTTGAAGATTATACTCCTGAGATTGTATTTATGCCAAGAATAGCATTTTCTTTTCCTATATCAGATGAAGCTCAATTCTTCGCACATTATGATGTTTTAACACAAAGCCCTCCTGGAAGGAATAGATTAGAACCAGTTGATTACTTATTTATGGCAGATAGAGTTGGAGCAACTTTAGATAATCCGGATTTGAAACCAGTAAAAACAATTGACTATGAGTTAGGTTTTGCCAAGACATTATCTTTGAAATCAGCGTTAAGGATATCAGCTTTTTATAAAGAAATGAGAGATATGATATCAAAAATAAATGTGATTGGAGCATATCCTGCAACGTATTATACGTTTGGGAATATTGATTTTGGAACAGTTAAAGGTCTCGCGATAAATTATGACTTAAGAAGAACCAATAATGTCCAGATGACGGCAAATTATACACTTCAATTTGCAGATGGCACTGGTTCAGAGGCAGATGGAGCTGTTAATTTGGTTGAAACAGGACAGCCAAATTTAAGGACCGCTATACCATTAGATTTTGACCAAAGACATGCACTCTCTGCATCTGTTGACTATCATTATGGTGAAGGTAAGGATTATAATGGTCCTGTATGGTTTGGATTGAAAGTATTTGAGAATGCTGGGGCTAATGTAATGTTTTCTGCAGGTTCTGGTACTCCTTACTCAAAACAATCAAATATTACTCAAGAAGCAGCAGATGGAATTAATGATCGATCTACTCTTGATGGAAGTCTAAATGGCTCTCGCTTACCATGGCAATTCCGTATGAATATGAAGGTTAATAAAGAATTTGAGATTAAATGGAATGATAAGAAGAGCTCACATCTGAATGTGTATGTACAAGTACAAAATTTATTAGATGCAAGAAATATTATAAGTGTTTACCGAGCTACAGGTAATCCAGATGATGATGGATATTTACTTTCTCCAGCAGCTTCTGATCCACAGTCTGGAGCTATCACTACAAAGAATGACCCAGATTCATTCCAATATCTTTACTCTTTAGCTGTTAATAATCCTTCACATTATAGCTTACCTAGAATGTGGAGAGCTGGTATAAGTCTTCAATTTTAATTAAAGAACAGAAAAAAAATAGTCTTTTATGAATAATAAAGCAAAACAAATAGTAACATTATCATTCGCTTTCTTTTCGATTGCAGTGATGGCAAAGGAAAATGTCATTAATCCAAATGCTACATCTACAGTTAACACTAAGATTGCTGCAGGGTGTAATCCTGCCACATCACAGACCGACCTAGATATAAATAATGTAAGAACTACAATTATGGCCGGCGGTGATATGTGGTGGAATCTAGATGATGCAAGGTATGAGATCCCAAAGAATGGGAACAAGCACTCAATGTTTGCAGGAGCTCTTTGGATTGGGGGTGTTGATGATGGAGGTCAGTTAAAAGTTGCTGCAATGACATACCGACAAAGTGGTAATGATTTTTGGCCTGGACCGTTAAACACTAGTAATGCTACAATATCATCTGAGGAATGTAATAAGTGGGATAAACACTATAAGTTACTTCGCTCTGATGTTGAAGAATATGTTGCTAAGTTTGGGATTGATGGTTCTTATGTAATCCCGTCCTCAATATTAGAATGGCCAGCTCATGGTGACGCTGCATTAGGTCAAGATGAATTTTTAGCTCCTTTCTTTGATCTAAATCAGAATGGCCTGTACGAGCCTTATGATGGGGATTACCCTGATTATAACATTACAGGTAATAATAAGCAAGCTAGGCTATTTGGAGATCAAACTTTATTCTGGATTTTTAATGATAAAGGAAATATTCATACAGAAACTGAAGCAGAGCCTTTAGGTTTGGAGATCCATGCTCAAGCATTTGGTTTCACTGCTGATAATGAATTAAATGACATGACTTTTTATAATTATAAGATATTTAATAGAGCGACACTACCATTAAATGATGTTTATTTTGGACAATGGGTAGATCCTGACTTGGGATATTATCTTGATGACTATGTAGGATGTGATGTAGGCTTAGGTTTGGGATTCTGTTATAATGGTGATGCTGAGGATGAAGGTAGTGCTGGTTATGGTTTTAATCCACCAGCTATTGGTGTTGATTTCTTTGAGGGACCAATTGCTGATCCAGATGATGATATAGATAATGATAGAGATGGAGAAGTTGATGAGCCTGGAGAGCAAATCATTATGTCTAAATTTGTGTATTATAATAATGATTTTACCGTAACAGGAAATCCTGAGAGTGGAACAGATATTTATAATTATTTACAGGGTATTTGGAAAGATAATATTCCAATGACTTATGGAGGAGATGGACATGGAGGAGGAGCTGGAAGCACCACAAGTCCTTGCAATTTTATGTTTCCTGGAACTTCAGATACTGATCCTAATGTTCCTCAGACTGAATGGACTGAGGTAACTGCTGGTAATGTTCCTGCAGATAGAAGATTTTTACAATCTGCGGGTCCCTTTACTCTTGAGCCAGGAGCAGTTAATACAATTACTACTGGTGTTGTTTGGGCACGAGCTGTTTCTGGAGGATCTTCAGCTTCAGTAGCTTTACTTAAAGTATATGACAGAACAGCTCAAGCATTATTTAATAATAATTTTGATATTATTAATGGGCCTGATGCGCCTGATCTTAATATTAGAGAATTAGATAAGGAATTAATCATTACGTTGTCAAATAGTGAAACTTCAAATAACCTTAATGAAACATATTTTGAGAAAGATCCATATATTACTAATCCTATTAATATCCCTGATAATGTAAATTATGAATTTCAAGGTTATTTAGTGTATCAATTAAAGGATTTAACAGTTTCTGTTACTGATTTAGATAATCCTGATAAGGCTAGATTAATTTATAGGAGTGATATAAAAGATGGAGTTTCAGAGATTGTTAATCATTATAAAGATCCATCACTTGGGGAGGCAGGTGTTTGGTTCCCAGTTGAAGAGATTTCAGGCGAATTAAGTGATGGAGTTTCAGGTTCAGTTGATGAAGGGGTCGAATATTCTTTCCAGGTATTAGATGATAAATTTGCAGTAGGTAACACAAGACTGGTAAATCATAAGACTTATTATTTTATGTCTTTAGCATATGCCCATAATAGTGCTGAAATTAATATAGACCCATATAACGGAGCAGATTCTACTTATGATGGTAGAAATAGACCATACCTTCAAGGGAGAAGAAATATAGAAGTATATTCTGCTATACCTCATTTTATTGAGCCGGAGAATGGAGGGACTACTTTACACTCTTCGTATGGTGATGGGTTGCCACTTACAAGATTAGAAGGTCAAGGTAATGGAGGAATGGCTCTTGAATTAACAGATAAAACAATAAATGAGATATTAACTTCAAATGATCACAGAAGTTTATATCCAGAGTATAAACAAGGAATGGGGCCAATTGCTATTACAGTTATTGATCCAGTAAGAATTCCTCAAGGTGATTTCACGTTTAAATTAATAGATCCAATTTTTAGTGCAAGCTCTATTATTTCATATGGTGGTTGGCAGTTGATTAACAATACGAATGGTAAGGTGCAAGCATCTGCTAGTCAAGATATTTCGTTTGGATCTGAGCAATATATTGAGCAATTAGGGTTAAGCTTTAAGCTTAATCAGGCTCAAAATCCTGGAAGTGATCCTGATAATATTCAAAATAATGGATTAATATCTGGGACTATTGAATTTGAGAATATGAATGATAAATGGTTAAGTGGTGTTGCAGATAGAGATGATGATAATCCATTCTTTAGTGTTTGGGGGTTCAATTGGATTAGAGCAGGGTCAGTTGAATCTACTACTGAAAACCCTGTAGGGATTAATCAGATTGATTATAATACTTCTGATGATCCTAATGGATCCTTTGAGGGGGCTGTTATTGAAACAAATATAGGTTTTGGTGGTCAATTTGAATGGACAGGAGGAACTTGGGCTCCATACCGTTTTGCTTCTAATTTTAATGATGGTCCGGGTATTAGTACTTCAATTACTAATCTGGCTAAACTTTCAAATTTAAATTCTGTTGATATTGTTATCACTGATGATACATCAAAATGGAGTAGAGTTTGTATTGTTGAGGCTCAAGATGATGTGGCGTTATCAGAGGGAGGGCAAATTAAAATGGGATTAAGAAAGTCTCTTTCAGTTGGTAAAGATGGTGAGCCAGATGGCGCAGTAGATTCTAATGGAGTAGCAATATACGGATTAGGATGGTTCCCTGGTTATGCTATTGATATTGAGACAGGTGAAAGATTAAATATTATATTTTCTGAGGATTCATGGCAAACTTCTGAGAATGGGAATGATATGCTATGGAATCCAACAGGTAAGTTAGTTACAGATGAATTTCCTTTCTATGACTCTGATAATAATGAGTTTTCAGGAGGTAATTATTTATTAGGAGGAAAGCACTTTATCTATGTTGTTAAAGGTGAATCTTGGGTAAAAGGAACTAATGATTATATTAATAATATTTCTGATTGTGATGATTCTCCTAATTATGATGAATCAGCTTGGATTTATTCAAGACTATTAAATGATAATACTGGTACAGGTAAATTTTATGTGTTTAGAAATGTTACGTGGGTTGGAGCACCTTTATTAGCTCCAGGAAGAGATCTGAACTTTTCTAATGAAGCTAAAATTAAATTAAGAGTAACTAAACCATATAATTCATATGAAACGGTTATCTCAGATAAGTTTTTTGATAAAAATATGGATTTAATATTAGGAGAGACTTATGTAGTCGCTTATGAAAATCTACCAACTACTTGGGGTGGTAAAACAGTTACCTATAACGGCTTTGATTACGAACCAGGGGAATCATTTGTTACCGTAGATTCGATAGTGACCTTTACGGGTTCTTCAAAAGCTAGAGTAATTCAAGCAAGTGCTATTAATAGTTTTAACCCAACATATAGCTTTAATACAGATGAAATTACTGCTCAGAAAGGCGTGTTAAGTGTAGCAAAAGATGCAATGGAAACAATAAAAGTTGTCCCTAATCCTTATTATGGATATTCATCTTATGAGAAGAATCAGTTAGATAATAGAGTGAAAATTACAAATCTTCCGAGGCGAGCAACTATCTCAATCTTTACGATAGGAGGTACTTTAGTTCGAAAACTTAATAAAGATGATGGGATGACCTCTATTGATTGGGATCTCAAGAATAATTTCGGAATTCCAATTGCTAGCGGATTGTATGTTATACATGTAAGAGGGTTGTTCTATGAGAATGGTAATCCTGTAGAGAAAGATAAAGTAATAAAATGGTTTGGTTCATTACGACCAATTGACTTAGATACTTTCTAATTTAAATTAATAATAGAAGATAATAAATATTATACATATGAAACAAATTAATAACTGGGTAAAAGCTACAGCAATGATTACGCTGTTACTATTTCCTTTTAGTCAAAATATTGCAGGTAATCCTCAAAGAGCTGGGCAAGCAGGAGCTTCTGAATTATTGATTAATCCATGGGCTAGATCCTCAGGCTGGGGAGATGCGAATGTTGCAGGGATTAGAGGTTTGGAAGGGATTTATTCAAATGTCGCAGGTCTTGCTTTTACAGAAAAAACAGAATTAGTTTTCTCTACTGCTCAATGGCTAAAGCTTGGAGATGAATCAGTAAGTAATATTAGTTCATTTGGATTTTCTCAGAAAACTGGAGAATCAGGAGCAATAGGATTCTCAGTCATGAGTATGAGTTTCGGTGAGATTGAGGTTACTACTGTGGATCAGCCAGAAGGAGGTATTGGAACCTATTCTCCTAGCCTTATGAATATGAGCCTTGCTTACTCAAGGATTTTTTCTAATAGTATATATGGTGGGGTTACTGTAAAGATGATCTCAGAACAGATATCAAATGTTGGGGCTAATGGCCTTGCTTTAGATGCAGGTATCCAATATGTTACAGGTAAGAAGGATAATATGAAATTTGGGATTTCATTAAAGAATGTAGGACCTAGAATGAGTTTTAGTGGTGACGGACTTTCTTTTAGAGGAATTATTCCATCAGGAGATAATGATGATTATAAAATGACTGTCGAGCAAAGATCATCTGAGCTTGAATTACCTGCATTATTAAATATAGGAATAGCTTATGATGTCAATATAATGAGACATAGAATAACTGGAGCAAGTACTTTTACTTCTAATTCTTTTCAGAAAGATCAATATAGACTTGGAGGGGAGTACTCTTATAGAGAAATGTTTATGCTACGTTTAGGCTATACTTATGAGGAAGGGATAAGAACTCCAAGCACTAGAACTAATGTTCTGAGAGGTCCTTCAGGAGGGTTTACGGTTGAATTGCCAATGGGATCTAATGGATCTACTTTTGGTTTAGATTATTCTTACAGGCACACAGATCCTTTCCAAGGTTCTCATGCTATTGGAGCTAGAATTAATTTATAATATTATTATAAACAGATATTTTATTTATAAGGAAGTTTCTTCCTTTATCTTCGTTTAACCATAAGATTTATGACAATAATATATTTATCAAAAAAAGGTTATGATGATTTGAAAGCAGACTTACATCAATTAAAATCAGTTGAGAGACCTAAGGTAATTAATCAAATTGCTGAGGCTAGAGATAAAGGTGACTTATCTGAGAATGCTGAGTATGATGCTGCAAAAGAGGCTCAAGGCTTATTGGAAGCAAGAATTGCAAAATTAGAGAATGATTTAGCTAATTCTCGTGTATTAGATAGGTCAGCGATGGATACCTCCACAGTACATTTGCTTACTAAGGTTACGATTAAGAATATATCTACTGGAATGGAAATGGTGTATGCAATTGTGTCAGAATCTGAGGCAGATTTAGCTGCCAAAAAGATCTCCTCTACTTCACCTATTGGTAAAGGATTACTAGGTAAGGCAATTGGAGAGATAGCTGAAATTGAGGTCCCTAATGGGATAATACATTTTGAAGTATTGGATATCCAGCCACTATAAATGTCAAGTATTTTTTCAAAAATAGTTAATGGTGATATTCCTGCATTTAAAGTAGCTGAGGATAAAAACCACTTAGCATTCCTCGATATCTTTCCTTTAGCTAAAGGTCATGTTTTAGTTATTCCAAAAAAAGAGACAGATTATATTTTTGATATTAGTTCGGATGAATATTTAGCACTATGGGAATTTTCTCAGAAAGTAGCAAAAGCAATGGATAAAGTAATTTCCTGCAAACGAATAGGAGTCTGTGTTATTGGTTTAGAGGTGTCACATGCACATATCCATTTGATTCCAATTAATACCATTTCGGATATAAATTTTGCAGGACCAAAGTTAAAATTTTCTGATGAGCAAATGAATGAAGTTGCTCAAAAGATAAGTTCAGTTATTTAATTTTATCAGGGTTATCTTTTAAGAAACGTCCCCAGCTAGAATAATTTTTCTTGTTATTATTTCCAGAATTTCTTTGGAAATGGTGACAAACTGCAGCGGCTAATCCATCAGAGGCATCTAGATGTTTAGGCATGTTTTTAATATCAAGTATTGATTTTAACATAGCAGCAACTTGCTCTTTACTTGCAGTTCCTTTTCCTGTAATTGCCATTTTTATTTTCTTAGGTGCATACTCAAAAATAGGGACATTCCTATAAAGTGCTGCTGACATAGCTACTCCTTGAGCTCTGCCAAGTTTTAACATTGACTGTATATTTTTCCCATAGAAAGGAGCTTCCACAGCAAATTCATCAGGCTTATATTCATCAACTAATTGTAATGTTCTTTCAAATATCTTTTTGAGCTTTAATTCATGAGAATTAAGTTTTGATAGATGTAGGACTCCCATTTGTATTAGACTTATCTTTCCTTCTTTCACATGAATCAACCCATATCCCATGATTGTTGTTCCAGGATCGATCCCTAAGATTATTTTATCAGTTTTCAATTGTTATCTTTGTGTCAACAAAATTAAGCAATGCTAAGCAAAAAAACTATTAGCTTTCTATTAAAGATAGGAATAGTGGCTCTTGCCCTTTTCTTTTTGTATCAACAGATTACTAATAGAAGTAGTGATGAACAGTTTGATATTGACTATATTCTCTTACAATTACAAGATAATTACTTGATTGTTATTCTTTTGGTGCTTATGATGTTTTTGAATTGGTTTTTAGAAGCATTAAAATGGCGTTTTCTAATTTTAAAGATTGAAAGAGTCTCAATTAGACGTTCTATTCGAGCAATATTTTCAGGTATTACAGTGTCTGCATTTACTCCTAATAGGGTTGGTGAATATGGCGGTAGGGTTTTTTGTTTAGAAAAAGGAGATAGATTTCAAGGTGTTCTGATTACTGTTATTGGCTCTATGGCTCAATTAGTGATAACTATAGTTTCTGGTTCTATTGGAATATTATTACTTCCAAATTTAATGTTAGAATTTAGAGTTGTACTTTCTGAATTTTTCTTCTTATACCCAATTATCTTATTTCTGCTGATTCTCTTAAATACCCTTTTAGTAACATTATTTTTAAATGCCTCTTTCTTCTCCGCACTTTTATCTAAGGTTAATTTGTTAAGAAAATATCAAAAATACAATCAAGTTTTTTCATTTTATAGTTCTTCGGAGTTATTAGAAGTTTTATTTTATTCAGTTGCTCGATATATAGTTTTTACGACTCAATTTTTTATATTATTACAGTTATTCGAGGTTGATATAGGATATGTTAATTCTATGATTTTAATAATGACGATGCTTCTTGTAGTTTCAGTTATTCCAACAATTGCGATTACTGAGATTGGTGTTAGAGGCTCAGTTGCTATTTTTCTATTTGGCTTACTTTCATCAAATATAGTTGGTATTTTGTCAGCTACTTTTGTCATGTGGGTAATTAATCTTTTGTTACCTGCATTATTAGGGACTCTATTTATTTTCACACTTAATTTTTTCAGAAAGTAATGAAGCTGCTAATATTCATCGTTTTATTATGTTATATCATTCTAATTCTGAGATATAGATTTGGATGGGATAATATCAAGAAGTATAGAAGAACGATTTTCACACCAAATGTGACTGTAGTAATTTCTATGCGAAATGAAGAGAATAAGATTGAAAAGCTATTAAAAAGTTTACAATCTCAGATATACCCAACAGACAAATTAGAATTTATCTTAGTTAATGATCATTCAACAGATAACACTCTTAGTATTTTAAAGCAATTACAGTTTGATAACTTAAAGATAATAGATTTAGCTGATGCAGAGTATGGTAAAAAGAATGCAATTAAGAAGGCTGTTTCGATTGCTGATAGCGAGATTATCTTAGCTTCAGACGCAGATTGTATATTTAATCCATATTGGGTTCAAGTTATGGTAAGATATTTTAAAGATGAGAGAGTAAAATTAGTTTCAGGTCCAGTGACTTATCATCAACAGCAAGGATTCTTTCAGAATATTCAGACTTTAGAGTTTATATCTTTAATCTCTAGTGGAGCAGGAGCTATTGGTATTAGAAATGCGATCTTTTGTAATGGAGCTAATATGGCTTATAGAAAAGATGTTTTTATGGAGCTAAATAATTTTTCTTTAGACAATATAGCTAGTGGTGATGATGTGTTTTTATTACATAGTGTAAAAGCAAAATATCCGGATTCAATTACTTTTGCAAAGGATGAGAGGGCTATTGTTTCTACTGATGCGGAACCGACTTTTAGTGGCTTTATTAATCAAAGAAAAAGGTGGGCCTCCAAAAGTACTAGTTATAAGGATATTGCTAGTATTTATACTTCCTATATAGTTTTATTTGTTAATTTTTCAATGGTGTCTTTGTTCTTTATGTGTTTTTTAAATCCCCAATTAATAAATTTACTATTATCGTTTTATCTTATTAAATTTGGGACTGATATTATTTTACTGTACCCTACACTTAAATTCTTTAAACGTCACGATTTGATAAAATGGATTTTCCCTTTTGAGTTTTTTTATTCTTTTTACATAGTTTTGATTGCTTTATTATCGGTTACTAATAAGTTTGAGTGGAAAGGGAGAATGCATAGTAAATAAATGAAAACAGGATCATTAAATACCTTGGCTTGGCAAAGAATCAAGAATAATAAATTAGCTTTTTTGTCTTTATGCTACATTGTATTGTTAGTTTGTGTAGCTATATTTGCAGTATTAATTAGTCCTGATAGCTCGCCGAATGCTAATGAGATGCATATTGAGTTAGCTACACAAAAGCCATTAACAAGAGTATTATTTCTAGAGATACCAAAACAAGAGATTGTAGAAATATCATTTCTAAAGAAGATCTTCTTTGGTAGAGAATCAAAGGTTAAAAGAATTCCAATTGAGAGCTACACAAAAGATCAGAATGGACTAGAATATTACGCGTATAAATCAAAGGTCAAGCATAGTATCATTGGAGAATATACAATAAAAGAACAAATATTCTTTTTAGGAACTGACAAGTATGGTAGAGATTTAATTAGTAGAATATTGATAGGGAGTCGAATCTCATTATCTGTTGGTTTTATTGCTGTTTTTATATCTTTAATAATAGGTATTACTTTAGGCTTGATTTCAGGTTATTTTAGGGGAAGAACTGATGACATGATTATGTGGTTTGTAAATGTAATCTGGAGTATTCCAACTTTACTTATGGTAATTGCAATCACGTTGGCATTAGGAAAAGGTTTCTGGCAAGTATTTGTAGCTGTAGGATTAACTATGTGGGTAGAAGTTGCCCGTATTGTTAGGGGACAAGTTATAGCTATTCGAGAATTAGAATATATTGAAGCTGGAAAGGCTTTGGCTTATAATTCTAGTAGGATAATTTTTAAGCATATTTTACCAAATGTTTTAGGACCTGTAATGGTAATATCAGCTGCTAATTTTGCAGCTGCTATTTTGATTGAGTCAGGACTTTCTTTTCTAGGTATTGGAGCGCAGCCACCTATAGCTAGTTGGGGAGGAATGATAAAAGATCATTATGCCTATATAATTATGGATAAGGCTTACTTAGCTATTATTCCTGGTTTTGCTATTATGAGTTTAGTTCTGGCATTTATGCTTTTAGGTAATGGTTTGCGTGATGCATTTGATGTAAAAAATTAAAATTATGGAGTTAATATTTTCAGCATTAATTATTTTTCTACTTAGGTTAGCTGATCAGAGTTTGGGGACAATGAGAGCATTATTAGTTAGTAAGAATAAACCAATCTACGCTGCACTAATTGGTCTTTTTGAATCAGCAATTTGGATAGTTGCTGTTTCACAAGTAATTAAAGATATTGATGATCCTTTTCTTGTTGGTGCTTATGCTGCAGGTTTTGCTATGGGGACTATTCTAGGATCATACATTGAACGTCTTGTAGGTGTTGGGAATATTGTTGTAAGAGTATTTTGTCCAGCTAATTCCCCTTCAGTTGCCGAAACACTTAGAGAAGATGGTCATGGGGTTACTATAATTGATGGTCAAGGGAAAGAAGGTCCTGTAAAGATTTACCTTTGCGTAATACCTAGAAGGAAATTAAAATCTGTACTAAATATGATTGAGGAAATCAATCCCAATGCCTTTATAACTACAGACATGGCAAATCCTACATCTTTAAAGAAATAGAATTTTCTTTTTAAATTGCAATTTAGTTGTAATTATTTCCAGCCATTTAAGAAATAGGTTGTAGATTTTTATTAAAAAACTAATAAACCCCCAATAAAGATTACCACACCTGCAAGTAGTAATATGAGTGTGTAAGGCAAAATTTCTTTTGCCTTTAGACCTGTAATCCCAAGCAGTGGTAATGCCCAAAAAGGCTGTAGCATATTAGTAAGTTGATCACCATAAGCTAATGCCATGACGCTTTTTGGAATATTTACAGCTAGTTGTGTAGCTGCGTCTACAATAATTGGTCCTTGTACTGCCCATTGTCCACCACCACTTGGAACAAATACATTTACAATACCTGCGCTAATAAATGTAAAAATAGGAAAGGTAGTTTCATTAGAAATGTCTACAAAAAAGTCAGACATTATCTGAACCATCCCTGATTGATTCATTATTCCCATTATTCCAAAATAAAGAGGGAATTGTATTAAGATGCCAGATGATCCTGATATAGCACTATCAACTCCTTTTAAAAAATTGAAGAAACTTTTGTGCATTACAATAGCTAGTCCTAATAGCACAAAATTAATATAGTTAGGGTTAATTACTTTTAGCGAGATTGTTTCAGGTAAAATAAATGCTTTGTAGAAAGCGTAAGATAAAATTAGGCCACCAAAAAACCATGCAATAATTTTTGAATGATCTATTTTCTCAGCTCCAGAGACCTCTATGTTTTTCTTTTCTTTATTTGATTTTAATTGTAGTATAGTTCCCGTATTTCTTTTGCCTAAATAATACATCAGTAACGGAAGAACAATTAGTAAAACAATACTAATACTTATATTCATGATAGAGAAAACCGTTTCTGCTTGTGAAATAACACCAATCTTATCTACTAAGAAATGTCCCTCTTCAGCAATCTTTATTGGTGCAGATCCAGAGATTCCTCCATGCCATATCATAAGCCCGGAATATCCTGCTGCTCCAATTAAAGGATAGTTTAGTCTGATGCCCTTTTCGCTTGCATGCTCTCCTACTTTTCGAGCAAAGATAGCCCCAAATATGAGCCCTAATCCCCAATTAAAGAATGCAACTATTAGAGTGAAAAAAGTAATTATCGCAGCAGCATTTGCGGTATTAGTACAATATTTTGTTCCTTTTGAGATTAGATTACTGATAGGTTTACTAAGAGCTAAAGTATGTCCTATAACTAGCATTAACATCATTTGCATAGCAAAAACTAATAGAGGAGAATGCCAGATTCCCTGTTCCCAGAACTGAAGAAGTTGAAGAACGTAATTTCCTTCAGTTTTTGGTTCTGTAATAAATAATGCTAAAATAAAAGTGAGCAAAGTAAGTAGTACTGCAATGGTAAATGGTGTCGGCAGTACCGATTTAAATAATCTTTCAAATCGATTAGCAAAGCTCATATTTTAAAAAGGCAAGTCATCTTCTTCAGTTGCAGGGGTATCGAAAACTGGTGGTTCCTCCATATTACCTTCTGCACTTAAACTTTCAATTCTCCAAGCATCAATGTTATGGAAATATCTTCCATTATACTCTCTAGAAGATAGATTAAAAGATACTTCAACTTGATCGCCTTCATTATGATGATTTAACATTTCAATTTTATCTTCTCCAAAAAGTTGGAAACAGATTTCTGGGTTATATTGTGCTCCTGTATCTATTAGGAAAGATTGTTTTTTCCATTCTTTGCCTGCTTTTGATGTTCCACTTTCTACACTTAGTTTTCTGCTTAATTTTCCTTTTACTGATAGGCTCATCTTTTATGTTTTAAATTAATAGAACAAAATTAACTAAAAAATGTGCTTAGAAATCTTTAAAGTTCCTTTTATGTATAAATGTTAAAAAATAATATCTTTGCTCCCCTTTTAGCGGGTGTGGCGGAATTGGTAGACGCGCTAGACTTAGGATCTAGTACCGTAAGGTGTGGGGGTTCGACTCCCTTCATCCGCACAAATTTAAAGCCTCCATTCGGGGGCTTTAAATTTAAAATATCTAAGCAATAAACATTTCTTATTTTTTATCATAAATAAGTGTATTTTTGCAACCCTTTTAAAAAATAAAATTAAGATGAAATTAACACAAAGCAAAACAAAAGATTTAATGGCCACTATTACAGTTGATGTAAAGGCAGTTGATTATACTGAGAATGTTGATAAAGTATTAAAGAATTATAGAAAAACTGCTGAAGTTCCAGGTTTTAGAAAAGGGAAAACTCCTATGGGGATTATTAATAAAAAATATAGAACCGGAGTTGTTGTTGAGGAGGTTAATAAGTTAATTCAAGATGAATTATATAAGCATATTACTACAGAAAAAGTGAGGGTGCTAGGCTCTCCTATGCCAATTGATGAAACTGACATTGATTGGAATAATAGTGAAGATTTTACTTTTAAATATGAGGTAGGAATAGCTCCTGATTTTGATGTAAAAATTACTCAAAAAGATAAACTTAATTATTATACAATAAAGGCAGATGAGAAGTTGGTAAATAATTATTGTAATGATATTGCCAAGCGATTTGGGAAAATGAGCTCTCCTGATCTGTCAGAAGAATCTGATTTAATCTTTTGTATTATTAAGCAGCTAGATGTAGAGGGAAATGTAATGCAGGAGGGTATTTCAAATGAAGCGACTGTCTCAATGGATTACATCTCAGATAAAAAGATTAGGAAACAATTTATTGGCGTAAGAACTGGAGATTCTTTTAATGTTAATGTAATGAAAGGATTTAAGAATCATCATGATTTAGCCGCAATGTTAAATGTGACTCATGATCAATTGCATGACCTTACTTCTGATGAATTTCATTTTGAGGTAAAAACAATTAGCAGATTAATTCCTGCCGAATTAAATAATGAGCTATTTGATAAAGTCTATGGTGTTGGAGTTGTCAAGGATAAGAAGCAATTTAAAGCAAAAGTAAAAGATGAATCTGAAGCTCAGTTTTTAGTAGAAAGTGATAAGATGCTTAAGAATGATGTTGTAAATTACTTTATTAAAAAGCTAAAATTAAAAATGCCCGATGAATTCTTAAAGAGATGGTTGGTTCAGACTTCAAAACAGCCAATCACAATGGAGATGCTAGAATCTGAGTATGATATGTATTCAAAAAGTTTACAATGGCAGCTTATTGAGAATAAAATATTAGAGATGTATAAGATTAAGGTAACTCAAGAGGATATAATTGAGCATACTAAGAAGATCATTGCTCTGCAAATGAAACAATACGGCCAGCCGAAAGGTGATGACAAGCAATTAACAGATATTGCAAGCAATATTCTTAAAAAAGAAGAAGAGAGGAAAAAAGTTTATGATCAAATTTTTGATGAAAGGACTCTAGCTGTTTATAAAGAAGAATTCAAAATTACTGAAAAGACAGTTACTTATGATGAATTTGTTAAATTAGCATCAGAAAAATAACAAAAAATATTCATTATGGATTACGGAAAAGAATTTAAAAAATATGCGACTAAAGATAGAGGTATAAGTAGTTTGCATCTTAATAATTTTGCCTCAATACATGCGAATTATATTTCTCCAACAATTATTGAAGAAAGACAAATGAATGTTGCAAGCATGGATGTTTTTTCTCGACTTATGATGGATCGGATCATATTTCTAGGTGTACCTATTAATGATTATGTAGCCAATATTATTCAGGCACAATTATTGTTTCTAGAATCAGTTGATGCAAAGAAGGACATATTAATTTATTTAAATTCTCCTGGAGGAGGAGTCTATGCAGGTTTGGGAATATATGATACTATGCAATATATTAATCCTGATGTGTCAACAATTTGCACTGGAATGGCAGCATCAATGGGAGCTGTCCTTTTATGTGCGGGTGCTAGTGGTAAAAGGACAGCTTTAAAGCATTCAAGAGTAATGATTCATCAACCATTAGGAGGTGCACAAGGACAAGCTTCTGACATTGAGATTACTGCAAATGAGATTAAAAAGTTAAAAAATGAATTATACCAGATTATTTCTACCCATTCAGGACAGGACTTTGATAAAGTATGGGCTGATGGTGATAGAGATTACTGGATGACTTCTGATGAAGCCAAAGCTTATGGCATGATTGATGAGGTGCTTAGTAAAACTAAATAATGTCGGATAATTTAAAAATAGTTTGTTCATTTTGTGGAAAAGATAAGCAGGATACAAATATTTTAATTGCAGGTACTGCTGCACATATTTGTGATGATTGTATAGAGCAAGCTCATGAAATCATAAAAGAGGATACTAATGATGAAATCTTCTCTAGAGAAGATTTCACCTTACTGAAGCCAAAAGAAATAAAAGAACATCTTGATCATTTTGTAATTGGACAGGATGACGCAAAAAAGGTAATGTCAGTTGCTGTGTATAATCATTATAAAAGAATATTACAGCCCGATACAACTAATGAGGATATTGAGATTGAGAAGTCAAATATTATTATGGTTGGTCGAACAGGTACAGGAAAGACTCTTATTGCAAAATCAATCGCTAAGCTATTAAAGGTTCCTTTTTGTATTGCAGATGCAACAGTACTTACTGAGGCTGGTTATGTAGGCGAAGATGTCGAAAGTATCCTTACTCGCCTATTACAGTCCGCTGATTATGATGTGGAAAAAGCCAAGAGAGGGATTGTTTTTATTGATGAGATTGATAAAGTTGCTCGAAAAAGTGATAATCCTTCAATTACTCGTGATGTGAGTGGAGAAGGTGTTCAGCAAGCCATGCTAAAACTACTAGAAGGAACTATTGTAAATGTTCCTCCTCAAGGGGGAAGAAAACATCCTGATCAAAAGATGATTGCTCTTGAAACTAAAGATATTCTATTTATTAGTGGTGGAGCTTTTGATGGTATTGAGCAGCATATCTCAGCAAGAATGAATACCCAATCAATTGGCTTTAGAACAGAAAATAAGGATGTAATAGAAAAAGATAATTTATTACAGTACGTTTCTCCTCAAGACCTAAAATCATTTGGATTAATTCCTGAGCTTATTGGTAGGATGCCAATAGTTACTCATTTAAATCCATTAGATAGAGCGGCACTAAAAAAGATACTTACGGAGCCTAGAAATGCACTTATTAAGCAATATCAAAAATTATTTGAAATGGATAATGCTACTTTAACATTTGATAAGAAAGCAATTGATATTATAGTTGATAAAGCAATGGAATTCAAGTTAGGAGCAAGAGGATTAAGATCTATTTGTGAGGCGATTATGCTTGATGCAATGTTTGAATTTCCCTCAGATAAGAGTAAGAGAGAACTTAGAATTACTTCGGATTATGTAAAATCTCAGTTGACTAAATTATCATTCACAAGGCTTAAGGCAGCTTAATCTCCTATTACCATAGGGTAATTAGTGCCGTTAATCATTACATCAACATTACAGTCACAAATTGAGTCTCCATAATTGATGATTCTTTCTGGGTATCCGTTTGGTAAAACTTTTATTTCTCCACTTTTAATAACGCAATAAGGAAGGCATCCTAAATCAATATTTAAAGTATCTGTAATCTCTACACTAAAGTCATTCCCATTTACTGAATTTCCACTTGAATTTCCTGTAATTTTATATGTATCATCATCAAGAGTAAAATAAGTTTCTCTACCACTAATCCATTCTTTTATTCTACTTGACTGCCAATTAATTGTTCCGTTAGTAGTATTAATTTTTGCATCATTTACATCAATGGCAAACCACATATTACCGCTATCATTTCTTCCCATATTTGTTGTAACTTTCTCTCCTTCTATCAAGTTACTATTTACATAGTAATTATCAAAAGTAGTAGTTATCACAGATAATGAATCACGGTACCTTCCAGTATAAGTGACTATTATTTTCCCACGTCGATATATTCCATCGCTTTGTGGACAATTGGTATTCCCAAAGTTAATTGTTAAAGTTCCTCCGCCAGAGGTGTCGGTATTAGTAGTGGAATAAGATGGGCATACTTGTTTTTGCCCATTATCGATCAGTCCTTTTTCAATAGTTCTTCCTATATCAATAAAAATCTTTTCAGCAAAAAGATGGTCTTTTCCTGCTTGCATAGTCATTAATTCAGGTATTTCTTCCTTACAAGAATAAAGTAAAACAGATGCAATACTTAGAATTATTAGTGTTTTATTCATTTTAATATTTTTTGTAAACTTAGTTAATTTTCTCAAATGTCAGAAAACTATAATTATAAGCATGCTTCTCATCTTTTTTGCAATTTATTCTTTTGACCTCTACCCATTTATCGCCTATTTCAGGAAAAAATGTATCTCCATCAAATGAGTGATGGACCTGTGTAAGGTATATTTTAGTTATTAAGTTTCTTTCAAGAGCAATTTTATAGATTTCTCCTCCTCCAATAATAAAAGCTTCATTCTCTCCATTAATTTTGGCAATCTTTAATGCCTCTTCTACAGAATTAACAACCATGCATTCTGGAGCTGTATAATTAGCTTGTCTTGTAATAATAATATTAGGTCTATTTGGCAAGGGTCTATATTTGTGAGGGATAGATTCAAAATTTTTTCTTCCCATTATCACATGATGTCCTTGTGTAGTTTCTTTAAAAAATTTCATGTCTTTTGGAAGATGCCAGACAAGATTATTGTCTTTTCCAATCACACCATTATTAGCTACTGCTACTATTAACGAAACCTTCATCTAGTTTTTTTTACGTTATAATGAACCCCTCTCTCTGCTAAATAATCTCTTACAAATGTATAATGTTCTCCTAAATATTCTGGAGGAGAAATACCTATTCTTGTATAATCTCCATTCAAAACTAAGTTTGCAACTGCAGTGCAAGTAAAGCCTGTTGTTCTAGCCATGGAGATAGTCCCATTCTGGAATCGGTCTAATAAATTATATTGATAAATAACATTCTTATTAGCTTCAATGCCTTGGATTATGATTCTCATAATTGTAAAATCTTTATCTCCTTCTTTCATCTCCCATTTTGGAAAAAGTAGTTTTGACGTAACATCTATAGGACGAATCATCTGCCCATTCACTTCAATCTTATCATAGGAAAAGAATCCACTTTCTCTTAATACCTTTAAGTATTCTACACATCCAGGATAGCGTAAAGTTTTCTCTATCATATTAGGAATATGAGGCATAGTATGAATTAAAGATCTTAAGCCGTCAGAATTCCAGCTTTCTAAAGGACCGATTTCTTCAAAATCTATTATTTCAGTGTCAGATAAAGCTTCTTTTGTAATAAGCTTACTATTTTTTACAAAACGAGCAGGACGCACATATTCTTCAATTACATCAATTGGAGAAAAAACTGCTTGATACTCATAAGGCCATTCTCGTTTTTCAGGTAGCCCCCCAACTAAACATTCGTAATCACTAATTTTCATTTGCTTATCATGATATCCAAAAATGATATTACCCATGCCAGGAGCCACACCACAATCCATTATCGCTATAACTCCTTTTTGTTTTGCTAATTCATCTAATCCAAATGGATCTTCAGGATAAAAAGAAATATCTACAATGTTCTTTTCTGCCTCAATCACATTTTGCATCATTTGGTATCCCATAAATCCAGGTACAGCACCTACTACTAAATCAAAATCTTGTATCAAATTTTGTAAATTACTTTTATCTGAAATATCTGTACAAATAGTTTTTATTCCATTTAGTTTATCTAAGTTCTTTTGCGAAATGTCAACTGAAGTAACTTCATGATCTTTAGCTAAATCCTTAGCCATAACACCTCCAACTAGTCCTGCTCCTAAAACAATAATTTTTCCCATTATATAGCTACTTTTCCTTTTATGTGTGGATGTGGTTCATAATTAATTAGTTCAAAATCATCAATTTTGAAATCAAAAATACTTTTTACTTTAGTATTAATTTTCATTTTCGGAAGTTTCTTGCAATCTCTACTAAGTTGCAATTTACTTTGCTCAAAATGATTAGTATAAATATGTGCATCTCCTAAAGTATGTACAAAATCTCCAGCTTCTAAATTGCACACTTGCGCCATCATCATTGTTAAAAGTGCATAAGATGCAATATTAAAAGGAACACCTAAAAATATGTCTGCACTTCTTTGATAAAGCTGACAGGAAAGCTTCCCATTTGCTACATAAAACTGAAAAAATGCATGACATGGTGGGAGCGCCATTTGTGCAATTTCCCCTACATTCCAGGCACTCACTATAATTCTTCTGCTGTCTGGATTATTTTTTAAAGTATCGACCACTTGTGTAATCTGATCAATGTGCTTCCCATCTGGTGCTGGCCAAGACCTCCATTGATATCCATAAACATGACCTAGATCTCCATTTTCATCTGCCCACTCATCCCAAATACGAACTCCATTTTCTTTAAGGTACTTTATGTTTGTATCACCTTTTAGAAACCAAAGTAATTCATGAATGATAGATTTTAGATGTAATTTTTTAGTAGTTATACAAGGAAATCCTTCTGATAAATCAAAACGCATTTGGTGACCAAAAATACTTTTAGTTCCTGTTCCTGTTCTATCTTCTTTTAACGTGCCTTCTTCCATCACACGCTTCATTAGATTTAAATATTGTTGCATTTATTTTATAATTATTTTTTTCATTTTTATAAAATCATACCTACAATTACAGCTGTAAAAAGAGAAGCTAATGTGCCTGCAATTAAAGCTAAAATTCCTAATCTGGATAAGTCTCCTTTCCTTTTTGGAGCTAATGCTCCTATGCCTCCAATTTGTATTCCTATAGAAGCAAAATTTGCAAAACCACATAAAATATAGGTAGCTATTATTATTGATTTTTCCTCCAAGAATGCTCCTGTACTTTTCATTTCTCCTAGAGATACATATGCTACAAATTCGTTTAATACTGTTTTTTCTCCTAATAATTGTCCTACTAAAAACATGTCTTCTTTGCATACTCCCATGAGCCAAGCAAGAGGAGCTCCAATATATCCTAAGATCATATTAAAAGATAGTTCAGCATAACGTGTGTTTGTTGCAATCCAAGTATTTAATGAGGTGACATCTCCAATTTTTAATAAAATATAATTTGCCATAGAAATCATAGCTATAAATACTAGTAACATAGCACCTACATTTACAGCTAATCTAAGTCCATCAGTAGTCCCTTTTGAAATAGCTTCTAATGCATTGCTACCTACCTCGGCACTTTGTATATCTAGCTTTTCTTCAAATTTCTCTGATTCAGGAAGTAGTATTTTTGAAGCAATTACAGCAGCTGGCGCCGACATAACAGATGCTGCTAATAAATGTTTTGCAAACATTATCTGCTGTACTGGATCATCACCACCCAGAAAACCAATATATGCTGCTAACACTCCGCCAGCAATAGTTGCCATTCCTCCACTCATCAGACACAACATCTCCGACATTGTCATTTTTTCTAAATAAGGTTTTACAAGTAATGGTGATTCAGTTTGTCCTAAAAAGATATTGCCTGCAGCAGCTACACTTTCTGGTCCAGAAAGTCCCATTGATCTTTTCATTAACCAAGCAAATCCGTAAACAATCTTGGGAATGATTCTCCAATAATAAAATAGAGAGGTTAGTGCTGAGAAGAAAATTACAGTAGGCAGTATCATCACTACAAAATTCATAAGAGGTGATTCTATAATGCCTGTTTCAAATGATCTGAAAAGAAACATAGTGCCATCCTGAGTAAAGGAAATAATTTTAGTAAATATTTTGCCAATAAATTCAAATCCATTAGAGATAAATGGAACTTTTAATATTAATAACGCAAACAAAATTTGTATTCCTAATCCTTTTATAACTAATATCCAATTAATGTTTTCTCTATTCTTACTAAAAAAGAAAGCAATTAATAATAGTGAAATAATACCTAGAAATCCTCTTGAAATAGAAGTAAAGCTTATTCCTGATGTTGCAACTGCTTTTGGAGATATCACTAATTTTTTAAAAGCATAATTGATTCCATCCTCATTTAAAATTAAAGAATTTTCTGCAGAGGATATTTGATAAGTTCGTGTTTTTTCTTTTGGAAGTTTGTAATTAAGAGATAATTTATTTCCTTCAAGATTCCATGTTCCATTTGCAATTAATTTAGCTTCATAGATTTCATAATGAAAACTTCCGTCATCATTAATTTGCATTGCATCACCGTCTGAGATTGGCTTTAAGTCTTTTCCTGTATCAATTGTGTCGGGAAGGATGTAGTCGAAATACCAAACACCAACAATATCTTCAGAAAAGGAGAAAATGGAGAAGACACAAAAAACAAGAAATAAGTATAGTTTTCTCATTTTATTCTCCTTTCCGTTTATTTAGCTCATCTCTTATCTCCGATGCTTTTTCGTAATCTTCTTCTTCAATTGCGATGTTCAACAGCTTCTTGAGTTTAGAACTACTCATATAAGAGATCCCCTGTGGTTCAGTTGTTTTATCTTCTTCATCTTCTAAATTTAACTCTTCGTCTAATATCTCTTTTTCTTCTTTTTCTTCTTTTTCTTCTTCTTGAAAATTATTTATTATAATTCCTGCTCTGGATAATATGTCTTCATAAGTAAAAATAGGGCAGCCATATCTAATTGCAATAGCAATAGCATCAGAAGTTCTTGAATCAATTGATATTTCTTCTCCACTTTCTTTTTGTTTGCAATGGAAAGATGAATGAAAGACACCTTCAACTAATGTATGTATCACAATTTTTTGTACGGTAATATTAAAATTATCTCCCATAGTTTTGAATAAATCATGTGTGAGCGGTCGGTTTGGGGTCTCTGATCCATCAAGAGCAATAGCGATTGATCGTGCCTCACACCATCCGATAACAATAGGTAGTTGTCGTTTACCAGTTATTTCATTTAATAGTAACACATAGGCATTGTTTTGAGAGTCGCTTTGCCTTATTGCTGCTATATCTAGCTGAACAAATTTCAAATTAGGTTATTTTTTTTATTTCTTCTATCATTTTTGGGACAACCTCAAATGCATCACCAATAATTCCATAGTCAGCAGCCTTAAAGAATGGCGCTTCAGGATCTGTATTAATAGCAACCATTATTTTAGAAGAGTTTACTCCAGCTAAATGTTGTATGGCTCCTGATATTCCTATTGCAATATAAAGATTAGCAGTTACTGCTTTCCCTGTTTGCCCAACATGCTCACTATGGGGTCTCCAGCCGATATCTGAAACTGGTTTAGAACATGCAGTTGCACCTCCTAGGATTTCTGCTAATTCTTCAATCATCCCCCAATTTTCTGGACCCTTTAGTCCTCTTCCTGCAGATACAACAATTTCAGCTTCTGAGATTGATATCTTGCCGCTTAGTGTTTCTTGTCCTTCAATAGTAACATCTCCTTTTTCTGTAGATTCTACAGATTCAATTATGCAGCTTCCTCCTGTTTCAATAAGTCTAAATGAGTTTGGTGAAATAGACAAGATCACTTTTTTAGAATTTACTTTAGTAGTCTCAATTGCTTTTGTAGAAAAAGCTTTTCTTTTAACTGTAAAAGGTGATATGTTTGAAGCAATTTCTACTACATTATTTATTGCCCCAATTTTTAGTTTAGCTGACAATCTTGGCGCAATCATCTTTGCCGTGTATGTATTAGAAAAAATGATAGCACTTGCATCATTTGCTAAGTCAGCAATTGCATTCGTACAGCCTTGACTATCTCCTTTTTTAACAGCTTCAATTGACACAACTTTTGATGCTCCGTAATTGCCAAGTTTTGATAATTCACTGTCATTTACCTTTCCTAATGATATAGCTGTCACTTCTGTTCCCAATAATTTTGCAGTTTCATTTGCATAAGATACTGCTTCAAAGGTGCTTTTTCTAAAACTGCCATTCCAACTTTCTGTATATACTAATACGCCCATTTCTTTTGTTTTATTATTAAATAACTTTTGCTTCATTTTGTAATAAACTCACTAATTTAGCAACGTCATTAGAGTCTACTAATTTACAACTTCCTTTTTCTGCTGGCTTTTTAAAATTTAGTGATTCGGTCATGCTTTCATTTGCTGTTGGTTCAATTATGTTTAACGGTTTTGACCTTGCTTGCATAATCCCTCTCATATTAGGAATGCGTAATTCTGACTCCTGTACTAATCCTTTTTGCCCTCCTATTACAAAAGGAAGATTAGCCAGTATATTTTCTTTTCCTCCTTCAATCTCTCTTATGAGCTTAGTCTTGGATCCATTAACTTCAAGTCCAATACAAGCATTAATAAATGGAAGCTTCATCATCTCAGCAATCATTCCTCCAACAGCACCTCCATTATAATCTATTGATTCTTTGCCTGTAATTATTAAATCAGCAGGATTACTCTTCAAATAGTTGGATATTTCTGTTGCTGTTGAGTAACTGTCAGTTGCGGTCATATTAATTCTGATAGCTTCATCAGCACCAATAGCTAATGCTTTTCTCATGACTGGTTCAACGGTTGCATCTCCAACAGTAATTATTGTGACTTTTCCGCCGCCAGAGACCTCTTTAAGCATCATGGCTTTTGTCAAACCAAATTCATCATAAGGGTTAATTACAAATTGCACCCCGGATGAATCAAAATTACTTCCATTTTCGGTAAAATTGATTTTCGAAGTAGTATCAGGGACACTACTTATGCATACTACAATATTCATTAATTAGAAATTTTAAATTGTTGAGTGCAAATTTAATTAAAATGAAGTAAATAATCGCTTGATTAAGTGTATTATTATGAAGTAGAAGATATAAAATTAGTGAATATTATGGGGTTTGTATAAAAATACTATTTTTGCAGACATTTTAAAAACAATAATTAACTAAAGAAAGTATGGAATTAATAATGATTTATATGCCAATAATTATGGCAATTATAGGCTTAGCTTATATGATGATGAAAAAGTCTTGGGTGATTAAACAAGATCCAGGAGATGGTAAAATGAAAGAAATCTCTGATTATATTTATGATGGAGCGTTAGCATTTTTAAATGCAGAGTACAGATTATTGTCAATATTTGTTCTTATTGTAAGTGTATTATTATTTATTGTTTCTGTAATAGTTCCTACAACGCATTGGCTAATTGTCATTGCTTTTATTTTTGGAGCAATATTTTCAGCATATGCAGGAAATATTGGAATGAAGATTGCTACAAAAACTAATGTAAGAACTACTCAAGCTGCCAGAACATCATTGCCAGAAGCTCTAAAAATTTCTTTTGGAGGAGGTACGGTAATGGGATTAGGTGTAGCAGGTTTGGCTGTTTTAGGTTTAACAGCATTTTTTATTATTTTCTATAACTGGCATATGGGAGGCGTTTGGACTAGTGTCGAAGATATGACAATTGTATTAGAAACATTAGCCGGCTTCTCACTAGGAGCTGAGTCAATTGCTTTATTTGCAAGAGTAGGGGGTGGTATTTATACAAAGGCTGCTGATGTAGGTGCTGATTTGGTAGGGAAGGTCGAGGCTGACATCCCTGAAGATGATCCAAGAAATCCAGCAACAATTGCTGATAATGTTGGAGATAATGTGGGTGATGTTGCCGGTATGGGAGCTGATTTATTTGGCTCATATGTTGCAACTGTATTAGCTGCTATGGTATTGGGTAACTATATTATTAAAGATATGGGAGGAAATATTGATGATGCATTTGGTGGGATAGGACCAATCTTATTGCCAATGGCAATTGCAGGAGTTGGGATTATTATTTCATTGTTAGGAACAATGTTAGTGAGTATTAAAGATAATGATGCAAAAGAAGCACAAGTAATGGGAGCTTTGAATAAAGGAAATATTACATCTATTATATTAGTTGCTATTTCTTCTTATTTCTTAGTTAATTATATGCTGCCTTCAACTATGCAAATGGAGTTTTTTGGAGAAGGTTTAATTGAGATCTCAGCAATGAGGGTATTTTATGCAACTATTGTAGGGTTAATAGTTGGAGGTGTTATCTCATCAGTTACTGAATATTATACTGGATTAGGCAAGAAACCAATTTTAAAAATTGTTGAGCAGTCTAGTACAGGTGCGGGCACAAATATTATTGCTGGTTTAGCGACAGGTATGATCTCTACATTCCCAACAGTACTATTATTTGCAGGTGCGATTTGGAGTTCATATGCATTTGCTGGTTTCTATGGAGTAGCATTATCTGCTTCTGCAATGATGGCTACAACAGCTATGCAGTTAGCAATTGATGCATTTGGACCTATTGCTGATAATGCAGGTGGTATTGCTGAGATGAGTGAGCAAGATCCTATTGTAAGGGAAAGAACGGATATTTTAGATTCAGTTGGTAATACTACAGCAGCAACTGGTAAAGGGTTTGCCATTGCCTCAGCTGCACTAACATCTTTAGCGTTATTTGCTGCATATGTTACATTTACAGGAATTGATGGTATTAATATATTTAAGGCGCCAGTGCTTGCTATGTTGTTTGTAGGAGCGATGGTCCCTGTTGTATTCTCTGCTTTAGCTATGAATGCTGTAGGTAAAGCTGCAATGGAAATGGTTTATGAGGTAAGAAGACAGTTTAAAGAGATTGCTGGTATTATGGAAGGAACTGGCAAACCAGAATATGATAAATGTGTCGCTATTTCAACTCAGGCATCATTAAAACAAATGATGTTGCCAGGCATTCTAACTATTGGATTCCCTTTAGTTATTGCTTTTGTTCCTATGTTATTTGGAATGGAGAAATTAGATATTGCTGAGATGCTAGGAGGTTATATGGCAGGAGTAACCGTTAGTGGTGTTTTATGGGCAATATTTCAGAATAATGCTGGTGGAGCTTGGGATAATGCAAAGAAATCATTTGAAGCTGGTGTTGAGATTAATGGTGAAATGACATATAAAGGATCTGAAGCGCATAAAGCTTCAGTTACTGGAGATACAGTTGGAGATCCTTTTAAAGATACATCCGGCCCTTCAATGAATATTCTAATTAAATTAACTTGTTTAATTGGATTAGTGATTGCTCCAATATTAGGAGATAGTCATCATAATGTATCACACGAAGTTCCTGCTAATACAATAGAAGTTTTAATCGATAATAATGAATCGGAGGTTTCTAAAGATATAGTCGTAGAATAAAATTAATAATAAAAATAAGAACTTATGAAAAATCTATTAAATATATTGGGAGTTGTATTTTTCTCAATAGTTATTATTTCATGTGGAAATAATGAAAACGATAATAAGAAGGAGATTAAACAACAACAAATACAGCCAATTAATGACGGTGGTATTGAGAAAGGCTTGATGTCTTCTAATGTTAATTCTACTATTGAATCTAAGGCAACTTCATACAATTTTGATAGAAAGACTAGGACAGTAACTGAAATAGTTATGAATGAGCTTATTTGTCGCTCAGAATCATCTGAATGTGCTGAAATACTGAAATTATCTAATAATAAGGAAATTATTTTTAAGTCTTCAGATGTTTCAGTTGATAATAGAGTCAATGAGTTTGACAGAAAAGTTTTAGGAGAATTATATTTTTCTGATATAAAAATGGAAGCAACATTGCTATTTCATTTAAAAGGAAATGAGAGAGGTTCAACGCTTTTAGGCTCTATTATATTATCTTCTGATAATTTTAAGAAAGCTTCATCAGATGTGATTATTTATGTAAAGGGAAAGCAACGTAATTAGTAATCTTTAATAAATAAAAAAAGGCCAAGTATTATAATACCTGGCCTTTTTTTATTTAGTTAATATTATAAGAGTTTAAAAGAGCCCGTTAACCTCTGCGTCAATCTTTTCAATTATTAGACTTAGATCTGTATCGCTTTCATCATAATTCATGTTGTCAACATCAATAATAAGAAGCTTACCTCTTGTATATTCTCCAATCCATGCCTCATATCTTTCATTAAGCCTTGTTAGGTAATCTAATCGGATACTATTTTCGTATTCTCTACCTCTTTTTTGAATTTGCTCTACAAGTGTAGGTACAGATGCTCTTAGATAGATTAATAAATCAGGACCATCAATAAATCCATCCATAAGATTAAAAATTTCAATATAGTTGTCAAAATCTCTTGAACTCATTAATCCCATTTGGTGTAGGTTTGGAGCAAATATCTTTGCGTCTTCATATATTGTACGGTCTTGAATATAAGTTTTTCCACTATTTTTAATTTCTACAATCTGCCTAAAACGACTATTTAAAAAGAATACTTGCAGGTTGAAGGACCATCTTTGCATGTCTTTATAGAAGTCATTTAAGTAAGGGTTATTCTCTACATCTTCATAATGCGCCTCCCATTTATAATGTTTTGCTAATTTAGTAGTTAGTGTTGTTTTTCCGCTCCCAATATTACCTGCAATTGCTATGTGCATTGTTTAATTTTTTGACTAAAATAGAAAAAGTATTATTTCTAGTTATAGGAATTCGCAACTACAGTATTGATTGTTGAAAACTTCTCCTTTAAAGATAAGAGTCTATTTGCAATAACTCTGTCCTCATTTAGTCTAGGTACTTTATATTGCCCTCCAAGCCGATTATTCTCTTTTAACCATAAGTAAAATTCATTATTTTCTATGAGAACTAGCTTAGGAAAATCAAGTATTATATTCCTTGTTCTTTTTGCCTCATAATCAGAGTTAATTCTCTTCAATTCCTTGTCGATTTCTTTCATGAAAAGCTGAGGGTTATTTGGTTTTCTTTCGAACTCAATAAACCATTGATGACCTCCTGATCCCTTGTCAATGTATAATGGAGCAACAGTATATTCTTTTACAGAGCAATATAGTTTTTCGCAAGCATTTATTATTGCATTATCAGTGTTATGTACCATGAGTTCTTCTCCAAAAGTATTGATACAGCTTTTTGTCCTTCCAATAACTTTGACTCTGAAAGGTGAAATTGAGGTGAATTGAATAACATCTCCAATAAGATAACGCCATAATCCACTATTTGTTGAGATAACTATTGCATAATTTTGGTTTAATTTAACTTCGGATAAATTAATTGTATCTAGTTTGCATTTGTTCAGATCATCTATTTGAATAAATTCATAGAAGATACCATAGTCAAGCATTAGTAGCATGTCGTCAGTATTATGTTGATCTTGGATTGCAAGAAATCCTTCTGAGGCATTATACCCTTGAATGTAATTCATTCTTTTAGATGGAATAAGTTCTTGGAATTGTTTTTTATAAGGTCCAAAGTTGACACCTCCATGCATATAAAGTTCTAAATTTGGCCATACTTCTGAGATATTTCTCTTCCCGCTTAATTCTAGAACCTTCTTAAGTAGAATAAGCATCCATGAGGGGACGCCAGTTAGATTTGTTATGTCTTCATGCATTGCTTGCTTTGCAATACGATCTAATTTTTCTTTCCAATCATTCATTACTGCAGTTTTAATATCTGGGATCCTATGATAACTTACCCAAAAAGGAAACTCAGCTAATAAAATAGCTGACAAATCACCTTCTTTATAATCACCATATAATGAGTTTGATATTGAGCCTCCTAACATTAGTCCTTTCCCATTGTAAATGTTAGTATTTGGATAATTATTTTCATAAAGAGAGAGCATATCTTTGCCCGCTTTAAAATGACAATCATAAAGTGATTCTTTACTAATCGGAATAAACTTACTTTTACTATTTGTCGTCCCTGATGATTTAGCAAACCATTTTATTTTTCCTGGCCAGAGCACTTCTTTTTCTCCGTTTCTCGCTTTATTAATATACGGTGACAAATCATTATAATCCCTTACAGGTATTTGATTCTTGAATGATTTATAATCATAGATTCTGCTAAACTTATGTTCTTTCCCAAATTGTGTTTCTTTCGCTTTTAATACTAAATAAGCTAATACGTTTTCTTGGGTTTTAATAGGATTACTAATAAACGCATTAATATTTTTGATGCGCTTTCTCATTATTAAAGAAAGTAAAGAGTTTTTTATTGAAAAGTTTCTCAATTTTTGTAGATTTAAAGATTGAAAAATACAAAAAATATGTTTAGAGATACGCTTAAAAAAATGGATACTGAATTAAATGATGTTGTAAACTATACGTTAGATATTAACGGTAAGGTGCACCTTATGAATAACTATATTGGCAAAAAAGTAAAGATAGATTGGAGTGGAGTGGTTGTTTGTAGTTGTGGCAAGAAGATGGATTCGTTTTACAGAAATTCTGGATACTGTTATAAGTGTTATTGGGAATCACCATTAGCGTCTCAAAGTATTTTTAAACCAGAACTTTGTACAGCTCATCTTGGTATTGAAGAAAGAGATTTAGCATGGGAAAAAGAATTTCAGATTGCACCTCATTATGTTTATTTGGCAAATTCCAGTGGAATAAAAGTAGGGATAACAAGAGGTAGTCAGGGTGTGGTGCGGTGGATGGATCAAGGAGCAAGTCAAGCTATTTTACTTGCTGAAGTTCCAAATAGAAGATTCTCTGGAGACATTGAGGTTGTATTAAAGAGGTTTGTTGCGGATGTTACTAACTGGAGAAAGATGCTTTCAGGAATTCCTGAATCAGTTGATTTAGTAAAAATGAAAGAGGAACTATCTCTTCATGTCCCTGAAGAGTTGAAAAAATATATTTTACCAGATAATACTGTTACTGAGATTAAATATCCCGTAAATCAGTATCCTAATAAGATTAAAAGTGTTAAGCTCGATAAATTTCCAGTTATTGAAGGGGTTTTATTGGGAATAAAGGGGCAGTATTTATTATTAGATGATGATAGAGTATTTAATGTCCGTTCTCATGAAGGTTTTATCTCAGATTTTTCAGTATCAGAGATTACGCAAGGGACATTATTTTAATTTCATCATAAATGGAATTCTTGCTTGCATTTTATCTGCTTTTAGTATCTCCTCTATAGGATCTGCAAGTGGAGTTTGTAAGCCTATTTTTTGCAGTATAAGATCTGAGATGCTTGTTTCTCCTTTTAATTCTTTAGCAAACTCAGAAAAAGGATCTTTCTTTTTAGGCAAGGATATGATTCTGTAATCTTCAATTTTAGCCAGATTCTTAGCAATCTCAATTGCTTTTTCAATTCCTCCATATGTATCAATTAATCCAATAGCTTTTGCATCATAACCTGTCCAGACTCTTCCTTGACCTATTTCATCTACAGCTTCAGTACTCATTTTTCTACCTTCAGATACATTGGCAATAAAAGTGCTGTAAATCCCTTCAACTCCTTTTTGAATTTTTTTTCTTTCAAAATTAGTAAGAGGCCTATTTTGCCCCATGTCTGCTGAATTGCTTGTATTAACCGTGTCAATAGTAATCCCCAACTTGTTTTTATAGAAATCTTGAAGATTTGGTACCATGCCAAAAACTCCAATAGAGCCAGTAAGAGTGGTGGGATTTGCAACAATACTGTCAGCAGCGCAAGCAATATAATATCCTCCGCTGGCTGCATAGTCACCCATAGAAACAACTAGAGGTTTCTTGGATTTCTTAGTTAGGATAGTTTCTCTCCAGATTACATCTGATGCCAATGCGCTACCACCACCAGAATTAATTCTAAGTACAATTGCTTTGACATTCTTATCTTCTCTAGCTTCTTTAATGGCTCTGGAAGTAGTCTTAGATCCTATACTTTTTTCATCTCCTTTTCCAGAGTTAATAGTTCCTGTTGCATAAATAACAGCAATTTTATTTCTACTAATATCTTCATTTCGGGGCTTTATATTACTATATTTTTTGATAGAAATGAAGTTTAATTTCTTGCTATTTGATATAATAAGTAAACTGTCCTTAACTTGATCTTCATACAAAAGAGCATCAACATAATTTAATTTGAGACAACTTCTTGCATCTTCAAGGCTAAGATTATTTGCATGCTCCTGGATCTTAGATAATGAAAGTCCTCTTTGATTTGCAATACTATCCATAATGTTATCAGCAAAAGAATTAAGTAATAACTGCATTTGCTCTCTGTTAGCTCTACTCATTTTATCTAAAGTAAATGGCTCAATAGCGCTTTTAAACTTACCATGTCTGATAATTTGCATGTCAATATCTAACTTTTCTAAAAGACCTTTGAAAAACATTTGAGAGATAGATAATCCCTTTAATTCTACTATTCCTACAGGATTAAGATAAATGTTATTTGCAACGGAGGCTAAATAATATGCCGATTGTGAATATACCTCAGAATATGCAATAATAGGTTTTCCAGTCTTTTTGAATTCTAATAACTTATTTCTAATTTCTTCAGTTTGTGAAAGGCCAGCTTTTATTATTGATGAGCTAATGTATATAGCTGTTATATTATTATCATATTTTGCTTTTTCAATATTATTTAGCAGAGTCCTTAATTCAATTGTCTTTGGAATATTGCCTGAAAGATTAAATCCATCAAATGGATTCTCTGAGGATCTCTCAACAACAGTTGTATTCGCTAAATCAATTTGAAGAATAGAATTCTCTTTAATTTTAACTTCAGTATCTGGACTTATAATTGCGATAAGTCCAATAAATAATAAAGTAATAATAAGAACTGTTGATATGATACCTATAATTGTAGATAGTATATTTCTAAGGAAAGCTTTCATTTTCTTTTTTTAGTTGATAAAAATAATGTTTTTTTAGAGAGTAGTATCTGTCAATCTTGTTATATTTGAGTCTTATAAAAAAGAATTCATGAATCAAGTATTTTTGCAATTAGGAAGTAACTTAGGAGATAGAGAGCAATCTTTGATTGATGCAATTAATTTGATCTCTGAAAGAATAGGCGCTGTAGTATCAAAATCAAAGGTATATGAAAGTGCACCATGGAGGGTTGATGGGCAAGAAAGCTATTTAAATCAGATAGTTAAAGTAGAAACAGATTTTACCGCTACCCTTACTTTGGATTGTGCATTAGAAATTGAGCAGATACTAGGAAGGGTAAGGCTTGAAAAATGGGGAGAGAGACTAATTGATATTGATATTATATTTTTTAATGATGATATAATTGAAACCTCTGATTTATGCATTCCACATAAACATATGCATGAAAGAAATTTTGTTCTAGAGCCATTAAATGAGATCGCACCAGCATATATTCATCCAAAATATCAGAAAACAATTTCTGAACTATTACGGGAATCAAAAGATGCTGAGAAAGTAGAGGAGTATGCAGTATAAACACGTTGCAGTTGAGGGAAACATTGGAAGTGGAAAAACAACATTAGCAAGTATGTTGGCTAATGATTCTGGAGCAAGATTAATTTTAGAAGAATTTGCTGAGAATCCATTCTTACCAAAGTTTTATAAAGATCCAGATAAGCATGCCTTCCCTCTTGAGTTATTTTTTATGGCTGAAAGATATTATCAACTTAAGAATCTAGATTTACAAGACCTTTTTCAACCCTATACTGTGTCAGATTATTTTTTTATAAAGTCAAAAATATTTGCACAAAACAATCTAAAAACAGATGAGATGCAATTATTTAATAAGTTGTTTGATATAATGCTCTCATCTTTATCAAAACCTGATTTGGTAGTTTATTTATATGCTGATATTAATAGATTGCAACAGAATATTAAAAAAAGAGGTAGGGACTTTGAACAAGATATCTCCGATGAATATTTGTATAATATTCAGAATAAGTATCTTGATTATTTAAAAAAGCAAGATGATTTTCCTGTCTTAATATTAGATGTGACAAATATTGATTTTGTTAAAGATGAAAGTATTTATAGGGCAATTAAAGCTTGCTTCTCAGAGTCATTTAGCGGTGTAAATCATAAGGCCCTAGAGCCAAGCCAATGAGATAAATCTTGCTCTATTAATTTTTCTAGTTTTCTTATTTCTTCTTTGTAGAATTGGTTTGTAAGCCTGTTTCTTAATGTTCTACTTAGAGGCTGTGCTTTCTTATATGCTGCATTGAAAATAATCTGTATTATAAACTGAGGTAGATATTTGCTGAATTGGATATCAGGAATTAGGTTATAATATCTGAGCTTCATGATTAACCACCCAAACAGCCCTTTTGGAGCTCCAGATACATTAACTTTTGTGCTTGTGTTAGGAATAAAGTTACTGTCTATATTAAGAAAATCAAAGATCTTTTGTGAAGTGGCAACAGGGTTACTAGTAACTTCTTCAAATAGTAGTATTTTAATGTTTTCTTTTGGAAATAAATTGTAGTAGCGTTTTAATTGTTCTGTATAATAACCTTTTTCTTTATAGTATTTTATTGGTTGGTCTTTTTCCTTTTTTCTTTTTGTTTCTTCAAAAGCATCCTCAAAAAAGGGAATCTTTTCTTTATCTGCTTTCTTTGCATGTAAGAAGTTTGAATAGGCACGATCAACAGGCTGTCTTAATATTGCAATAATTTTTGTTTCAGGTAGGTGTTGATTTATTAGTTTAGCACAATCTTCATCAAAAAGATACGAAACTGATGCTTCTCCAATTGCAGTTTCATTTTTTACGTCTTCAAAAAGTGAGTAGTACTCTTTAAATGTATTTATTTTCCTCATGCCTTTCGCATGAAGTTGAAGTTCTGGATCTTTGCCAATATTATTAAAGAATTTAGGTTCTTTAATAGAACTCATAAATATGTCAGGGTGTTGCTTTAAATAGGTATATAATGAAGTTGTTGCAGCTTTCATTGCTCCAACAATCATGAAATTTGGCTTTCTTATTTGTTGCATATCTAAAAAATAACCCCAGTTTCGGGGTTATTACGATATTATTTATTTTGCATTATTATTTTGTTAGTGCAATAAATGAATTATTTGTTCTTAGGTTAATGAATTCTAAATCCTTAACTGCTTCTAATTTGTAAGAAGGATTCTCCTTAATTGCTTTTGTTAGATTTTTGATTGCACTTTCATTATCTCCTGATCTTGTATTAGCAATCGCATTTAGGTAATAACAATCAGCAGTATTTTCATTACAGTTAGCACTATTTTTGCCATTTAGTAATTGTGCTAAAGCTGCATTGTATGACTTCTTATTTTTAAAGAATCTTGATGCTTTCGAATATTCACCTTGTTTTATATCTAATATAGCTTGATTTTTTTCAGTTGTATTAGCTTGGTCAAATAGTTTTTGAGCTTTTCCTAATTGCCCTTTCCTGGAGAAGATAATTCCTTGATTAGTTAAAATGTCATGTTTTTTTTCTGTTTGAAGGTTTTCAGCCTTCTCTAAAAATATTGCAGCTTGATCAAGCTCACCTTTTGCTAAATACATGCAGGCGATATTGTTATAACCTCTCCAGTCATTGTGTAGCTCAACAGCTTTATTGTAAATAGTAGTTTGAGTAATTTCATCATTTGTTAATGTCGCTGAGAATAATAGTTCTTTTACATTTAACTCCTCAGGATTAGTAGTTGATAGGGCAGCAATTTCTTCATCTGTTCTTTTTGGCTCGTATGACCTTATAATAATTGTTGCTTTTCTTAGTTGTGGTAACACATTGTCTTCAAGAGCATCATATATCTCTGCTAAATCTCTAATTTGCTGTTCTCTTACTTCAACATCTTCAATCGAGTTTACTATTTTATTAATCCTTCTTTTGTCTTTTATATCTGACCCTTTCACTAAAGTTTCAAAGCCTTCCCAGTCTTCACCAACTGAGTTTTCAATATATAAGTCATTATTTCTTGCTCCGTCAACTTTTAAAGATCTTAATAATCTTTTAGTATAATTTAAGGTGCTTTTCATCCTTCTTTCTGAGACATTATCGTTCATGTTTACACTTCCCTCTGGAGAAGCGTATGAAATAACTTCTATAGAATGAGTTTTGTGTCCTTTTTTTGCAAAAGCTCTTAATGCTTTAATATCACTATCACTTTTTTCAGTAGTTCTTATGTTTGACTGATTGACCAAAAAATAGATTGTAGCTGATTCTTCTAAAATTGTTTCACGCTCGTAACCATGATTATTATTTGCTAGATCTTCATTTTCGTGTACTCTTGTAGATGTTGCAATGACACCATTTGCAATATTGACAGGGCCTAACACCTTCTCTTTATCTTTAATTCTGGCAGTAGCTCTTAGCTCAAGAGTTGAGTTCATCATTTCATCGGTATAAATAATTGCATCTTGATATTTAAAACTACCACCTGTTAGATTAAAAATAGTTGCCTCACCACCTGTCGCGTCATCACCTTGAACTCTAATTGTTTTAAAAGCCGTTTCACCTCCTTGATATACTAGTACTGGAGTAAAATCAACAGTTGCTTTCTTTGCAAAGTATTTTTCTGGAAATGATGCATCTAATGACACCCCAACCTTGCCCCCATGCGCTTGTAGTGTTGGCGGAGTAGTTGTAAAACTTACATTGTCATATTTGTTTGCCATTTTATCTAGTCCGCAGCTACTCATGATTGCTGCAGCTATTAAGATGTAAAAGATTTTTGAGGTTCCCATTTGTGTTTTTTTGTTATGTTTATAATTGTTGCAAATGTAGAAAAATAATTACTGTTCATATTAGTAGTATTGTCTCTTTTTGCACATTAATTGTTAGTAATTTTCAGATACAAAAACATTTGACTAAGTTTGCAGATCTTTTTAAGCTCTTTATGATAAATAAAATACTAATAATAGGTTTGTTTTTAGTGGGTTCTATTTCACAAATAAATGCCCAAGAGAATGCTATTGCAAATGCTTTAAATAGTAAAAAGGCTAATATGCAATCAACTAAAGTTGGCTCATCTCAAAAGGAAAGGAGCTTTAGATTATGGCAAGGGTGGAGTTTTGGTTTAAATTATGGAGTTACAAAATTTAAAGGTGATATTGCACAATATAATCATTATCCAGCATATCAAGAAATAGGAAATTTCTATGAGTTAAAAACAGCCATGTCATTTAATTTAGAAAAGAGAGTAAATGCACTTTATTCTTTAGCTACAGAAGTTACAGCAGGTAAGTTTGGTGGTTTAAGAAGAAAGAATCAGTATTCAGGCTATATGGTTTTTGATCCATGGAATTCTAATTATGAGGATAATGGAGATAAATTTTTAACCTCTTTTACTGAGATAGATTTATTGCTAAATGTGGATTTAACAAACCTAATGTCATATTTTAATCAATCTAGGAAAGGTAATAAGGTTTATTTTAAGGGGAAGCTAGGAGTTGGTTATAACACTTTTAATACTATAAGAAGAAACTTACTATCAGATTCTTATATTTATAGTTATGGATATTCTGATCAAGGCCCTAATACTAATGCATCTTCGGAAGGTTATGGTAATCAAAAGGAGCCTTTTTTAAATCAGACAAAAGAGACTGTTTATCTTTATGGGCTGAGTGCAAATTATAGGATAAATTATAGAATTGAGTTAAATCTTGATTACACTATTAGAAATGCTTTAACTGATAAATGGGATGCTTCTGTCATGAGTACACAATACAAAAATGATAATTTTGCTTTTCTTTCAGTTGGGGTTTCATATAAGATTGGAGATCATGACTACAAGAAGGATTGGGCTAGCCCAGTTGATGTTTTAAAAGATGATGTCTCAATATTAAATGTAAGAATTGAAGGATTTACTGATGATGCAGATAATGATGGAGTAGCTGATGCATTTGATAAAGATCCTAATACACCTCTTGGCGTAGCTGTTGATGGCTCAGGGAATGCGCTAGATGTAGATATGGATAATGTGCCGGATTATAGAGATGCAGATCCGTTTTCGAATAGATTTGTTGTAGTGGATGCTAATGGCGTTGAGCTTGATGATGATAAAGATGGAGTTCCAAATAGTAAAGATTTAGAAAGCAATACTCAAGTTGGTTCTATGGTGAATCAGTTTGGGATGAATATTGGTAATAACAACCACCTAAGTGGTGCGGGAATGATCTACTTCCCTTCAATATACTTTAGCTCTGGAAGTTCTGTTGTGACATCCTCAAATAAAAATAGGATAGCCACTATAGCACTACTATTAAAGAATAATTCAGAGATAGCTTTAAATGTGATCGGTAACACGGATAATGTTGGGAATGCGAAAGCTAATAAAAAATTAGGATTGAGAAGAGCAAAGTCTGTAATTAATTATTTAGTATCTAATTATAGTATTGATATTAATAGATTAACTCCAATTACTAAAGGTGAAGCAGATCCTTTATCTACAGCTATTACGATAGAAAATGGAATTGAAGTTAATACTAAAGCAAACGCCTTTAAAGAAATTAATAGAAGAGTTGATTTTGAAATTAATGATTAAGCATTTAGCTTTTTCCATAATTCCCATATAATTATTCCAGTTGTTACAGATATATTTAAGGAATGCTTTGTTCCAAATTGAGGGATTTCTAATACTTCGTCACAGATGTCTATTACATCCTGAGAGACCCCATTAACCTCATTTCCCATAATAATAGCAATAGGTTGATTAGCTAAAGTGAAGTTATTAAGTTTTGAGGATTTATTAGCTTGCTCAATGCCAAAGATATGGTAGCCACTTCTTTTTAATCTTGTAACAGCATCAATTGTATTTTTCTCAAACTCCCAATTAACAGAATCGCTTGCTCCAAGGGCAGCCTTACGAATTTCTTTATTTGGAGGAGTACAAGTTATACCGCATAATATAATATTTTCAATTAAAAAAGCATCAGAAGTCCGGAATACTGATCCAACATTTAAAGCACTTCTAACATTGTCAAGTACAATAGTGATAGGTGTTTTCTTAGCACTTTTAAACTCGTCAATATTTATTCTTTGTAATTCTTTGTTTTTTAACTTTCTCATCACTTATATTTGCTACAAAATTAAAGAATAAATTTTTGGTAACTAAGAAGAAGAAAGAAAAGAAAGTTACTCCCTTGATGGGGCAGTATAATGCTATCAAAGCGAAGCATCCTGAGGCTTTACTTTTGTTTAGGATAGGTGACTTTTATGAGACTTTTGGTGAAGATGCCATTAAAACATCAAATATATTAGGGATAGTTCTTACTGCTAGAAATAATGGGGACTCAAAAATTGAATTGGCAGGCTTTCCACATCACTCATTAGATACTTATTTGCCAAAATTAGTAAGAGCAGGAGAAAGAGTTGCAATCTGTGATCAGCTGGAGGACCCTAAAGCTACTAAAGGAATTGTAAGAAGAGGTGTTACAGAACTTGTTACTCCTGGAGTGTCTTATAATGAATTGACACTTGAAACTAAGAAGAATAATTTCTTAGCATCAGTTTATTATGGCAAAAAGAATATTGGGATTTCATTCTTAGATATTTCAACTGGGGAGTTTTTAGTTGCTGAGGGAACAGTAGACTATATAGATAAGTTATTACAAAGCTTAACTCCAACAGAAGTAATCTACCAGAGGAATAAGAGAAGAAAATTTGAAGAAGATTTTGGAAGTTCATTTTATACCTTTATGTTGGATGAATGGGTATTTACTTCTGATTATGCTAATGAGTTACTTAATAAACAATTTGACACAAAATCTTTAAAGGGTTTTGGCATATCAGATTTAGAAGATGGAATCATTGCTTCGGCTGTGGCATTGCATTATCTTAATGAAACACAGCATCATCAAACAAAACATATCTTATCTATAAGCAGAATAAAAGAAGAGAGTTATGTTTGGATGGATAGGTTTACAATTAGGAATTTGGAACTCTTTCATTCTCCAAATGAGAATGCAATTACACTTATTAACGTGCTTGATCAAACAAAATCAGCTATGGGAGCAAGGATGTTAAGAAGATGGCTAGCCTTGCCATTAAAGGATATTAATCTGATATCAGAAAGGCATCAAATTGTTGAGCAGTTAATAGAGAATGAAGAGATCTCTGAAGTATTAGAAATGGAGATAAGTGCAATTGGGGATTTAGAAAGATTAATTTCAAAAGTCGCTACTTTAAGAATAAACCCAAAAGAGTGTAGTAGACTCAAAGATGCCTTGCAATCATTAAAACCTATCAAGGATGCTTGCTCTAAATCAAAGAATAAAGCTTTAAATAAGATCTCCAATAGAATAGATGCTTGTGATGCTATAAGAGCTAAGATTGAATCAGAATTAAGTGACAATCCTCCTGTTTTATTACACAAAGGAAATATAATAAGAGAAGGAGTAGATTCTGAACTTGATGAGTTGAGAGATATCCAAAATTCTGGAAAGAATTACCTAGATAAGATGCTTGAACGTGAGATTGAGGCGACAGGTATCTCTTCATTAAAAATATCATTTAATAATGTCTTTGGCTATTATCTTGAGGTAAGAAATAGGTTTAAGGATCAAGTACCAGAACAGTGGATAAGAAAACAAACACTTGTAAGTGCAGAAAGGTATATTACAGAAGAATTAAAGGAGTATGAACATAAGATATTAAGTGCTGAGGATAGAATATTAGCGATTGAGAATAAGATATATACTGAGTTAGTCCAATCTATCTCATCGCATATTGAGTCCATACAATTAAATGCTTATTTAGTGTCACAACTTGATTGTTTGTTAAGCTTCTCATTAATAGCAAAAAGAAATGATTATGTTAAGCCAGTTGTTAATGGAGGTTCTGAATTAATTATCAAAAAAGGTCGACATCCTGTTATTGAGAAACAGTTACCAATAGGAGATCCATATATTCCAAATGATGTAACTTTAGATAGAGAAAAGCAACAAATAATGATGATTACAGGTCCTAATATGTCAGGGAAATCGGCATTATTAAGGCAGACAGCTCTTATAGTTCTTATGGCTCAAATAGGTGGTTTTGTTCCGGCAAAATCAGCAGAGATTGGCTTAGTTGACAAGATATTTTCTAGAGTAGGAGCTTCTGATAATATCTCAATGGGAGAATCTACTTTTATGGTAGAGATGAATGAGACTGCTAGTATATTGAATAATCTATCGAATAATAGTCTGATATTACTTGATGAGATAGGACGAGGGACAAGTACTTACGATGGAGTTTCAATAGCTTGGTCAATAGCTGAATATTTGCATGAACATTCCACAAAATCTAAGACCTTATTTGCTACTCATTATCATGAATTGAATGAAATGACTGAGCAATTTGATAGAATAAAGAATTATAATGTATCTGTAAAAGAAAGTGGAAAGAATATCATTTTTATCAGAACATTAAAAGAAGGAGGAAGTGAGCATAGTTTTGGGATACATGTGGCTAAAATGGCAGGTATGCCAAAGAGAATTATAAGAAAAGCAGAAAAGATATTAAAACAACTTGAGGCTACAAGAGGAACAGAAAAAAATAGCAATCCAATAAGTACTGAGAATGATATGCAAATGAGTTTCTTTAAACTTGATGACCCTATACTTGAAGACCTTAGAGATGAAATAAGCGATCTGGATATCAATACATTAACACCAGTTGAGGCGTTAATGAAATTGAATGAGATAAAAAAACTAATAGGAAAATAGTTTTTGGCTTTGTAGATTTGATTATTTATTTAAATTTGCTGACCCAATGCGAGTGTAGCTCAGGGGTAGAGCATCACCTTGCCAAGGTGAGGGTCGTGGGTCCGAATCCCATCACTCGCTCAATAAAGTTCATTAAAAAACACCCTGCCCGGGTGGTGGAATTGGTAGACACGTTGGACTTAAAATCCAATGGACATTAGTCCGTACGGGTTCAAGTCCCGTCCCGGGTACATAATTGGAGATTATCTTTTGATAATCTCCTTTTTTGTTTTTTAGAAGATGATCGTCTCCATTACCATTTTCACCGAATACTAAAAGATATAGATTTTTTTAAACGGCAATAAATAATTGTTAAATTTGGAGAATTTAAATCCATGATATATGTATAAATTTCTTTCGTTCATATCAATTATAATTTGCCTTTTTGTATTATATCCAGAGACCTCAAAGGGTAATTCTGGTGATTATTTTAGCTCACATGCTTTAACGGTAAGCACTAGTTGTGTAGAGTCTTTATTAACTGAATCAACCGATTTTTCTCCTGAAAATGTATATGCTACTTGGGTTTGGTCTTATGACACCTTAATTCTAACAAATACTAGTAACTGTGATATTCGTATACGCCCAGAGTTTGAGGTATCCCATTCTGATATTTCAACCTCAATCTCACAAGGAGACTTCGATTTAAAATGGTTTAATCCTTTTTTGGGATCTTGGTCCAACTTAGACTATAATATTAATTCTAATGGGGATGCCGTAGGATATTGGAGTTTTGTATCAGGAGATTCTACTGGTATTATGATAGTTCAAGGTGGAGTTCAATCCATTATAATAAAAAAACGATTTAGGCCAGCAGCAAGCTATGGCAATTATAATATAGATTGGCGTACCTTCTTAGTTGATCAATTTGGTAATAAGATTAGCCTATTATCTCAGTCTTCTTCTGATTTGTCACTGATAGACCCTACCACACAAATCCTTTCTATTGACACTGCATTTATTAGTCAACCAATTACTTGTAATGGGCAGTATACAAATGATCAGATGCAAATAGAGATTAATCAAACAAGTCCAGCAACAACATATCAATGTATTGTAGGAAGGTATTTTTTTCCGGGTTTTTTTCTGTCACAAATTTCAACAAATCAAACGCAAACAACAACACTTAATCTAAATAATTTTGACCCTAGTCTTGATTGGTATGTTCGTGTAGTTGATTCTGCTGCATATTATAATGGAAATGGAGGTTTCCCTAATGGATCAAGTACTGCTGGTATTTATGATGAGTTTGGTCCAATTACTTTTACTGAGCCTGATCCACTTGTAATCTCTGTTAG
>PAHP01000004.1 GCA_002705205.1 Flavobacteriales bacterium
AGCTTACCATTGTTGTGAATTGTTCCATCTCTTTCGTTTAAATTAAAATCAATTTGCCCGTACCCACCAATATGCAAACCAGGATTTCCTGCAATAATTTTTTCAGCACTATTTTGCGCCATTAGACTTGTTCCAAATGCAAAAGCCATGAAGATTAAAACTCTTTTTTTCATTTTCCGTTATTTTTATTTAGACTTATTATTAATAATTGCAAATTTAAAAGGTTTTTTATATTAGCAAAAGAATTTTACATTTAATTTTTGGCTAGTATTTATATTCATATCCCCTACTGTAAACAGCAATGTAACTATTGTAATTTTCATTTTAGAATTTCTCAGAAAGACAAAACTGAGATGATAAACTGCATGAAAAAAGAAATTACTCAAAGAGCAGATTATCTTGATTCAAAAGAACTTGAAACTATATATTTTGGCGGTGGAACGCCTTCAATATTATCAGTAAGTGAAATTAAAGAATTACTTACTACTATTAATATCCATTATTCTATAAATAATAAAACTGAAATTACTTTAGAGTGCAACCCTGACGACATAAGTACCAAGAAGCTTATTGCATTAAAAAAAAATGGAATTAATAGATTAAGTATTGGCGTCCAGTCTTTTCATGATAAAGATTTAGAATTTATGAATAGGTCACATAACTCAAAAGAAGCAATAAATTGTATTAAGATCGCAAAAAAAGTTGGGTTTAAAAATATCACTATTGATTTAATGTATGGCTTACCTAATCAATCTTTGAGAGATTGGCAAAAGAGTCTTAATATTATGTTTAAATTAGATATTCCTCATTTTTCTGCCTATGCGTTAACTATTGAACCAAAAACAGCTCTATATAATCTTGTGAAAAAAAAGAAAGTTAAAATATTATCAGATGAGAAAACAATCTCACAATTCAATCTACTACAAGAAAAAGCTATGAAGAATGAATTTGTCCATTATGAAATATCTAACTTTGGGAAAAAAGATTTTTTTTCAACGCATAATATTGGATATTGGGAGAATAAGCATTATTTAGGAATTGGGCCTTCAGCTCACTCTTTTAATGGTTCTAGTAGAAGCTGGAATGTTTCATCAAACAAAGAATATATTTCTGCATTAATTAATAAATCAACATATTTTCAAACTGAAACATTAAGCAAAGAACAACAATACAATGAATATATTTTTACATCTTTAAGAACAGTTTGGGGGGTAGATTTATCTATAATCCAACAAAAATTTAATAAAAAAATTGCTTCCTATTTCATATGCGAAATAGAAAAATGGTGTGCTAGAAAATACATTAGCATAAATAAAAATAAATATACACTAACAAAAGAAGGCAAAGCATTTGCAGATGCTATTGCTTCAGATTTATTTATTGTCTGAATAATGAGTTAAATCTACCAAAGGGGCTTGATCCCAATCTATCATTTTCTCTGCCTGTCTAATATCAATAAAATCAAAATCATATGCCAATTGTTTTAATTTAGTATATGATTTCGATAAGTTATAATAAGACTTAAACTTTCTCTTTAATGATAAGCCATCTAGCATTGGCTGTTCAGAATCAAAATCTCTTGGATGAAAATAAGTCATTGTATAATTAGATCTTGCTATCATTTTCCTCATGAATCTATAAGGGAAAAATCTAAAATACCCCCCGCCAGTTACAGTAAATCTTTTTCCAAAAACTGTATTAACACTCATAGGAAATTCTTTTATCTTGACACCCTTATATTTTATAACTGAAGGCGTGCTCTCTGCAAAATCATCAAATCCTCCATCTTCTCTAGAAGCAGGAAAAATAGAAGCGTCATATTTAATTCCTAATTCGCTTAAGACTTCAAAGGCCCAAACATTTTCTTTTTTAATAGAAAATCCAGGAGCTCTATAAGAAACTATTTTTTCTCCTGTTATATCTTGCAAGCTATTAATACAATTAGATAAATCTTCTCCATATTGTTTTCTTGATTGTGTGTAAGCAACTTTATGCATATCTGAGTGTGCTCCAACTTCATATCCTAAATCATGTATTCTTTTTACTATCTCTGGATGTTTCCTAGCAATATATCCTATGACAAAAAAAGTAGCCTTGATATTATTTTCATCAAGGATCTTAAAAATCTTGTCCATCCCTTGATGAATTCTAACTTCATAATTAGACCATTTATCTAGTATATCATCAGGGTATTTCTGAAGTATATGGAACCAATCTTCAATATCAAAAGTTAATATCCTCATTTAATATAATTTATCTGCTATAGTAGGACCTATAAAATTAGCAACTCTTAATGGCAATAATTTCCATAGATTAGTTAAAAAAGTCATCTTCTTTAAGCTTAACTTTTGTTCTTCTGAATATGAAAAAAATAATTGTTTTTCTATTGGCTTCCATTGTCTCTTAAAGTTTAATAAGGAGCTATCTTTTGTGCTTCTGCCAAATGAAAAAATCTTTTTCTGCTCTAAAATAGAAAATCTTATCATCTCCCAATACAAAATAACACTAGTGTAAAGATAATTATACTTACTTAAAGTAGACAGCCAACAATCCTCAACAAAATCATTATATGAAAGTAAAACAGCCCCTCCAATAATTTCTTTTTCTTTAAAAACTAAAAATACTTTTATATCTCCATAGGCATACTCTTTTAATAATCCTAAGAAAAATCTTTTTGATAAAGAGGGAGATCCTAAACGCAACATGTTTTTTGTATATACTTTATAAAACTCAATCATTGCCTCCTCTGTTGATTCTACCGTCACTTTTAAATTATTTTTATATGCTTTCTTAATTTTTCTTCTATGATTAGATTTAAACATTGCTAGCTGACCATCTATGGTGTCCTGAAGATCTAGAAATGTAGCTACTTTATCAGAATTATAAAAATCAGTATATGGTTTTAACCCTCTTATTTCAAAGAATTTTGGCAAAGACATTTTTATCTGATTAAAAATCTCTATTACAGTATAACTATTGTCTTTTCTAATAATGCCCCCATATGAGAAATGAGGCATTGAAACTGACTTATTATCATACGGGCAAGAATGTTGATATACTGCAACTATTTCATTTTTATCCATAATAAAAAAACTCTCCCCCTTCCATTTTAATGTATTTTCAAGGAACTTTAATAAAGAAGGATTATGAGCAATTGTATAAAAATCAGGAGAATTCAGAATTACATCATTCCACTTATTAAAATCTTTATCAATATTTGCTTTTATTAATTCCATATTATTTCCAAGAAGATAAATCTTTACCAATTAGCTTTTCAAGATTGCAAATATCATCATAAAAATAAGGTTTTAAATATTCTATCTCATTAGTTGAAATTATTTGCTTAGTTAATGATTTATTAGCAACTTTTTCCAATAAATTTCTAGGGATTACTCTCTTCATAATCTCCCGAATCACTATTGAGAAAATATTATTTCTACTTAATAAAAATCTTGAAAGCCAATTATTTGGAATGCCTGATTTATTATAACTAATAGATACATCCGTTTTAAACTTTATATCTACATTAAGAAAAGAATAAATATCTTCTAGAATAGCGGCTGTGTCATTCTTTAATTCTTCTTGTAATACAATTTTAACATTTGTAAAATTATCTTTTATTTTTTTTACTTGATCGTAATAAAGCCCACAACTCTTATATCCCCAAATAAAGTCCCAATTAGCACTTAATCTATTTTCTTCTTGCATTAGTCCATCTATAAATGACAGCTTTTCTCTACTATCTCGTTTAAGGTACATATAAGCAGAAAAAGCTCGTCTTACAGGATTTCTTAAAGTAATAATAATTGGTATATCCCCTAATCTCTCTTTTATTTCTTTCACTGTCTTATTGTAATAATACATTGTATCGGGACTTGCCTCTCCGACTCTTATGTTTTTAATATTAGCAAACAAGGCAGAGTATTCTTCAAATGATTTTACTGCATACTTATCAACTGAAATATCGCCAATTCCTTTATGAGGAAATTTTGCATTAATAGAACTAAAATACTTAGGTTCTTTTAAATCAGGAAATGAAATCTCTGGATGTTGCTTTAAATAATAATACAAAGCTGTTGTGCCACACTTTGAAGCTCCTACTATTAGAAAATTTGGCAACATTATTCAGCTATTTTTTTAAAATAATTATCATACAATTTTACAATATTATTCCAATTAAAATGGGTTGTTACTTTCGCAAATACTTCTTCCTTATAATTTGAAAAATCATTATTTTCAATTTTAGTAATAATATTAGAAACATCTTGTTGTGTTTTAAAATAAAAACCGGAATCTCCTACTATATCTTTATTAAATTCATTGTGATGACAAATACAAATATTCTTAGATGCCATAGCTTCTAATAATGATGGATTTGTTCCTCCAACTGAGTGCCCATGTAGATAAGAAAATGCATTTGACCTAATAGTTTCTAACTCGAATTTATTATAAACCCCTCCAATAAAAACCACCTTATCACTAGCTAACTTTAAAAGACTATTAACAAAAGATGTCCTTAGAATATTACCTACTATAATTAAAGGATAACTGTGATCCTCTATAAGATATCCTTTAATAATAATATCCACATTATTCTCTGGTTCCAGCCTACTTACAACTAAATGATATTGATGCGAACTTAATTTATACCTTTCTAATACAGCTTTTATCTTAGGCGATTCTTGATCAATTGTTTGATTAATATAGGCCCCATATTCTATGGTATTAATATTATTCTTTCTGTTAAACTTATCTCGAAAAACTTTCTCAATGGCAACCGAATCTGTAATAATATAGGGACTTATTCTTGCTGACAAATAAAACATAAATTTAAGAATCTTTTTACCACTCTCAGACCACTTTAATCTCTTCCATCCCAATCCATCAGGATTAGTGATAAATTTCTTTTTAAAAATAAATGGTAAAAATAAGAAGAATGCATTCCCTACTCCGCAACTGTAAATAATATCAGCATCCCAAACTTTAAGCATAGAGTCTAGATAAAACCTAATAGTTTGATTTGGCTTTGAATATTTAGAATATAAAATGTCTATACCCTTATAGCTTAAGATATCATTTTCCTTCTGTTTTTGATGAATGTCTCCAACGACAACAACATTATAATTATAGTTATTTGATAATCCTACAGCAACCTCTTCTACAAAAGTTTCAAAGCCACCATAATTTGCAGGAATACCTCTTGAACCAATAAATGCAACTTTCATTATTTTTGTTTATGAATTACAAAGATATTAATCTTACACAACTATTTATTATTACTCAATCCTTGTGCATTAATTTAGTTGGTTGATTAATTCTTCTTTTGAAATAATTCCAACATTCCTAAACACTTCTTTTGCATTATGGAAAATAATAAGAGTAGGGACACTGTTAATTTGATACTCTGTAACTAATCCTTTATTTATATCTGCATCAATAAAAAGAACCTTCATATTAGTATTCTCTCTCTGAATTTCTTCAATTACAGGCTTCATCTTTTTACATGGGACACACCATTGCGTACTGAAATTAATCAAAATAACATTATTTTCATCTAAGATTCTAGTTAACTCTACTGTGCTTATGCTTGGCTGTTTTGATATCGGTGCTACTGTTGAGCTGATCGTTTCATATCCTTTAGATTCCCATGAGGCTATCCCTCCAAGCAAATTATATACTTTTTTAAATCCTAATTTCTTCATCTTATTAGCTGCTGATGAACTTCTTCCTCCACTTCTACAGTATATATAAATAGGGAGATCCTTTCTAACGATATTTAATTTCTCTAGAAATTGTTCAGAATAATAATCAATGTTTGTAGCCTCAGTAATATGTCCCGAACTAAACTCTTTTGCTGTTCTTACATCAATAATAATTCCATCTCCTTTATTAAGCATTAGATGAAATGCCTCTATATCTAAATCCTCTATTATTTGTGAGTTTAGATTACCGCAAGAGACAGAGTAAACTATAATCATTAAATACAACATCTTTTTCATTCTTCTAATTTTAGGTTTATTAAATCAGTTTTTTAATTAACATCAATTAACAAAAAGATGTTCACATCTTGCATGTCTTTAACTCAAAATCATGCTTTATTATAACATATATTTGCGCTGTCGTAATACTTGTTTTGGGTTGTATATTATTTTATAATCATTATACAACATAAAAAACCCTCACGCCTGTGAGGGTTTTTCTTAATTATCACTTTTAATATTTTAATTTGGGAAATTAACTCCTAACATCACCTCATGAGAACCTGTGAAATCATCTGTAGAAGGTAACCCATAAGAATAACCAATATTAAATCTCTCACTAATCTTATATCCCAATAAAGCAGCAATAGAGGAAAGGTCATTATTCATTTTATAATTCATCCCTAACCAAAATATTTCTTTATAATCAGATTTTATTCCAATATCTGTTTGTGTCTTAGCGCCATTTACTGATCTTAAAAAGAAGGAAGGCTCAATAGATATCACTTCGTTTATATCATAAGTATAAGATCCTAGTACATAGACATGTCTTGCTAATTTACCACTAAGACCATAAAGCCTTTCAAAATCTTCATCCTTCTGTTCCATTAAGTTAAGTTCTGAACTAAGAAGCTGAGGAATTGCAGCTCCAATATACCACTTATCTCCACTCAAATTAAACCCAAAGGTTGCATCAGGCAACACTCTAACAATATTCCCGCCAAGCATTATTGGATCACTTTGATCTTTGACTGACAAACCACTTTTAATAATCTTAAATTGCGTGAATCCTGCTTGCAAGGCTAATGAAAGTTTAATCTTTTCATTTAAAGAAAAAGCATACGTATATGAGGCTGCTCCTCCAGATCTACTTGTAGGTCCTGTAACATCATTGTAAACAGTTCCCCCTAGACCTACCTTATTACTATGCTTACCATAAATACTTATAACAGTCGTTCTAGGTCCTCCTGACCATTGATCTCTAATAGTTGTATTGACTTGATAATAATCATACATTCCTGCAACAGCAGGATTAACTACATAATTATTACTCATATATTGAGTAATTTGAGGTAGCTGTTGTGCATTTAAAATCCCTCCTAAAAAAATTGCAACAAGTAAGATTGATATTCTTTTCATTTTAATATTTTTCATATTATCTAATAATTGTAATTGTACCGGTTTGAGCTTCGTCACCAGTATTGAGGTCTATTATATAATAATAAGTCCCAACAGATAAATCATTTCCTTGATTTGTACCGTCCCAAGGCTGATATTGTGTTCCCCCTACTGATTCATATACCAAACCGCCCCATCTATTAAATATTTGTATTAATGCATCAGGATAAAGTTCCATCCCTTCCAGCATCCATGTGTCATTCATTCCGTCACCATTAGGTGTAATCGCCTCATATGGCAATACTCCAACTAAAACATAAATTGAATCAAAACCTAAGCACCCTTGAGCATCCTCTACCATAACATGATACCATCCAGAATTTTCAGGGCTATCACTTATTTCTCCACTGACATTGGTGGTAGAACCATTAGACCATTGCCAAGAGTAAGAATAAGGAGAAGTTCCTCCTTCTGGAACAGAATACAAATCAATATTATCTCCTAGCAATACAATTGGATGTTCGCCAGTCTCAACTCCAGGATCTGAATCGACCATAGGGCTAATAGAATCAACATATATTGTTGCTATTACATCATAAGAAGGTGCACATTCCGGATCAGAAATAGTTAGTGTATAAATATTTACAGAATACTGTGGAGACACAGTAATATCTACAGATTCATTTATTGAATTAATCGTGTCAATTGTTTTATTCAATAAAGTGTCATTCTCATTTATCCAAAGATAAGAGAATCCAGGCTGTTCCTTTATATTTAAATCAACTGTTTCTCCTAAGCAAATTGAATCGACAAAAGACTCAAGATATCCAGGTAAGAATACCTCCATACTTCCAAATACTCTAATACTGTCTACAACTTGACAGCCATTATAGTCTGTTACGGTAAGAGTATATACTCCAGAAACTAATCCAGAAGCATCACTTAGAGTTTCCCCATTACTCCATAAATAAGAGTACGGCTGAACACCTCCCTCAATCTCAGAGTGGATCTCTCCATTAGCTAGATTACAGCTCTCATTAATTGAATCTAAATCAATTATTCCAAGTGCATCTGCCGGTTCTGTAATAAAAATATTTTCTATTGAATTTATACAGCCATTAGCATCTTCTACGGTAACAGTATAAATTCCAGGTGAAAGGGCTGTAGCAGTAGAAATAGGCACTGTGTCACTATTAAAATTAGTTGATCCTGAAAAAGCATAAAGATACGCCGGAGGGATCCCTAAAAAAGGTGTTCCTCCATCAGCGTCAGCTGTTATTTCCGCATCATCATATCCAAAGCAACTCACATTAGTTGTTGCAACTGATAAATCTAATTGAGGAGGCTCAACTAATGTAATATCTGTTGAATCCATACAGCCATTCGCATCAGTTACAACAACTACATAATTTCCTGCCGACAAGCCAACTGCAGAGGGTAAATTTTGTCCGTCTGACCATAAATAAGTATAAGCTGGATTACCTCCGTTCGCTTCTACTATTGCTTTTCCATCACTAGCTCCATAACAAGAAACATCTTGGTAATACCAATCTGATGTTATCTCTGCTGAAACAGATAATGAATCTGGCTGTACTAAGGTTACAGATATAGTAACAGGACAGTCTGCAGCGTCTGTAATGACACAAGTATATTCAGTATAATTTGTTGCATTATTTACACAAAGACCTATGACAGTATCATTTGTTTGTGATAAGAAATCATCCCATTGATATTCATAATATGGGTCATTATTAACATCAAATAAAGGTACTCCAATACCTGTTACTTCAACCATAATTTCACCATCACAAGCATCAAAACAACTAACATCCTGAATTATTGAACTAGCTGCTGCTAATGCGTTATCATCATTAATTATAAAAGAATCTAGTGACAAACAATCATTTTCATCTGTAACTGTTATAAAGAATGTATCAGCTGGAATATTATTTAGTGTATATGTGCTGTCTCCTGTACTCCATGCATAGGTATAAGATGTTGCATCTCCGACTCCTCCATATACTGAATCTGTTAAAGAACCCCAACTTGAATCTATACAACTTACATGTGTTGGCAAGAAATTATGACTAATGGAATCTGGCTCATTGAATGGGATCGTTTCTTGATATACACATCCATTATTATCAGTTATTTCAAAAGTATAAATACCGGCACTAAGTCCTGATATAGTTTGATAAGGATTGAAATTAGTGGAATTTCCATTAAGAATATAATTCCCAGAATATGGAGATATTCCTCCTACCATTGAAAGATCTGCAAAGCCAGAATTATCCCCATTACATCTAATCTGGTAAGTATATAATCCACTATTACTATTATAATCCCACCCTGAGGTTGTAATTTCTACTTCTAAAACATCCGGTTCATCAACAAGAATATTATGAGAAGCAGCACAGTTATTTACATCAAATATCTGAACTATATGCCATCCTGGGTCTAATCCAGAGAAGCCCATATATGTCTGATGAATACCATTGTCTATAGAATACTCAAAAGGAGCTGTCCCTCCAGCAAAAAGAATGCTTTGTATAGCGCCATCATTAGCCCCATTACAAGAAACATCAGTGAAAACCACACTGTCAATTTCTAAAAGACCTGGATAAACAAGTGTAATTAGAGTATCTACATAACATCCATTAGCATCAAAAGCTTGTACATAATAATTACCAGGTGAAAGTGGCCCAAAATCTGAATTAGATTGAGGCGACGATCCATTACTAGAATATGAATATGGCGTAAACCCTCCACTTACAAAAACTTCAATTTGAGCATCATCCAAATTAAAACAACTATTATTTGTTACAACTACACTGTCTAGTATAATAGGATTTACAAGAGGAGGAATCTGAACAGTACCTGTAATAACACATGTTGTATTATCTGTAACATCTACAGAATAAGTTCCTACAGGAACACCAGAAAGAGTTGGAGAATCTATTCCAATAGGATTTCCATTCACATCATACCATTGATATGCGTAAGGGGCCGTACCTGTAGCAGAGACAGTCGCCGAGCCACTGTTTATTCCTAAACATGGAGAAAGAGTTGTAAAAGAAACCGTAAATCCTTGAAAATCAGCTACTACAACTGATTCAGAAACCTGACATCCAGCAGCATCAGTAACTGTAACAGAATAAGTGCCTGAAGCTAAACCTGTAGCTGTAGCAGAAGTTTGAACTGGAACAGTATTCCAAGCATATGAATAAGTCCCAAGACCAGTTCCTCCTTGTGTAATATTAATTGTAGCTTCTCCATTTGATTGAGAGCAAAAATCATCTTGACTTGAAGTAGTATAGGTAAATGCAGGATTCTCAGGCAATGAAGCACTATAAGATGCTGTACATCCATTCTCATCTATTGCATTTATAATATAAGGGCCCCCATTAGTAAGGACGCCACAAAGTCCTGAAAATTGTTCTGAAGTTTGCTGCGCCCCTCCATCTTTATCATACCATATATTACCAACACCACCAAATGGATTTATACTAGAGATCTCTCCATCACATTCCTCAGGACAAGTAACTGGCGAGATAATTGGCGATAAAGTAAATGGACCAGGATCAAATAATGATAATGTATCTCTCTCTATACAACCGTTTCCATCCTTAACCTCAATATAATAATCCCCTTCAAACAAATTTAGAAAACTAGTTAAAGAGCTAAATGATCCCCCTCCATCTATAGAATAATCATACGGAGCTAATCCTCCACTAGTACTAATAAAATCTATACTCCCATCTTGAGCACCATCACAGCTTACTTGAAGCCCATTGTAATTTGACAGGGAATCAGAAAAAATAATTTGAGACGGCTGAGCTAAAGGTACTGTCACAAAATATTGGCAGCCATTATTATCCTGTACACCTACATTGTAAATACTATCTCCATGTAAATTGCCAAATACTGGACTACTTTGCAACGTTAAACTATCAAGTGAATAATCATATGGCCCAACACCAGAATTAGGGAACGGATCAACAAGAAAAGTAATCTCTCCAGTATTTGCACCATAACAATCAACTAACTGAGTTACACTAGCAGAACCTGATAGATTAGGAGGCTCATTTAATGTTAGTTGCTCCGATGCAATACATCCATTTGCGTCTTTATAATACACATCA
>PAHP01000005.1 GCA_002705205.1 Flavobacteriales bacterium
ATTCCATATAAATATCAGGAGTTGCATAATAATCTCCTGAACTAGATACAAGTGAAGGTGTATTGTTCTGCCCAAACCCAATCATAGGTAAGCAAAGTAATAAAAGGTAAAGTAGTTTTTTCATTGTTAATCTATTGTTTTAATTTTATCTTGTTGCATTTATTGTAATATCTATTGGAAAAACCATTCCACCTTCAAAAGAGCCTTTTAATTCTAATTCATTTTTTGTTACCATAAATTTAAACACTTCTGATTCGATATATAATGAGTCTCCATTAATATACCAATCATTAGTATCTGCAGGAAATCCATTAATTGTTGTATATAAGTTATTATTGGTAATATGTAAAGAAGCAGGATCACCAAATCCTGGTGGTCCTGAACTAAAGTATAAAGTATCTGAATTGACTATCGCACTTTTTTCAATATAATCTACAAGCCAGACATCCCCTATAAGACCAAAAGTACACGAACCATCATCTTCTTCTGCTTCTGAATTGTAATTTATTGCTATTGGATCAGTACATCCTTCAATAATCTCTTTTTTACAACTAGTAAAAAGCAAAGGCAAGCAAAGTAATATAAGTAGTATTTTTTTGATTGTTAATCTATTGTTATTCTTTTCTCTACTGTTCCATCATCGTATAAGTAGAGTAGAGGCTGATTTGTTTGTTTTGCTTCTCTACCTAATAGGTCTGTTACTTTAATAAGATTTTTATTTTTTGAAAGATTAATATTCTCAATAATAGAGACAGAATTAATACTAATATTTATGTTAACAGAATCACCAACACAACCGCTACTATCAGTTTCTATAATATATAAATCATAATTACCACTATTATTACCCCACTGAACCTGTATGGAGTTTGTGTTCTGACCTGAGATAATAATTCCTCCGCTATTAAGATACCAATTAAATGTTGAACCAATATTTTGGGCTACATTATATGTTTCGATTGACAAATAATTTACTTGCGTATTACCTAGGATGATTGAAGTATTTGGACTTGTATTAATATTTAGATTAAGTGTATGAAGACTATCACAACTATTAATATTACTATACGTATTAGTATAAGCACCACTATTGGTATATACTATTCCATCCCAAGTATAACTATTACAAGAAGAAATAAATGTTGATGTAGAATCTGATTCATTGATAGTTAAGTTAAGTGTTGCAGTACTGTCACAACCATTAACATTAGTATATGTAGTATCAGTATAACTCCCACTTGTTGTATAAAGATTTCCATTCCAAGTATAACTATTACAAGAAGAAATGCTGGATGAGCCGGCTGTACTATTACTAATAAACACATACTCATAAATCTCATCCATCACACCATACCAATCATAACAATGAGTCATCACCCAGCCTGAACTAGTTACATTAATATAACCAGAAAATCCAGTGCAGTAATCATCTTGCCACATTAATAAAGCATCGCAACCGCAATAATTAGTACATGTGCCATCATCAATAGTTGCATTTGCATTATAATTACAGTATACTGAGTCAGTACATCCCGAAATTTGCCCAAATCCAATAAAGGGTAAGCAAAGTAATATAAGTAGTAGTTTTTTCATCTTATTGCTTTTATTATAGATTTAAAATCTACAGAAAATCCTGAAAAAAATTTTCCTTCTAATTTTAATTCATTTTTTGAAACGATATACTTAAATACATCTGCACCAACATACAATGAATCGTTTTCTATAAACCACCCGTGTATAGTATCAATTTGAGTAGTGCTATCAGGCTGAATCTGTCCTAATAAACCAAAATTATCATAAAATTGCAAGCTTACAGGAGCTGGATATTCCAACGGGGGACCAGAGTAAGTTAAGCTATCATTCAGAAAATATTCAATATTATATACATTCCAAATCCCACCAATAACACTAAATAAGCAAGACCCATCATCTTCTTCAGCATCAGAATTATAGTTGACAGCTAAAGATTCGGTGCATCCATCAGTAATCTCTTTTTTACAACTAGTAAAAAGCAAAGGCAAGCAAAGTAATATAAGCAGTAGTTTTTTCATTGTTAATCTATTGTTTTAAAATCTGAAATCACAAAATTCATTGAATTTACTTTAATTAGTGTCATCCCAGAAACCTCAAAACTATCTCCAGCAATAAAAGTATTTATACCATCTCCATTTGGAGGCATACTCATAACAGATAATTTAGTTGGAGTATTACACATTAGGGTCCCGTTATCTATGTAAAAGTTTAAAGCGTCATCAACTTTATTATCTAAAGTGAAATTAAAAGTCTTAAACAGAATTTTATCTCCAGATTTAACATTTATGGTTGTCATTTCATTTAATGAGACATCTTGTCCTGATTTTGAAGTTAATGCAGGATTTTTTGAAGTCACATTAAAGCTAAATACAGCATCTGTAATAGAAACTTGACTTTTATTTTGCTGAGAATTATTTAAACAAGAGCTAAATAGCAAAGGCAAGCAAAGTAATATAAGTAGTAGTTTTTTCATATTCTTAGTTTATTTAGTGTGTCTCTATTTTTATTTGTTCAATATACAAAGTATCCGTGGCAATAATAACCTCCTCCTGATATGATTTTATCTCTCTAGACTGGCAAGAATAAACTAAAAGTACGATAAGTAATAAGAATAGTAGTTTTTGCATCATGAATTAAATTCCATATTAAACTAATCAAGCAATTCAAATAAATCATCTAAATTAGGAGACAGTATCATCTCAATTCTTCTATTCACTCCTCTGCCTTCTTGTGTTTTATTAGTTGCTATTGGAAGGAACTCAGCTCTTCCTGCTGCAGTTAATTGTAACGGATCTAACAAAGGATTTTGCAATAATACTTTTACAACATTAGTAGCACGCATCACACTTAAATCCCAATTATCTTTTACTAAACCTCTTCCGCTTAATGGAATACTATCAGTATGCCCCTCAACCAGAATCTCTAGCTTTTTTTGACTTGCCAATGCGTCTGCTAATTTTCTTAATGCATTAATCCCCCCGATATTTACTTCATATTTTCCAGAAGCAAAAAGCAAGTCCTCTTCTAATGAAATATATACTTTGCCATTTTTCTGCACAACTGTAAGGCCTTCTCCCTCCAAGCCAATTAATGCCTTAGAAATTGATCTTTTTAATGCTGTTACTAAACTATCCTTATTATTAATAATAGACTCTAATTCAGTAACTCGAATTGATCTTGCATCTAGCTCTTCTTGAGCTAACTTCAATTCCTCTTCTTTTGAACCCAAGGATGCTGATAATTTATTTAGTTCATCCTCTTTCATAAAGAGTTCTGTTTGTGCCTGTTCTAATTGTTCAAGTAATTTTTTTGTTTCTTTAGCTTTGTCAGCCATATAACGGCTATTTTTTGAGGCAAGCAAATCATAAGCTTCACTTAATTCATCATATTTATTCTGTAAAGCAATTAACGCTCCTCCATTTTGAATCGAGTCATTTTTTAAATCAAAAATCTTTTTTTCTATTGCTTTAATAGTTCCTTCAAGTTCCTCAATTTCAGTTTGTAATTTTAGAGCTTTCCGCTCTTGATCATATAGAGCAGATTGTGTTGTCTCATGCTCTAAAATCAAAGCATTGTGCAATTTAGGAGTTACACAGGAAGTTAGTAAAAATAAGATCCCACAAAAAAGTAAAATTAATTTTTGCATAGTATTTATATTTTATCTAATATCAAAACTACAAAGTATGGCACAGGATTATACATAAGTCTTTATTACTTTTCAACAGCAAAACATTAATTCTAATTAAAGCAACTCAATTAATATAGGGCTTTAAAATTGTACTTTAATTTAGTTCTGATCCTCAAAATATACTACTAATAACAAGATTTAGCAATAAGATTTTACTAAAAAATCTGTTTTCTATGCCTATTGTTTGTAAGATTAGTATTTTTATGACTTAAAATAATGACTAATATTTTAACAATATGAAGAAATATATAAATTACTTTTTACAAGGACTATTATATATAGTTCCTATAGCGGTAACAGGGGCTGTTGTAGTGTGGGCTTTTAATAAGATTGATCAAATTATCCCCAGCCTATTAGACAGATTAGGTGTTGACTTACATATTCCTGGGCTAGGATTAATTATCATGATTGTTTTAATAACAATAATTGGTTTCGCTGGCTCAACAATTATTAAAAGTCCTATAAATTCTTTTTTTCAGAATTTACTAAAAAAAGCACCATTATTGCAAACTATTTACTCATCTGTAAAAGATTTAATGAATACTTTTGTTGGCAATAAAAAAGGATTTGATCAAGCTGTTTTTGTAAAAATATTTGACAATTCTACTATAGAAAGAATTGGGTTTATTACTAACAAAGATCTCGCTTCTTTAAATATTAATGAAAATAGAGTTTTGGTATACATCCCTCATTCATATAATTTTTCAGGCAATTTATTTGTAGTGGAAAAAAAGTATATTACACCAATTAATGCCCCTTCAAGTGAGATAATGAAATTAATTGTTTCAGGAGGTGTTGCTGAATTTAATACCCCCTCTGAAAAAACTAAATAAAATGAGAAAATTATTTTACTTACTCATCTCGATATGTGTCATTCTAGAAGTCTCTGCTCAAAATACTGGTGACACTATTATTGTACAAACTTTCGTTCATGATGCTTGGACTGATGGAAATGGAAACACTACAATATCACTGTCTGCGCCAAGAGATACTATCGGTTATTTTCCTAATAATCCTAGTTTAACATTTGAGAAAATAATTATGCGTTACAACATGAGGTGTAAAGATAATGTTAACACTAACCCAGGAGGGACCTCAAGAATTGGTTGTGGAGCATATGACTATAGTTGCCAAACATATGTACATGACTCTACTCGAATAGATTCTGTGCTGAATTTTACTCCAGATCACATAATCTCAAATTTCTCAGGAAACACATATAATTATTCTAATAATCCCGTTTACAACTATTATCATTATCTCTTTAATTATATCCAATATAATACAGTAATTGATTCTATTATTCAGGAAGATTCTATTATCCTTGGAACTGGAAATATTAACTCAGATATTGTTATAAACTGTAATGAACTAGCAGGCAAATCTCAATTTTTATATTTAGCAGATGAATTGAATGCTCTGTCATTAAATGATACTATAATAAATGGCATATCTATATATAGTAGTGGGAATAATCCGCAAGAAGTAAATTTCTTAAAGGTAAAGCTAAAGCTTACAAGCGACTCTATTATGGATCCTTCTAATCCACATGCTAATGGGTTTACAGAGGTTTATCATTCAAATACTATATTAAATTCTGGAATGAATAGATTGCAGTTTAATGATCCTTTTACATGGGATTCTGTCTCAAATATCATTGTAGAATTTTCTTTTACAGATTCATTAAATACAAGTACTCCTTTAGTTTTAGGAGAAAATATTGCTGATAGTATGGGAATGTATACAAATGACGCTTCTTATATTCAAGTATATGGCAATGAACATATAGATTTAGCTAGCTCATCATTAGCATTAATTAATGATGAAATTACGATATCATTCTGGGCAAATGGAGACGAAAATATTTTACCTGTTAATACTTCTTTATTTGAAGCGTTAGATAATACTGGAGCTAGAACTGTAAACCTTCATTTTCCATGGAGTAATGGGAGAATCTATTGGGATTGTGGGAATAATTCTAGTTCTTATGATAGAATAGATAAAGCAGCTAGTATATCAGAGTATGCAGGAGCATGGAGCCATTGGACTTTTACAAAAAATACAGGCACAGGAAGTATGAAGATTTATCATAATGGTGTGCTATGGCATAGTGGAACAGGAAAAACAATGCCTATAAATATTGATAGTTTTAAATTAATGTCTAATGGAGCCGGCAATAATAATTTTTGGAATGGGAAGCTTAAAGAATTAAGAATCTTTAATAAAGAAATATCTGACACAACAATTCAAAATTGGATACATAAAAGACTAAATTCAAATCATCCAAATTACACGAACTTACTAGCCTATTACCCTTTTGATGAGGGGTCTGGGAATGTTGCAAATGATAATTCTTCTTATGCGCTACAAGCAAATTTTAATGGAAATGTAAAGTGGCGTACTAATGGTGAAGAAATTCCAACATTCTTTGCTTCAACATCATTTAGGCCAAACGTATCATTCTATCAAGGAGTATATATAGACTCGACAATATCTGACACAATTATACACTTATTTATAGATTCATTATTTGCTACTCCTAATGTGGTAACATTAAGAGATGTCTTTGCAAATTATGGGACAATGCTACATGATAGCATTGGAATAGTGTATATAGATACCTTAGGATGGGAGGCGCTAAGTTATACATATAGTTATGACGCAAATGGAGTAACTATAACCACTACCCCTACAAATATTGACAGTACAATTAATATTTCTGAATTAACATATTATACACGTTATCCTATGGCTTTCCAAATCATGTCATTTGTAACTCCATACGGAATGGGATTAAATTTTGGCGCTAATGGAGAAACCTGGGATTTTGACGTAACTGATTATTCCCCTATATTAAAAGGTAATAAACGAATTACAATGAGTGGAGGAGGGCAATGGCAAGAAGATATAGATATTAAATTTCTATTTATTGTAGGTACTCCCCCAAGAGATGTATTAGAAATGCAGCAAATATGGAGACCACAATATAAAGGATATGGGACAATTATGGATGATCGTGCATTTGAGCCAAGAGATGTGTTAATGCATCCAAATGCAACTGCTTATAATCTAAAAACCACAATAACAGGGCATGGTCAAGAAGGCGAATTTATTCCTCAAAACCATACAATGAATATTGATGGCGGGTCAATTGATTATACCTGGCAAGTTTGGACTGAATGTGCTGAAAATCCAATCTTTCCACAAGGAGGAACATGGATTTATGATAGAGCTGGATGGTGCCCTGGACAAGCCTCTGATATATTCAAATCAGATATCACTTCATTAGTTAATCCAGGACAAATACACAACATCGATTATGGAATTGTTAATGCTACTGGCAGCTCCAATTATTGGGTAAGCTCACAGCTTGTTAGTTATGATGAAGCAAATTTTACATTAGATGCTGCGATAATTGATATTTTATCTCCTACTAATAAAGTAAATTATCAGAAAAAAAATCCTATTTGCTCTAAACCAGAAATTATTATTCAAAATACGGGAAGCACTGCTATAACATCATTAACTATTGAATATTGGATTAATAATGCTGCTTCTAAAGAATCATTTACTTGGACAGGAAGTCTTGCTTTCTTAGAAAAGACTACTATAACATTGCCAGATCCAAATTCATTATGGGATAATATGAGTATTTCTAATAATTCATTTCATGTTGAAATAATAACTGGTAATGGGGTTACAGATCAGTATATTCATAATAATAAGATGAGTTCAACTTTTGACCCTACACCTATTTACCCTAATACTTTTGTGTTATGGTTTACAACTAATAATGGCATAATACCTGGAACCCCTCAGATTTCAGAATCATCATGGGAATTCTTTGATAATGACGGAAATTCAATATATGCAAGTGGCGATCTAATCGCAAACACACAGTATAGAGATACCTTAACATTTAATGATGGGTGTTATAGCTTGAAAGTAACAGATACTGATGATGATGGATTAGATTTTTGGGCAAACAATGACGGTGGTGGAATGGCTCGATTCCGTGAACTTGGCGCAAGTTGGCTAAAAGTATTTGAATTAGATTTTGGAAGATTCATTCATCATGAATTTAGAGCTGAAAATATCTCATCAACCACGGACATAAGAAATAAAACTATTAATATCTACCCAAATCCTGCGACTAATGAAATTACAGTAATTGGCAATTTAGCAACATCATCCAAGATTATTTTAACTGATAATATTGGGAAAATTGTAAGTATCACTAATGTTGAAAATAATAGAAATACGCATAAAATTGATATTAGTAATTTATCAAAAGGCATCTATTTCATCTCGCTTGATAATCATAATATAATCAAAAAAGTAGTAAAACAATAAATGAAGTATTGCAATTCTTTAACTCAATATTCACGATTTAAAACACGAGAAGTAAAAGTGGGAATTATAGGAATTGGAGGTGATAATCCTATTCGTATTCAATCCATGACAACGACAAATACTATGGACACCTTAGCTACTGTTGAAGAGTCAATAAGAATGATTAAGGCAGGATGTGAATTAGTCCGTATCACGGCTCCTAGCAGAAAGGAAGCTGAGAATCTGAAGAACATTAAAAAGGAACTTCGAAAAAGAGGCTATCAAACACCTATTATTGCTGATATACATTATACTCCAAATGCAGCAGAAATTGCTGCTACTATTATTGAAAAGGTTAGAATCAATCCTGGAAACTATGCGGATAAGAAAAAGTTTGAAGAGATTGAATATACTGATGAAACTTATAATAAAGAACTAGATCGAATTAAAGAAAAATTCACGCCTCTTGTAAAAATTTGCAAAAAGCACGGTACTGCTATGAGAATTGGGACAAATCATGGATCTTTATCTGATAGGATCTTGAGTAGATATGGAGATACTCCAAAAGGAATGGTAGAATCTGCAATGGAATTCTTGCGTATTTGCCGTAATGAGAACTATCATAATATTATTCTTTCAATGAAAGCATCGAATACCAGAGTCATGGTACAAGCCTACAGAATGTTAGTGGCAGAAATGATAGCAGAAAATATGGATTATCCTCTTCATTTGGGAGTAACAGAGGCAGGAGAAGGAGAAGATGGAAGAATAAAATCAGCAGTGGGTATTGGCGCACTATTAGCAGACGGAATAGGAGACACCATTAGAGTTTCATTAACTGAAGCTCCAGAATTTGAAATTCCAGTTGCTCAAAAATTACTTCATAATTTTAAAGAAATTGAAGGCCATCAAAAAATAGAAAAAATTACTAAAAACCCTCTGTATTCTTTTACTTATAAGAGGAGAAAAACAAATGAAGTGCTAAATATTGGCGGCAAAAATACCCCAATAGTAATAGCAGATTTTTGTTTGAAAAAGAAAATTACTCCAGCATCTTTTTTTGCATTAGGATATAATTATTCGGTCCCATTAGATAAATGGCATATCTCAGAAATGGCCGCCGATTATGTTTTTGTAGGGAACCATAATATAGACTTTGAAGTTCCAGGGACTTTAGGTGTTATTTATAATTTTAAGAAGTGGAAAGAATATAAAAAAGGATATCCATTGTTAACGATAAACGACTATTTGGATGAATCTGCAATTTCAGATAAACTTAATATTGTATACAGCTGTTTGGAAGACTTAAGTGAAGAGCTTTTTGCAAAACTAAAGACGGATAATACAGCTGTATTGATGATAGATACCTACAACCAAAATGGTGTTGCAGAACAAAGAAAACTATTTACTGATCTAATGAATAACAATATTAAAACGCCTGTAATAATTGGAAGGGCTTATTGTGATTTTTTAGAAGAACAATTACAACTTTCTGCTAGCTCTGATTTTGGGACTTTACTTTTAGATGGATTAGGAGATGGAATATTTATTGCTGCAGAAAATTGTGGTTCAGATCAATCTATAAACTCATTGGCATTTGGGATACTACAAGCCAGCAGAACTAGAATTTCTAAAACAGAGTATATCTCTTGTCCTTCGTGTGGAAGAACTCTTTTTGACCTGCAAGAAACCACTGCAAAAATCCGAAAAGAAACTGATCATTTAAAAGGTGTAAAAATAGGAATAATGGGCTGTATTGTAAATGGACCAGGAGAAATGGCAGATGCTGATTATGGATATGTTGGTACTGGTAAAGGGAAAATTACCCTTTATAAAGAGCAAACAGTTGTAGAAAAAAATATACAAGAAGACAAGGCTGTTACTGCATTAATTAACCTTATAAAAAAACATGGAGATTGGGTTGAAAAAACTAATCTACCTTGATTTTACTTGCAACCTCTTTTGCTTTTTCAACTAACTTAGAACAAGTTTCTGTCCCGTAAGCTAGAGCTACAGCCATTCTTCTATACCTCCTTGTACTTGGCTTGCCAAATATCTTAAAATCTGTATTATAAAATTTGACAGCTTCTTCTAAACCTGTGAAAGTTGGCCAATTGTTATTTTCTTTTTCAGCAAGGACCACTGCAGATGCGCCATTCCTTACAAGTGGAATATCCAAAACAGGAATTCCTAGAATAGCACGAGCGTGTAATTCAAATTCAGTAAAATCTTGGGTTCCTGCTAATGTTACCATCCCTGTGTCGTGTGGTCTTGGTGAGAGTTCAGAAAAATACACTCCATCTTTACCAATAAAAAATTCTACACCCCAAATTCCGCTACCACCCAATGCTTTAGTTACTTTTTCAGCCATTTTTTGTGCTGTTTTTAAATAAACATCTTGCATAGCCATAGGCTGCCAGCTTTCTTGGTAATCACCTCTTTCTTGTCTATGTCCTATCGGAGGACAAAAAAGTGTATTCCCATTATTTTGAGTTAAAGTTAATAATGTTATTTCATAATCAAAATCAATAAAGGCCTCAACGATTACTTCCATCAAATCTCCTCTTGAACCTTCTAGTGCATAATCCCATGCTTCTTGTATATCGGACTCTTTCTTTATTACAGATTGTCCCTTTCCAGAAGAAGACATAAGTGGCTTTACTACACATGGCATACCAGTAAATTTAACTCCTTTTCTTAGTTCATCATAAGAAGTAGCATATTTGTATTTTACTGTTTTTACTCCTAAATCAATAGCTGCCAAATCACGAATTGCTTTTCGATTCATAGTAAAGTTTGCAGCCTTTGCTGATGGGATTACTGTATGCCCTTGCTTTTCATAATCGTAAAATCTTTCAGTACGAATACTCTCAACCTCAGGGACAATAAAATCAGGTCTATGTTTAGCAACAATTCTATCTAATTCTTTCCCATCCAGCATATTTATTACTTCAAACTCATGCGCAACTTGCATTGCAGGCGCATCTTTGTAATTATCCACTGCAATTACATATTGCCCTAATCTTTGCATTGCAATCACTACTTCTTTTCCTAACTCACCCGACCCTAATAATAGTATCTTATTTCTCATTATCGCCAAAGGTTTTTTGGATAAACACCATCAGCAATACATTTATTAATCGCAGCTACTGCCATAGGCTTGTCTTCTTTGTAAGTTACACCAAACCAATTATCATTAGTAGGAATAACACGCACAGCCATTTGTCCACTTACTATCATATCTGTAACGATATTAGGGATATAGTACTCAGCAGTTGGATTATTAGTATTAGCCCTTATAAAATTATGTAACCCTTTTTCTAACTTATCAAAAATAGAAGGGTGAAAGCCCCAATAGTTCATAGATACGCTGGCATTTCTATCAACTGTTCCAAGAGGTTCATTAGCCCCAATATTATAATTTACGACCCCATCTTTTTCAGCAATTTTAGTACGCTCAATAACCTCAACTAAATTATTTTTGGCATCAACTTGGCAAACACCTCTATTAACAGTTCCGTGCTCTGACAAAGTATTGTGTAAAGTATAACCTACCATTGACATTAACGAGGAGGAGCACTCATTGATTAAAAAATCTGCTATCAATTTAAAAGAGCTTGCTCCATAATAATCATCAGCATTTATAACTGCAAAAGGCTCCTTTATTACATCTTTTGCTACCAATACAGCATGCGAAGTTCCCCAAGGTTTTATACGCTCAACAGTTGTAATTCCAGGAATATTTAAATTTACTGCTTGGTACACATATTCAATAGCTATTCTCTCAGAAAATTTATCAAACCGAGAACGAAATGCTTCATCAAATTCTCTTCTGATAACAAAAACTATTTTGCCAAATCCTGATTTAATTGCATCATATATAGAGTATTCAATTATTGGCTCTTCATTTGGTCCTATCCCATCTATTTGTTTTAATCCGCCATAACGGCTTCCCATTCCTGCTGCTAAAATTAATAATGTTGGTTTCATTTTTCTTATAAATCGTTAATAAACATTTTTGCAATATACTTACCTAGTATATCAAATTCTATATTCACTACTGTTCCTATTTTAAAAGCATGAAAATTTGTGTGTTCAAAAGTGTAAGGAATTATTGCAACTGAAAAAGAAGTATCCTTAGAATTAACAACTGTTAAGCTCACCCCATTTATACATATAGACCCTTTCTCAACTGTAATATTATCTAATTTTTCATGCTTAAAGGTAAGTCTATAAGAGCCCTCTTCTTCTTCTATATCAGTGCAAATTGCTGTTTGATCCACATGGCCCTGAACCATATGGCCATCAATCCTTGCTCCTATCTTCATACTCCTCTCTAAATTAACTTTACTCCCAACTTGCAATAAACTTAAATTACTTTTTTTTAAGGTCTCATTGATGGCTGTAACTATATATCCATCATCTTTTATATCTACTACCGTAAGACACACTCCATTATGTGCTATTGATTGATCAATTTTTAATTCATTTGTTATTGCTGATTTTAAAGACAAATGCACATTTTTTCCTTCTTTTTTTAAAGCAACAACTTCACCTAATTGTTCTATTATTCCTGTAAACATTTTAATAATTTATTATTTGCTCTACCATTGCTGGCATTTTTCTTTCTTGGTATAATTGATTCCTAAGTTGAGGTACGAAACCAGCTTCTTTTATACAATTTTGTATGCTATTAGCAGTGAACCTATGTGGTGCCCCAGCAACTGAAACTACATTTTCCTCAATCATGATAGAGCCCATATCGTTAGCTCCTCCATGCAATGTAAGTTGAGCAGTATCTGCCCCAACTGTCAGCCAAGATGTTTGTATATTTTTAATATTTGGAAGCATTATTCTGCAAATAGCTACCATTCTCAAATATTCATCAGCTGTTACATTATTCTTAATGCCTTTTACTCTTTTCAGTAGCGTACCATCATCCATAAACGGCCAAGCAATAAATGCTAAAAATCCATTCTCACCATTAGGTTTATCTGATTGAACCTGTCGTATTCTTACCAAATGATCAAAACGTTCTTCTATAGTTTCAATGTGCCCAAACATCATCGTTGCTGATGTTGTAAGTCCAATTTGATGAGCCGTCTTCATTATGTTTAACCATTCCTGTCCTGTGCATTTACCTTTAGAGATAAGTCTTCTTACTCTATCACTCAAAATTTCTGCTCCAGCACCTGGCATACTATCCATTCCGGCTTCTTTAAGTGCAGTAAGAGCTTCAACGTGAGTATATCCTCCGATTTTACAGATATGCGCTACTTCTGGCGGTCCTAGTGCATGTAGCCTTATATTAGGAAATAATCTTTTTAATTCCATAAAGAGATTAGTATAATATTCTAATCCTAAATCAGGGTTATGTCCCCCTTGCAATAACAATTGATCGCCACCATATTTAATAGTTTCAGCAATTTTTGTTTTATATGTTTCAATATCTGTAACATATACTTCTTCATGATTAGGGTGTCGGAAAAAGTTACAAAACTTACAATTTGCAGTACATGCATTTGTAGTGTTAACATTTCTATCTATTTGCCAAGTAATTTTACTGCCAGGAACTTGCATTTTCTTAAGTTCATTTGCAACAAACATAAGTTCGGCAGTTGGAATATTTTCAAATAAAAACTGGCCCTCTTCTGCAGATAAAAATTCTTTTTTTAATGCTCTAGCCAGCAATTGCTTACTATCCATAAATTTACTTAGTTTTGTTCAAAATTACAAATTTTATATGAAGACTCTGATCAAAAAGAAAATAACAATCTCTGATAAAGATAATTTAATCCTTTTATGTGATAAAAAAAGTAAATTATCTGACTTTAATCTATCTAAACAAGAATTAGAATACATTAAAAAAGAGCAAAAAGACAACAAAGAAATTATTGCTATTAATCAATATAGTAGACACATTTTTATAATTCTTCCCAAGAAAGAAAAAGACCCCAATAAACATGCAGAAAATTGCAGATTAATTGGAGATATTTTAGCGGGGAAACTAAAGGATATGAAATCATCTTTAATTATTGATGTAAAAGAAAATCAAACTGAAGCTATGCAAATTGCTGAGGGAATGGCACTATCAAATTATACTTTTATAAAACACAAAGCAGAAGGAAATGCTAACAAATTGGAGACAATTTATATGTGTAAGAATTCTAACAAGAAGAACTTAACTGAATTGCAAAATATTGTTGATGCGGTTTATTTAACCAGAGATCTAATTAATGAACCCTTCTCACATCTTACGGCAAAAGATTTAGCAACTGCTGCAATAAAATCAGGGAAGAAATATGGTATTAAAACTACTGTCTTTAATAAAAAGAAAATTGAATCTTTAAAAATGGGGGGTCTATTAGCTGTCAATAAAGGAAGTATTGACGAGCCAACTTTCACAATAATGGAATGGAACCCTAGCAAGGCAAAGAATAAAAATCCTATTGTTTTAGTTGGAAAAGGAATTGTATATGACACAGGAGGGTTAAGTTTAAAACCAACTGCAAACTCTATGGATTTAATGAAAATTGACATGGGAGGAGCCGGCACTGTAATTGGCGCTATGCAAGCAATCGCATCTAATAATTTGCCATATCACGTTATAGGGTTAGCTCCGGCTACAGATAATAGACCTTCAGGAAATGCTTATGCCCCTGGAGATGTAATTACAATGCATGACGGCACTACTGTTGAAGTATTAAATACTGACGCTGAAGGTAGGCTTATCCTTGCTGACGCTCTTAGTTTTGCAAAAAAATATAACCCAGAGTTAGTAATTGATTTAGCAACGCTAACAGGAGCTGCTGTAGCTGCAATTGGACATTATGGCTTTGTAAGCATGCATGATGGCGCAATAAAAGATCATGCAAAACTTAAAGAAATAGGCGATAAAGTACATGAAAGATTAGCTGAATTTCCTTTTTGGTCAGATTATGATGAGTTAATAAAATCTGATATTGCTGATATTAAAAATCTAGGAGGCCCTTATGGAGGGGCAATCACTGCAGGTAAATTTTTAGCTCATTTTGCGGACTATCCATTTATTCATATTGATTTACCAGGAGTATACTCAAAATCAAAATATGGATACAGAGGGAAAGGAGCTACAGGGATGGGAGTTAGATTATTATACCAATTCATTAAAAATAAAGTATAATGTCAAAAATTAAGGTTGGTATTTCAATAGGAGATTTAAACGGGATTGGTTTAGAAATCATTATTAAAACTTTTAAAGATAGCAGAATGATGGAGTTCTGTACTCCAATAGTATTTGGGGGAACAAAAGTAGCTTCTAAGCATAGAAAAGCAATTGAGATGCAAGATTTTAATTTTAATATTATTCAAAGTGTAGAAGATGCGAATCCTAAAAAAGCAAATATGATAAATCTTTGGGATGATGATATTGAGATAAAATTTGGAGAAGCAACTTCTAAATCAGGTGAATTAGCTTTTGCGTCTATGAAAGAAGCTTCAAATGCCTTAAAGAATAAAGATATTGATGTATTGGTGACAGCGCCTATAAATAAAGCATCTATTCAAGAGAGAGTAAGTACCTTTATTGGGCATACTGAATTTTTGTCAGGGAATTTTGAAGGAGAGGCTTTAATGATAATGGTAAGTGAAATCATGAAAATTGCTTTTGTTACTGGGCATGTGCCATTATCAGAAATAAAAAAATCAATAACTATTAACAATATTATTAAAAAAAGCCGTCAACTAAATACCTCCTTAATAGAAGATTTTGGTGTCAGAAAACCAAAAATTGCTATTCTTGGATTAAATCCGCATGCAGGAGAAGAAGGATTATTAGGGAATGAAGAAAATGAAAGTATTATTCCTGCAATTAAGAAATTAAAAGAAAGCGGAGTGCTAGCATTTGGACCCTACCCTGCAGACAGTTTCTTTACGAATAAGAATCTTCAGAAATTTGATGGAATTTTATCAATGTATCACGATCAAGGCCTAACTGCTTTTAAAACATTATCTTTTTCTGATGGTATAAATTATACCGCAGGACTAAAAATTATAAGAACATCCCCTGTACATGGAACCGCTTACGAAATTGCTGGAAAAGGCATTGCTAATGAACAATCTTTTAGGGAAGCTGTTTTCTTAGCTTGTAATATTCATAAAAAAAGAAAAGAATATATTGAGCTAAATACTAATCCTCTATCTATATAAGCAACATATAGATGCTAAGTCTTTAGGTATAAATAAATTTGTATCTTTGCGCGCCTTTTAATTCAAGAGCATGAGTGATTTTAAGATTAATCTAGGAGCGATTACTAATGGAAGCAGTCTATTCTCATTTGAAATAAAGGATACGTTCTTTGAAGCTTATACATTTTCGGAAGTACGCAATGCAGATATTACTGCAACTGCTTTGCTAGAGAAAAATAGTAAAAAATTAGAGCTTAACTTAAGTATTGATGGCCAAATACATAAATTACTTTGTGATATATGTGCTGAGGAGTTATCAATAGATATTTCAGCTGAGACCAAAGTAATTATTCAAAAAACCAATGATGATTTAATCTCTACAGATGAAATATTTTATGTAAAAATAAATGAGAACTCTATTGATTTAAAACAACTAATTTTCGAATTAATTGTCCTAAATATTCCAAAAAAAAGACAGCATACTTTAAATAATAAAAGAAATAGTATATGCAATAAAGAAATGATCAATTTAGTAAACAAGTACACTAAGAAAAAAGAAAATACATCTGACGATATGTGGGATGCATTAAAAGATTTAAATTTAAAATAGTAAACAAAACAGAATGGCACATCCAAAAAGAAAAATCTCTAAAACTAGAAGAGACAAGAGAAGAACTCACTATAAAGCGAGTACGCAGACAATTAAAATCTGTCAAGAAACTGGAGAATCTCATTTATATCATCATGCTCATGAGCATGAAGGGAAACTCTACTATAGAGGGAAATTAGTTTCTTCGAATGCCCCTAAATAGATTTTTGTAGCTTTACACCTATTAAAGCTTCAGCCTATTTATGAGAATCGGTATAGATATTATGGGAGGAGATTATGCTCCTAAGAAAACAATTCATGGAGCAATTCTTGCCTTAAAGGAAACCCCAAAAGATGTCAAAATAGTTCTGTTTGGGGAAAAGACTGAAATTCTTAACGAACTAAAAAAACATAATTGCAGCCCAAATAATTTTGAGATAATTGATTGTTCTCAGGTTATTACTATGGAAGAAAATCCAACAAAAGCATTTAGATCTAAAGCTGACTCATCAATTGCTAAAGGTTTTATAGCATTATCAGAAGGGAAAATTGATGGCTTTGCTTCAGCAGGAAATACAGGCGCTATGTTTGTTGGTGGATTCTACTCAGTAAAAGCTATTGCAGGCATTATACGGCCTGCAATTTCTACTTTAATGCCTAGAGAGGATGGAGGTGTAACAGTGTTGCTTGATGTTGGAGCAAATGCAGACTGCAAACCTGATATTTTATATCAATTTGGTATTTTAGGGTCATTATTTTCGGAACATATTTGTAACGTCAAAAAACCAAAAGTTGGCTTATTAAACCTTGGGAAAGAGAAATCCAAAGGCAATATGCTTACTCAAGCAGCTTATTCTATGATGTTAAATAATCCAGACTATAACTTTGTCGGAAATATCGAAGGAACAGATATATTTGACTCCGACATAGATGTAATCGTTTGTGATGGATTTACAGGTAATATTGTTCTGAAGGAGGCTGAAGGTATTTTTAAACTAATGAGCAAAAGAGGGCTCTTAGATGAGTATTTTAAGAGATTTAATTACGAAAATTATGGGGGAACTCCTATTCTAGGACTAAATAAGACTGTTATAATTGGGCATGGTATTTCTAATGAGATTGCAATAAAGAATATGATTATACTTACAAAGGAGATTGTAGAGACAGACTTAGCAAGTAAAATAAAAATGAATATTACATGAAGAAAAATACAGCAGCAATAACTGGTGTTCAAGGATACGTCCCAGATTATATTCTAACTAATCAAGAGTTAGAAACAATGGTTGACACAAATGATGAGTGGATTACCAGTAGAACTGGTATTAAGGAGAGACGTATTTTAAAAGCTGAAGGCAAAGCAACTTCTGACATGGCAGCTGAGGCTGTTAGAGGTCTGTTAGAAAAAACAAACACAAATGCTGATGAAATTGATTTAATTATTTGCGCTACAAGTACTCCTGACATGATGGTAGCTTCAACAGCTTGTATTGTGGGCGATAAAGTGGGGGCAAAGAATGCATTTGGATATGATTTAATGGCGGCATGCTCAGGTTTTTTATACGCTCTATCAACTGGATCAAAATTTATTGAGACTGGTACTTATAAAAAAATTATAATAATAGGCGTTGATATGATGTCTTCAATAATTGACTATACCGATAGATCTACTTGTATTATATTTGGAGATGGAGCTGGAGCTGTAATGTTAGAGCCCGACACAGAAGGTTATGGAGTGCAAGATGCAATATTAAAAAGTGATGGGTCTGGAAGAGAATATTTACACATAAAAGCAGGGGGATCGTTAAGTCCTTCAACTCATAAAACAGTAGATGCTAGAGAGCATTATGTTTTTCAAGACGGTCAGCCAGTATTTAAAGCTGCTGTAAAGAATATGGCTGATGTTTCTGCTGAAATAATGGAAAGAAACTGTTTGACATCTGATGATGTTTCTTGGTTAGTCCCTCATCAAGCAAATAAAAGAATTATTAATGCTACAGCAAAAAGAATGGGGCTTGGCGAAGAAAGAGTTATGTTAAATATCCAAAAATACGGCAACACAACAGCTGGGACAATCCCATTATGCCTATGGGATTACGAGAATCAACTTAATAAAGGAGACAATATTATACTTGCTGCATTTGGAGGAGGATTTACTTGGGGGTCAATTTATTTAAAATGGGCTTACAACTCAAAGAAATAACTATTTTTGCATCATAAATAAAACGTAACTACATGAATCTAAAAGACATTCAAGAATTAATAAAGTTTGTTGCTAAATCAGGTGCAACAGAAGTAGATCTAGAAATTGATAATGTAAAAATATCAATCAAATCACCACCTAAAAAAAGAAGAGGTGAAGTTGATGAGGTAACTACAATTATTCAACAACAGGCTCCTCCTCAGGTAGTAGCCACACCTACTCAGCCAATACCCCCCCCATTAGCGCCAGAAACAGAAAATTCTGTCGTAAATACTAATTCAGATAACTCGTCAACTGATGAAGAAAACTATATTACAATTAAAGCATCAATGATTGGGACATTTTATCGTTCATCATCTCCTGAAAAACCTCCATTTATCAATGTTGGAGATACAATAAAGGAAGGGGACACGCTTTGCATTATTGAAGCAATGAAATTATTCAATGAAATTGAGTCAGAATTTTCAGGAAAAATAATAAAAGTATTGGTAGATGATTCAACTCCTATTGAGTTTGACCAACCATTATTCTTAATAGATCCTTCATAATTTCAAAATTTATTACTTACTATGTTTAAGAAAATTTTAATTGCAAATAGAGGCGAAATTGCTCTAAGGATTATTCGTACTTGTAAAGAAATGGGGATAAAGACAGTCGCTGTCTACTCAAAAGCTGATGCCGATAGTTTACATGTAAGATTTGCTGATGAAGCAGTTTGTATTGGGCCTGCTGAAAGTTCAGAATCTTACCTTAAGATTCCTAATATTATTGCTGCTGCAGAAATTACAAATGCTGACGCAATACATCCTGGATACGGGTTTCTTGCTGAAAATGCACACTTCTCAAAAATCTGTAGTGAAAATGATATTAAATTTATTGGAGCCTCACCAAAAATGATTGACAGAATGGGGGATAAAGCTGCTGCAAAAAAAACAATGCAAAAAGCAGGCGTCCCTACAATACCTGGTTCTGATGGGTTAATAAAAGACTTTAAAGAATGTAAAAAACTGGCTGCAGATTTAGTTGGATATCCAGTAATGCTTAAAGCAACAGCGGGAGGTGGCGGTAAAGGTATGCGTTTAGTTTGGGAGGAAAGTAACCTTGAAGAGGCATGGAATAGTGCAAGACAAGAAGCTAAAGCAGCTTTTGGAAATGATGGAATGTATATGGAAAAGTTTATTCAGGATCCTAGGCATATTGAAATTCAGATAATTGGAGATTGCAACGGGAAAGCTGCCCATTTATCAGAAAGGGATTGCTCTATACAAAGAAGGCATCAAAAATTAGCTGAAGAAACTCCCTCTCCGTTTATGACTAAAAAATTAAGAAAAGAAATGGGAGAGGCTGCTATTTTAGCAGCAGAGGCTGTTAAGTACGAGGGTGTTGGTACAGTTGAATTCCTTGTTGATAAAAACAGAGATTTCTACTTTATGGAGATGAATACACGTATTCAAGTTGAACATCCAATCACTGAAGAAGTAGTAGATTATGATTTGATCCGTGAGCAAATAAAAGTAGCGGCGGGCGTTAAAATATCAGGGAAAAATTATACCCCCCAATTGCATGCTATTGAATGCAGAATAAATGCAGAAGATCCTGAGAAGGATTTTAGGCCTTGTCCTGGTATGATTACTAATTTTCATGCTCCAGGAGGCCATGGGATAAGAATAGACACCCATGTTTATGCAAACTACATGATTCCTCCATTTTATGACTCAATGATTGCTAAAGTAATTACTGTTGCCCAGACAAGAGAAGAAGCCATTGGAAAAATGGAAAGAGCATTAGATGAATTTATTATCGAAGGGATCAAAACAACCATCCCATTTCATCAAAAGCTTATGAAAAATGAAGATTTCCGAAAAGGAAATTATACAACTAAATTCATGGAAACATTTGAAATGTAAAATAAAAGAGGGCGCTTAAAGCGATGCTTTTATTAGCTCTTTTTTATACATTTAACGCATGAACAACTTGCTTATAGAATGTTGTGCAAATAGTGTGCAATCTGCAATAAATGGAGCCCAAGGAGGTGCAAACAGAATTGAGCTTTGTTGCAGCTTACCCTCTGGAGGTCTGACTCCAAAATATGAAGAAATTATTAAAGCAAAAGAAAACTTAACTGTCCCTCTACATATTTTAATCAGGCCAAGAAAAGGAGATTTCATATATACTCACACTGAATTTAACGAAATGCTGCATGATATTGCTTTTTGTAAAGATGTAGGTTGTTCAGGGGTCGTAATTGGCTGTCTAAATATAGACAAATCTATAAATAAAAAACAAACAAAAGTATTAGTAGATTCTGCAAGACCGATGCATGTTACTTTTCATAGAGCATTTGATGAGGGGAATAATTTAGAACAAAATTTAGAAGATGTAATCCAATGTGGCTGTGACACTATATTAACAGCTGGGCAGCATGACACTGTAAATAACGGGATTACTAATCTGAAAAAACTTGTGTCTCTAGCAAACAATCGTATCAAAATTTTGGCAGGTAGTGGTTTGAATTCCACCAATATAAAGTCCCTTTATGAAATTGGCATTCGAAATTTTCATCTTTCAGGTAGTGTAAAAAATCAAAAAAAGGAACTTGTAACTGACTCTCTACTTATTAAAGCAGTAATTGATAAACTAAAAGAAATTGTATAAATACTTACTTCTAATATTTCTAGCTCTTGCTTCTTGCAAAAGACAAGAGCCAGGTGTCTTATCTAAAGAATTAACTGATTGGGAATTTGAGTATGAAGGAGAATGGCATGCAGCAAAAGTACCCGGGAATAATTTCTCTGACTTATTAAATCATAGTTTTATTAAAGATCCTTTTTATGGAACTAATGAAGACTCAGTACAGTGGATATCTGAGAATGATTGGCAATATCGCTCAAATTTTATCTTATCTGAAAATATACTAAAAAAAACTAACCATCTTTTATGCTTTGAAGGAATAGACACTTATGCAAAGATATACTTGAATGATTCCTTACTATTATACGCTGATAATATGTTCAGGAAGTGGGAGATAAATCTAAACCAACTCTTAAAGAAAGAAAATACACTATTAGTTAAATTTGATCCCGTTTCAAAAATTGAACAACAAAAACAAAAAATGTTAGGCTATAGCCTGCCTGGGGGAGACAGGGTGTTCACAAGAAAATCTGGATTTCATTACGGCTGGGATTGGGGAGCAAAGATATTGCCAACAGGAATCTGGCGGAAAGTTCAACTTAAAAGTTGGGATGATTGTAAAATAAAAGATCTGCATGTATTACAAGATCTTTTAACTGACTCTGTTGCAAGTTTAATCGTTAAGGTTGAAATTGAATCTTCAATAAAAAAATCAATTACTCTTAAAACTTATAATAACTTCTCGGAAAATTTTAAACTAAAAAAAGGTAATAACAAATTATCCCTTCGCATTGACATCCCAAATCCTGAATTATGGTGGCCAAATGGCTATGGAAAGCAAAAACTATATAATATCTCTGTTTCCATATCTGATAAAAATGGGGTAATTGACAGCCAGAAAAAAAAGATTGGCTTACGAAAAATAGAATTAATTACTACGAAAGATTTAATAGGAGAAAATTTTTATTTCAAAGTAAATAATAAACCTATTTTCATGAAAGGTGCAAATTATATTCCTCAAGATAATCTACAAAATAGAGTAGTAAACAAGAAATATTATAACCTGCTTAATGATATAACAGCTGCAAACATGAACATGCTAAGAGTTTGGGGTGGAGGTATCTATGAAGAAGATATTTTTTATGATTTATGTGATTCCCTTGGAATCTTAGTCTGGCAAGATTTTATGTTTGCGTGCGCCATGTATCCTTTTGATTCATTATTCCTGAAAAACATCGAGCAAGAGGCAATTGATAATGTCAAAAGATTACGTCATCATGCATCAATTGCTCTTTGGTGTGGAAATAATGAGAGTTCTGAAGGATGGCACAGATGGAATTGGCAAGATTCTTATACAGAAAAACAGAAATTAGAAATTTGGAATGGGTATCAAAAAGTATTTCAAAAAATACTACCGGCCATAGTATCTGAAAATTCTCAAACTAATTATTGGGAAAGCTCTCCTAAATTTGGAAGAGGAAATCCTAAGCATCAATTTGAAGGAGATGCTCATTATTGGGGAGTTTGGCATGATGCAGAGCCTTTTGAAAATCTAGAGAATAAAGTCCCAAGATTTATGAGTGAATTTGGCTTTCAGTCTTTTCCTGAAATATCAACAATATCTACTTTCTCAGATTCTGGTGATTGGAGTTTAAGTTCTGATGTTATGAGAAGTCACCAAAAACATCCTAGAGGGAATGAGTTAATTACAGAATATATGCAAAGAGAATTCAATGTCCCAAAAGATTTTAAAAAGTTTATTTATGCAAGTCAAATTCTGCAAGCTGAAGGGATACGAATAGGGTTAGAAGCGCATAGGCGAAGCCAGCCTTACTGTATGGGGACACTGTATTGGCAATTAAACGATTGCTGGCCTGTAGCCTCTTGGAGCAGTATAGATTATTATGGTAATTGGAAAGCTCTTCACTACACCGTACAAGATGTTTTTAATCCAGTGTCTATCTCTTTAGAAAAAACTAAAAACAATAACTTTAACATATGGATCATCTCTGATACTGCAAATTTTATTGATACTTTGATTATTAATACTTATTGCTTAGAAGGAAGATTATTATCTTCCAGTAAGAAACTTATAAAAATTCAGGCTAAATCACAATTAATTGATTCTATCCCTTTTTGTAAAGAAAATGAATTTATCATTTGTAAATTAAAACAAAGAAAAATAGAATCCCCCGTTGGGTTTACAAAAGCAATGAAGAATTATAATTTTCCAGCTCCAACTATTCAGTATCATTACAATGGAAATCAACTCAAAATCAGCACAGATATACCGGCTTTTCAAATTTATTTACATGAATCAAAGGCAAAGTTTTCTGATAATTTTTTTACTATAATTCCTGGAGAAGAAAAAAGAATACAAGTTGAGACTGTAGGATTTAACCCAAATAATTTAGTAATTTGGTCGCTATATGATTTAAATAAACATTAACCCTATGTCTAACAGAAGAAGTTTTATAAAAGGAGGTGTTTTAGGAATGGTTGGAACAGCTATTTTACCTAAACTACTTTCTCCTAAAATAGAGAAAAAAAACCCTAATTCTAATAAAGGGTTCCCAATGGTTATTTCTACTTGGGAACATGGAATGCCCGCTAATGTAGCTGCCATGGAGATACTAAAAGGCGGAGGAAAGGCAATTGATGCTGTAGAGGCTGGTGTGAAAATACCAGAAGCTGATCCGGAATCTATGTCTGTTGGATTTGGAGGGCTACCAGATAGAGAGGGGAATGTCACACTTGACGCTTGTATTATGGATGAAACAGGCAATTGTGGTTCAGTAAGTTTCTTACAGCATATAAAACACCCAATCTCTGTTGCTAGAAAAGTTATGGATGAAACACCTCATGTAATGCTTTCTGGAGAAGGCGCATTACAATTTGCATTACAAAAAGGGTTCCCTAAAGAAGATTTACTTACTGAAAAAGCAAAAAAAAGATGGAAGGAATGGTTAAAAGAATCAAAATATGAGCCAATAATAAATGTAGAAAACCATGATACTATTGGGCTATTGGCATTAGATAAAAGAGGAGACATTTCTGGGGCTTGCACTACATCTGGCCTTTCTTGGAAAATGCATGGAAGAGTTGGAGATTCTCCAGTGATTGGCGCAGGAATGTTTGTAGATAATGAAGTTGGTGGCTGCTGTGCTACTGGTGTTGGAGAAGCTGTTCTTAAAACTTTAGGTTCTTTTTTAATTGTTGAGCTAATGCGACAAGGCGCAAGTCCTCAAGAAGCATGTGAAGAAGGAATTGCTCGAATTGTAAAAAATCAAAATTATACGGATATGCAAATTGGCTATTTGGCTATAAATAAAAAAGGTGAACATGGTGCTTATGCTGTACATCCTTGGTTTAATTATGCTTTACATCAAGGAGGTAAAAACCGTATGATTGATTCATTATCTTATTTAAAATAATGAACTATTGGTTAGCATTATTTTGTTTACTATTTGCTTGCAATAAGCCAACTATAAATGAAGTAAATCTTATCCCAAAGCCACAAAAAATTGTATTATCTGATGGATTTTTTTCACTTAGCTTTAATACAAATTTGATACTTGACAGTTTATTTTATGAAGAGTCAAACTACTTAAAAGAAATTCTAAATCTTAAATTAACAGGCAGTGGAAATACAATTAAATTATTAAAAAAAGAAGGATTGCAAGAAGAAGAATTTTTGTTAAATATTACTAAAGAACACTTAAAAATAGAAGCTTCTACTAAAAAAGGAATAATGAGAGGAATACAAACTTTAAGACAGTTGCTGCCAACTACAAAAGGAGTATTAGCGACAAAGATTCCTTGCTTAAGGGTTCATGATTTCCCTCGATTTTCTTGGAGAGGAATGCTGCTAGATTGTTGCCGTCATTTTATGGATAAAAAATTTGTAATGCGCTATATTGATCTGCTAGCTTATCATAAAATGAATGTTTTGCATTGGCACCTTACAGAAGATCAAGGTTGGAGAATTGAAATTGATAAATATCCAAAACTAACAGATATAGGCGCTTGGCGTACAGAAAAAGATGGTAGTAATTATGGTGGTTTTTATAGCAAAGAAGATATTAAAGAAATTTTAAATTACGCTAAAAAAAGGCATATTACAATAGTTCCTGAAATTGAGTTCCCAGGTCATAGTGTTGCTGCAATTGCCTCCTATCCCTACCTTTCTTGCACCGGAGACAGCATAGCAGTAGCTACAGAATGGGGTGTTTATAAAGATATTTATTGTGCTGGAAACGATACAGTTTTTACTTTTATGGAAGATATATTGACAGAAGTTATGGAATTGTTCCCTTCTGAATACATTCATATTGGCGGAGATGAGGCTCCAAAATACAGATGGGAAAATTGTAAAAAATGTCAGCAAAGAATCAAACAAGAGAATTTACATGACACACACGAATTACAATCCTATTTTATTACAAGAATTGAAAAATTCTTGACCAAAAATGGACGAAAACTAATAGGATGGGATGAAATATTAGAGGGAGGATTAGCCTCATCTGCAACAGTCCAATCTTGGAGAGGAGAAGAAGGTGGAATTACTGCAGCCAAGAATGGGCATGACGCTATTATGTCGCCAACTTCACATTGCTATTTTGATTACGGATTAGATGCTACTGATTTAAAAAAAGTTTATCATTATGAGCCAATACCTGCAGAATTAACACCAGAAGAATCGAAACACATTTTAGGTGGAGAATGTAATATGTGGAGTGAAAGGGCACCACAAAAATTGATAGATAATAAAGTATTTCCAAGGATTTTAGCTATGTCTGAAGTACTTTGGAGTTCTGCTGAAAAAGATTATACTAATTTTTATTCTCGTGTACAAAAGCACTACCCTAAACTAGATGCTCTATCAGTAAATTATGGATTTGAAAGTGTTCCTATCACCTCAAATATTGTTTTTAATGTTGACAGTTTTACTGTGTCTCTTTTTAAAGGAAGTCCTAATATGAGGTTACAGTATAACCTCAATAATAAAGAATGGCAAACTTACAACACTCCTTTTAGTATAAATGAAACTAGCACTCTAAGAGCCAGAGGATTTAAAAATAAAAAAGCCTATGGAGAATTTGAGCAGGAAATCATAAAGCATAAAGCTACTGGCAAAAAAGTAACTTATAAAGCTCCGTATAATAAAAGTTATACAGGAACAGGCGAGTATAATTTGACAGATGGATTATTAGGAAGTTCAGAAAATTTTAGAGATGGATACTATCAAGGATTCTCAGGCACTGATATTGAAGTGGTTCTTGATTTCGGTCAGCATACTTCTTTCTCAAATATTACAACTAGTTTTTTTCAATACTATTTATCTTGGATAGTCTTGCCAAATTCTGTGAGTTATGCAATTTCTAATGATGGAGAAAACTTTACTGCACTTGCCAACTTAACGCATAACATACCTCTTATGAAAGAGGGTAAATTTAAACACTCTTTTACGTTTGAAAAAGAAAATATAAAAGCAAAATATATAAAAGTAGTTGCTAAAACAGTTGGGAAACTACCAGAAGAACACCCTGCAACTGGATCAGATTCTTGGATTTTTATAGATGAAATAATTGTAAATTAAAAGATGAAAAAAATGAAAAATTTACTACCTTTTATAGTTCTAATTTTTGTTGCTTGTCAGAAAGAGAAAAAGGACTTAACTGATTATGTAAATCCGTTTATTGGTACTGGTGGGCACGGTCATACATATCCGGGAGCAAGTCTCCCTTTTGGTATGGTACAGCTTAGTCCAGATAGTCGCTTAGAAGGGTGGGATGGTTGTGGTGGTTATCATTACTCTGATTCTATTTTGTATGGATTTTCACACACACACCTTAGTGGAACTGGTGTTTCAGACTATGGTGATGTTTTACTAATGCCAACAATAGGAGATTTATTATTAACAAATGGCAGTGATGGATTGCCTGGCTATAGCTCAAAATTTTCTCATAAAAATGAAAAAGCAACAACTGGTTATTATAATGTATTACTCGAGGATTATAATGTCTTTGCAGAACTAACTGTAAGTCAAAGAGCAGGTTTTCATAAGTATACTTTCCCTAAAAATGAAGAGGCTCATGTTGTCCTCGATTTAGAACATAGAGATAAATTATTAGATTATGCTATTGAAATACTAGACAGCAATACAGTACAAGGAATCCGCTATTCGGACAATTGGGCAAGAAAGCAGAAAATTCATTTTTATATGGAATTCTCTAAGTCCTTTAAAAATGTAACTTTTAATAAAAAACAATCTGTTGTAGGCATTTCTTTTGGAAAATTGACAGAACCTCTTCTAATAAAAATAGGTATCTCAGCCGTGACAACAAATGGAGCCAAAATGAATTTAGAGGCTGAAATACCCCATTGGGATTTTGAAAAAACTAAAGAGCAAAGCAAAAAAGTTTGGGAAAAGGAGCTTAGTAAAATTATAGTTGAAGGTAAATCAGAAGAACAAAAAGAAATTTTCTATACTGCACTTTATCATTCCTTACTCAACCCTAACTTGTATATAGATGTAGATGGGAATTATAATGGTACTGACTTACAAAAACATCATACAAGAGATAAACACTATACTGTCTTTTCTCTTTGGGATACTTTTAGGGCTACCCATCCTCTTTTTACACTTATTCAGCAAAAACGAACTAATGAATTTATTCGCACCTTTCTAAGACAATATCAAGAGGGGGGGCAATTACCTATTTGGGAACTAGCCGCTAACTATACTGGCTGTATGATTGGATATCATGCTATTCCGGTAATTACAGATAGCTATATAAAAGGCATTAGAGATTATGATGCTAATTTGGCATTAGAAGCCATGATAAACTCTGCAAATCAAGATCATTTAGGTTTATCCTCATATAAAAAAAATGGCTTTATTGCTGCTTCTGACGAACCAGAATCTGTCTCAAAAAATCTAGAATATTCTTATGATGATTGGTGTATTGCAGTGCTTGCAGATTCTTTAAAAAAAGAAGAAATCTCAACTATTTTTTATAAGCGAGGCCAATATTACAAAAATTTATTTGATCCTTCTACTGGATTTTTTAGAGCTAAAAAAAGTCATACTTGGTTTGCTCCATTTAAAGCTGAAGAAGTTAATTTCAATTATACAGAAGCTAATGCATGGCAATACTCTTTATTTGTTCCTCAAGATATTAGTGGTCATATTAAACTTATGGGCGGCGCAAAAAACTATGAGAAACACTTAGATAATATGTTTAATGCATCAAGTAAAACTTCTGGTAGAGAACAACCTGATGTTACTGGCTTAATTGGGCAATATGCACACGGGAATGAACCAAGCCATCACATGGCTTATTTATATAATTATATAGGAGCTCCTCATAAAACGCAAAAAATAGTTAGGAAGATTTTAGACGAGCAATATACTCATCTACCAGATGGATTATCTGGCAATGAAGACTGTGGGCAAATGTCAGCTTGGTATGTACTAAGTGCAATGGGGTTTTATTCAGTAACTCCAGGACTTAATTATTATACAATTGGGACACCTCTTTTTAAAAAGGCCACGCTTAATTTAGAAAATGGGAATACATTTACAATAAGTGCAGAGAATATCTCTAAAAAAAATATCTACATCCAATCTGCTACTTTAAATGGAGAAATATTTGAGACTAGTTTTATTAAACACGCTGACATTATTAAAGGAGGGAATTTAATCTTTAAAATGGGCAGTGTGGCTAGCAATTGGGGAAGTAAAAGCATTCCAATATCTGAAATTACAAAAGATGAAATAGTACCTGTCCCTTATTTTCAAGCAGAGAGTCAGACATTTACTGAAAAGCTAAGTATTATATTAGGATCAGCTGTTGGCGGAGATATTTATTACAGCATTAATAATGATAAAGAAAGAATATATGAAGCTCCAATAGTCATTACTAATAATGTTAATATAAGCTGTCGTATTAAAAAAGGAGAAAAATGGAGCAAAAAAGTTTCTGCTAAATATTACAAAACTGACAATACAAAGTCTATAAAAATAGAAAGTGTATATGCAAATCAATATGCAGCAGCAGGAGATAAAACACTTATTGATCATTTAAGAGGAGGGGGGAATTATCGAACTGGGAACTGGCAAGGATACAGAGAAAATTTAAGTGTTACTATTGATCTAGGAAAAGAAAAAGAAATTTCTAAAATTAGCCTCGGGTGTATGCAAGATATTAAGTCTTGGATTTTCTTCCCTAAAGAAGTAACCTATTTTGCTTCTTTAGATGGAGAAAATTTTATACCCTTAGGTAATATACAAACTAGTTTCCCAGACAGTTTAGAAGGTAGTTTTATTAATGATTATACATTAAACACTTCAAAAACCAAAGCCCAATATATTAAACTAGAAGCATCCAATTATGGCCTTTGCCCTGATTGGCACTTAGGTGCTGGTGGTAAAACATGGCTTTTTGTAGATGAAATAATAATAAAATAATATGGCGAAAAATAAATACCTTTTCCCTTTTATAGCTCTTACTTCTCTTTTCTTTTTATGGGGCTTTCTTACTGTATTAGTTGATTTTTTAATCCCCAGATTAAAAGAAATTTTTACACTGACTTATTTTCAAGCCGGATTGGTACAGTTTGCTTTTTTTATGGCCTACTTCTTGCTATCTATTCCTGCCGGATTTATCCTATCTAAAATTGGATATAAGAAAGGAATCGTTTTAGGGTTACTTACAATGGCCATCGGATGTTTCTTATTCTACCCTGCTGCTGAGTTTCGAACTTTTAGTATTTTTTTAATAGCTTATTTCATTTTAGCTGGAGGGATGACTATCTTGCAAGTAGCGGCTAATCCTTTTGTCGCAGTATTAGGAGATCCAAAAGGAGCATCAAGCAGGCTCAATTTAGCACAAGCATTTAACTCATTAGGGACAGCTATTGCTCCAGCAATTGGAGCTTCATTTTTGTTAAGTGATAGTATAAAAACTAATACTGAAATAAATATTTTAAGTGAAATTGAAAAATCTGCTTATTATATTAAAGAAGCTATAGCTGTTCAAACACCATTCATTATATTGTCTCTTTCTATTGTTGCTTTAGCTATAATATTTACATTCATAAAATTACCTGCTATTATGAAAAAAGTAAGTAATCATGGGTATAAAGAAGTCCTTAAAAATAAAATCTTATTAATGGGTGCATTTGCAATTTTAGTTTATGTCGGAGCAGAAGTTACAATCGGAAGTTATTTAGTTAATTATTTTATTGATATGGATATTCACTTAATTATCCAAAATACTACATGGATGAATAATCTTGCTGTAACTATTCTAAATGCTGATCTTTTAAACTTAGACAAAAGAGCAATAGTTGGAGCTTTTGTTACATTTTATTGGACTGGAGCTATGATAGGAAGATTTATTGGAGCTTATTTAACAAATAAAAATAATCCATCGAAAATTTTACTCTTTTTTTCCATAGGTGCACTAATATTAATTCTTATTTCGATTAATACAATTGGGCTAATCTCGATGTGGAGTATCCTAGCTGTAGGCTTATTTAACTCTATCATGTTCCCAACTATATTCACCTTATCTATTCAAAATATAAACGAATTAAAACCACAAGCTTCTGGCATACTATGCACAATGATAGTAGGGGGTGCTATTATACCTCCTCTTTATGGATTATTAACAGACCTTTCTGGATTTAAAATAGCAATGCTACTACTTTTAGCCTGCTATGGATATATCTATTATTTTGCCAAATACTCATCAAATAATTTATCTTAATCAATTATTTGAAGTAACTTCTAATCTACAATTATAGATTTCTGAATCTCTCCCAATTCAGTAACGACCTTAACAGTATATACGCCTGGATTTAATTTTGACGTATTTACCCTAACTAAAGTAGCATTATTTACATCTTCACTTATAACGATACGCCCTAAATAATCTATTATCTGATAAGAAGAGATTGTTGTTGCATCAACATGTAGATTTAATTGATTATTACATGGATTGGGATATATTATGAATTGTTTACTTGATAGATCTTCAGTTGATGCCGTCATACAAGCTAATGCATCATACGTCATGTCTGAAAAATTAATAAAACAAACATAGTCTATACTGTCAATAAAAGGATTTCGATTACCCTGTAGAGAATCAATAAAATCATTTCTTGCAATCTCCCAATTATCTGGAGGATCTTGAAAATGCCATTGCTTCAAGATCATCTGATCTTGACTTGACGGAAGGGCCCAACTATTGCCACTTATTGTTGTGTAGCAAATAGCTTCATACATAATAGCTCTTGCTGCATCTCCTTTATGCCTATCTCTTGGTTCAAACACAGTCTCCCCATTAGCATTAGTCCCAAGTTTACATGCTAAAAAAGATGACGTTTGATTAACAACCTCACCTAACGGTTTATTACTCCTTAAAATATTTGCAGAGTTTAGATTTGCTGGGAATAGATGATGATAATCACTGTATTCTGGCAATGAATAAGCTGGATTAGTAGGCATCCAACTATGACAATATGTATGTTCTCTACTATATCCATTTGCCGTAAAATCAAATGGCTCATTATATATTTTATTTTCACCACTATATACACAAGTAACAACTCGCCTATCTTCTGTTGTGTCTCTAGCTTCAAAAAATGCAATCATTAAATCATCGTAATAACTATAATATTGCGTTTGATGAGGGTTAATTAATGCATGTAAATCATTCATAAATGTACTAGACGCTGTACTTAAATTACTGTAATAAGAGGCAGGCATCATTGAGTTAGGAGTTACAACATCTCCAACTAAAGGTGTGTTTGTAAGATAATTTCGGAAATTATCTGGGCCATTATAGCTATATATAGCAAAATAATAGTTTGTGCCTGCAATAATATTATTAGGAGAAAAAGATGTTGCATTGCTGCTAAAAACTACTTGAGCATCACCAATAATATCCCCTCTTTGATAAACAGTCCCGTCTATAGGGGCTCCTGTTATTGGAGATCCTTTCTTTCTTAAAACTAAATAGCCTTCAACTGAATCTGTTGGAGAAAAAGCAGCATTCATCTTATACGTTTTTACATTTGAAAATAGTAAGTTTATTGGCTGATCTGTAGGTTCTGTTGCTAGATTTCCACCAATACCATAAAGGTTAATGATATATGTAGATTCATCCATATCATTACTAATAATATTCAAAACAGCATTCCTTGTTCCAGTAGCAGAAGGCGTAAAACTCAATAATAAATCTGCAGAATCATTAGCAGCTACATTTGGGGGAAAAGAAACTAACCCAAAATCAGCTGCATTTGTTCCAGAAATAGTAGCAGAAGAAATCTGTAATGTATCTAAAGTTCCAAGATTCTCAATTAAAAGTGTTATTGGTATTGTTGTTAATACTGGAGCATCTACAATATAAGTCTCTCCACTAATTATAGTAGATCCTCCCGCCTTCACATTTATTTCCTGAGCTGGTGTTGCTGCGCCAACATCAATACTTACATCATCTATTCCAATATTTCCAGTTACTTTATTTGTATATATAAATCGTATAAATCTTGTTGTTGATTGCGGGGTATCTGTAAATGGCATATAAGTTGCATTTGGAGGAGAGGTATGTTCATGTAGAGTTGTCCAAGTAACACCAAAATCAGACTCTTCTATCGTAAAAGTTCCACCTGAGAACCCGTTTCCTGTAAGATAGTATGTTAAATCTCCAGGATTACTATTAATATTTATGATCAGATAATCTCCAGTGCCATCAAATTTCATTGCTGGAGGTGTATTCCCAGAAGCTGTGTAAAAATTTGTTCCTGACTCTGTCCATCCATTTGGCAAATTAACAGTTGGGAAACTCCAACTAGTTGGTAAAATAGCTTGCGAATAAGATGCTAATGTTAAAAAAACAACACTTACAATTAAAATTATTTTTTTCATAGTTATATTATTTATATTAAAAATTAAATCTTGCTGATAAATTAACCCTTCTACCTAGTCCAAAAAATACAGAAGCTGATTTTGCATCAAAATCCTTTAAATCTAATGCTTGGTAGCCTGCATTATTTTGTGCATCAGAAATATAAATCTCATTAAGAAGATTAAGAATACTAAGCTTAACGTCTAATTTATGCTTATCTGATAATTTTATTTTATAGCCACAATGTAAATCTACTAATTGATATGCAGGAATTTTCCAACTTTCTCTGCCTGCATTATCCCCGCTTAAAGTCCCTGCATCAAAATCAGAATAATAATCAGAAAAATATGTTCCTCTTAGTTTAATATACGAATTATACGTTGGCTCATATCTAATACTTAAACCATATTGTGTTTGTGCTGCATCACCAACATGAACACCATTTGCATTATACCTTAATGTATCTAAGTTAGCAAAGCCTTCCTCTGATGGAGAATTATTGCTACTATTAAGTATGACAGCTTCTCCCCCAGAAGTCCAAATCCAATCCCCTATAGAAAGCAGCCCTTCAATACTAATTTTTTTATTGTATTTATATGCCCAATCTAATTCTAACCCTTTATGTCTGGCATCCATTGGAACCACATCTGAATAAGTTATATTATCAATACTTTCTGAAACCACTGCCGGTTTATTTTTCCAAACAGTAAAATATGTATTTATATTTGCTGAAAATAAAGATGACCTAAAAGAATACCCCCCTTCAATTGCCTTAACTTCTTCATTTTTAATATATTGTTGTAATGTATTGCTTCTTGTATAAATATTATCAAATCTAGGTGCTTTTGAAATATAACCAGTATTAAAAAATATATTATTATACTCATCTAGATTAATATTTGCTCCCATCTTTGCTGTATAGCCTCTTATCCACTTCCAATCAGTTGCAGCATATTTAGCTTCTTTAGAAAGAGAATTATAGACTTTGCCATTATGATGTATCTCATCATAAGTCAGCTGTTTCTTGCCATCAATTTCAATAATTGATGTCCCTAATGCTTCATAATATGTTGTATCATCAAGAACTAAATCTTTTTTCTTGAAATAATCTATTCTTTTATAAGCAGAATTAGAAGCAGAAATATTAATAAAGGCACTCAAAATCCCATGACTATACTCAGCTTGAGAAAACACTCCACTCCACTTTACAATCCCGTCATAATGATAATCAATAATATCCCCCACTCTTTTAATAGCTGAATTCTGTGTTTTATCTTTATACTGACCAGCCTTATCCACATTAATTGCATAATCTGCACCTAATAGATCATAAATTTCACTATAATGTTCTCCTTTATAATAACGCATATCTATACCTCCTGAGAGAGCTACCTTATCATTTGCTTGATAATTCAATGTAGACAATCCTCCATACCAATAATGATTATTTATTGATGATTGCAAATAACTTTCTGTTTTATGTTCCGTGTCCGAATACTCACTAATTATAGGAGGGAAAAGACCTGATCCAATATTTGCATCATATGCTTCTTGCAAGTCTACTTGTCCATTTTTTTCTCCAAGTCCTGCTCCTCTTGTACCCCCACCATTTCCAATAGATGCATATAAAATATTAGAAACATAAAACCTGTCATTCACAGTCCAAAAATCCCTTAAAGAAAATTGAGGCTTATGATAGTAATTTTGTCTTGTATTTAAAGTCTCTCTATTATGAATGGTGTCACCATTATTATCTAAAGACCATCTATCTAGATATCCCCAATGCTCATTATAACTAATCCCCTTATTTGAAATTCTTCCAGTAAAATTTGATGTATCCCCCAGTGAACGAGCAATAGTAGTGTCAAAAGCAGAAATCCTATTTTTATATGTTCGCTGCCCATGTCTCTGTGGAGCTCCCATTGCTGATATGCTTAAGATATGATTACCTATCTCTTTTTGGATTTTAGCATAATAGAAATATCCTTCACTCCATGTTTCATCTACAAAACCATTTCCTCTTTTGTAAGAGCCAGCTAAAGTAAACCCCCAACCCTTTTCAAGCCTCCCAGAATTATAGCCTACTGTTGTGCGTAATTTTCCATAGCTCCCCACAGATTGCTTGATTGTTCCACCAGCTTTATTTCCTGTTCCTTTTGTAAGAATATTCATAGTACCGCCAACAGAAGGAATTGCAATTTTAGAAGCTCCTAATCCTCTTTGTACCTGAATATTTGAAGTAACAGCATCCAGTCCAAACCAATTACTCCAATACACCCAGCCATTTTCCATATCATTAACTGGAACGCCATCAATCATGACAGCAACGTTTCTTTGATTAAAGCCTCTAATTGTAATTCTTGCATCTCCATCACCACCTCCACTTTGAGTAGCATAAACTCCTGGAGTGGAGTTAAGAACCATAGGTATATCTTGAGAAGCTAATTCTTCACTAATCTTTTTCATAGGAATAGTAGAAAATGCAACAGGCGTTTCTCTATCTATGGCAATATCAGCAACCACCTGAACTTCATTTAGTAAAACTGTTTCTAAATTGAAATTTAGTACTTGGGGATTTAAACCAACAATAACGGTTTTACTAATTTCTTGATACCCTACATAAGAGACTTTTAAAACTCTCTCTCCAGCTTGAATAGTAAAAGAATAATTTCCTTCAAAATCTGTTGCAGTCCCCATTCCTTTTCCGTAAATAATAGTTGCGCCAATTAAAGCCTCTCCGGTATTTGCATCTGTAATAGATCCGCTGATTTTAGTTTGAGCATAGCTCCCGTATACTATAAAAAATACTGCTATTAAAACTATTATTCTCTTCATAATATTAGTAAAAAAATGCTGATGTAAACATCAGCATTATAGTATTAATGATCTCTTTAATTATTTAACTATTAACTTATCATTAACATGCCTTCCATCAAAGAAATTTATAGTTATAATATATTTTCCTTTTGCAAGATTAGCGGTAATAATTGCATTAGACTGTGTTGTCAAAACCGTCTCTCCTAACATATTAATAACTTCGATTTTCATAATTTTTTCAGTTGCTCTTACAATAACTGCAGAGTTATGCTGTGCAGGATTAGGGTATATAACATAAGAAATATTTTTAGCTTCATCTATTGTGGTAGCATTTTGACAATCACACGCATGATTTCCCAAATATAGCCAAGTATTCTCAGGTAATGAATCCCATTCCAAGCTTGGGTCAAATGCATCAATCCCATTAATATCCCCTTTTAAAACAGTGCTTTTTCTAATTAAGGTGTGATCGTTAGTCCACCAAGTACCACTAGCATCTGACCAAGCTTCACCAGGGTCTTCGCCTATTCTTCCAAATACATCAACAATTGTAGTTCCACCATTCTTTGTTAAAACTATTGCATCATTACCATTCATATGCATTGGTGTGGGGTAAGATCCATTTGGCTCTGCTAAATCTCCTAAAGCAACAAGTATTGGATCACAATAACCAAACTGTGCAGTAGGATCTGTCTCTCCATTAGTTAACACAAACGCATCACCTGGAGCTAACATTCCACTTAATGTAGTAACACCTCCTCCACTAGAATTTGTTGCGCCATTTGAGAATCTTTCAACACGATAATCACTTAAATCGATTGTTGCTGTTGTTGGATTATAAATCTCAATTGCTTTATTTTGACTTGATCCTTCTACATACTCAGAGAAGAATAAATCGGAACAATCAAAAACCTGAGCATTCAAAGAAGCTGTAGCAATCAGAGCTAATAATAGTAAACTTTTTTTCATATTTTAATTAATTATTATTTATGCCGCTAATCTACAAAAACTATCATAAAATATTTTACAAAATATATTAAATAACTTTTATCTTTGAAGAAAGATAGAACCATAAATATGGAAAAGAACATTGCAACATTTGAAGAGTACAAAAAAGAATATGATAAAAGCGTGACTAATCCAGAAGTTTTTTGGGAAGAAAAAGCACGGAATTTTATTTGGAGAAGGAAATGGGACAATATACTTAGCTGGGATTTCACTAAAGCAGAAATAAAATGGTTTGAAGGAGGCAAGCTTAATATTACTGAAAACTGTTTAGATCGTCATCTAGAAAAAATAGGGAATCAAACTGCTATAAAATGGATTGCAAATAATCCAAGTGAAAAGAGTAAATCTATTTCTTATAAAGAACTACACTTAGAAGTTTGTAAGTTTTCGAATGTATTAAAAAATAATGGGGCAAAAAAAGGTGATAGAATTTGCATTTATATGCCAATGGTCCCAGAGCTTGCAATTGCTGTTTTGGCTTGTGCCAGGATTGGAGCTATTCATTCTGTTGTCTTTGCAGGTTTCTCAGCAAAATCACTTTCTGATCGAATTAATGATGCTAGTTGCACTATTTTAATCACTGCTGATGGAAGCTTTAGAGGAGAAAAAGTTATTCCACTAAAAAACATTTCTGATGAGGCAATGGACTCTACTCCTTCTGTTAAGAGATGTATTGTTTTGGAACGAACAAAAAGCAAAATAAACATGCAAAAGATAAGAGATGTTTGGTGGCATAATGAAATGAAAAAAGCAGATGAAGATTGTTCTATTGAAATGATGAATTCAGAAGATCCCCTTTTTATTTTATACACTTCAGGTTCTACAGGTAAACCAAAAGGCATTCAACATTCTATCGCAGGCTATATGATTTATACAGAATTTTCATTCAGAAATGTATTTCAATATAGCGAAGGAGATATTTATTGGTGTACTGCTGATATTGGCTGGATTACAGGGCACTCTTATATTCTTTACGGGCCGCTTCTATCTGGAGCAACAACAATGATGTTTGAAGGGGTTCCTTCTTATCCAGATAGTGGTAGGTTCTGGAAAATTATTGAAGACAATAACGTCAATATCTTTTACACTGCACCAACTGCAATTAGAGCATTAGAAGCAAAAGGAATGGAATTTGTAAAGCCTTATGATTTGTCTTCTTTAAAAGTTTTAGGCACAGTTGGGGAGCCCATTAATGAAGATGCTTGGCATTGGTACAATAAAGAAATTGGGAATAGAAATGCCCCAATAGTAGATACCTGGTGGCAAACTGAAACAGGGGGCATTATGATATCTAACCTTGCAGGTGTAACTCCAGGAAAACCAACATTTGCAACGCTCCCATTACCAGGTATTCAGCCATGCCTAGTAGATGAACAAGGGAATGAGATCAAAGGAAATTCAGTTAAAGGAAGGCTATGTATAAAATATCCATGGCCTGCAATGGCACGCAGCATTTATGGCAATCATGAAAGATTTAAAAACACTTATTTTAATGCTTTTAAAAATAAATATTTTACAGGAGATGGATGTCTAAGAGATGAAAATGGCATGTATCGAATTACAGGCAGAGTAGATGACGTACTAATTGTATCTGGGCATAATTTGGGAACTGCTGAAATCGAGAGCGCTATAGATCAGCATAAAAATGTATGTGAAACTGCAATTGTCGGCTATCCTCATCCAATAAAAGGGAATGGGATATATGCATATGTCATTTGCCATAAAAAACCTAAAAATAAGGATGCTTTAAGAATAGAAATAAATGAGCTCCTAACAAAAGAAGTTGGCCCTATCGCAAAAGCTGATAAAATTCTGTTTGTAAGCTGCTTGCCTAAAACACGTTCCGGGAAAATAATGAGAAGGATTCTTAGAAAAATTGCAGAAGGTGAAACGGAAAACCTTGGCGACACAAGTACTCTTTTGGATCCTGCTATAGTAGAAGAAATCAAAAAATTAGTACAATAATCATTTTCTAAATCAGTTTATCTATTTTTGTCCCCATGTCAGATAGTTTAATCATCATCCCAACTTATAATGAAAAAGAAAATATTGAAAAGATAATTCGTCAGATATTTTCTTTAGAGAAATCTTTTCATATTCTAGTAGTAGATGACGGATCTCCTGATGGGACTTCTATTATTGTTAAGAAATTACAAAATGAATTTTCTGAAAAACTTCATATCCAAGAACGAACTCAAAAGTTAGGATTAGGGAGTGCTTATATTCATGGATTTAGATGGGCTTTAAATAGAACTTATCAGTTTATTTTTGAAATGGATGCGGATTTCTCACATAACCCTAATGACTTAATTAGGCTTTATGATGCAAATACAACTCAAGGAGGAGATTTGTCAATTGGCTCAAGATATGTAAAAGGAGTAAATATTGTCAATTGGCCAATGACTAGGCTGCTAATGTCGTTTTTTGCATCCAAATATGTAAAGTTAATTACTGGAATGCCTATTCATGATTCAACTGCTGGATTTAAATGCTACAAAAGAGAAGTTCTACAAACTATAAATCTTAACAAGATTCAATTTGTAGGTTATGCTTTCCAAATTGAAATGAAATTTAAAGCCTGGAAGTATGGATTTAACATTATAGAAGTTCCTGTGATTTTCACTGATAGAACAGAAGGAGCCTCAAAAATGAGTAGTGGGATTTTTATGGAAGCTGTTCTTGGAGTTATGCAAATGAAACTCAAAAGTATAGTCAGATCCTGGAAAAGATAAATATGCAAATACTTATTAAAAATGCACATATTGTAAATGAAGGAAGTATCTACAAATCAGATCTTTTAATTGAAAATCAGAAAATAAAGGAAATTGATGTTGAAATAATAATTGATGCAGATAAAATCATTAATGCAGAAGGCCTATACTTATTGCCTGGAGTAATTGATGATCAAGTTCATTTTAGAGAGCCAGGCCTAACACATAAAGCAAGTATCTATACAGAAAGTAAGGCAGCTGTAGCTGGAGGGATCACCTCTTTCATGGAAATGCCAAATACTAAACCTCAATCATTAACACAAAAATTATTAGAAGAGAAATATCTAATTGCCTCTGAAACATCAATTGCTAATTATTCATTCTTTATGGGGGCTAGTAATGACAATTTAGAAGAGGTATTAAAAACAGATCCTAAAACTGTTGGAGGAATAAAAATTTTTATGGGCTCATCTACAGGAAATATGCTGGTGGACAGCAAAGATGTATTAGAAAAAATTTTCTCTCAATCACGAATGTTAATTGCAGTGCATTGTGAAGACGAATCAATTATTAAACAAAATATTGAATCAGCTAAAAAAGAATATGGAGAGAATGTGCCTATTTCTGAACATCCAAAAATCAGAAGTGCTGAAGCTTGTTATAAATCTTCATCTCTAGCTGTAGCATTAGCAAAAAAATATAATACGCGTCTTCATGTTTTTCATCTTTCTACTGCGCAAGAAATAGAACTTTTTGATAATTCAATACCTCTCCAAGATAAAAAGATTACAGCTGAAGTTTGTATTCATCACCTTTGGTTTGATGATAAAGATTATACAGAAAAAGGAGCTCTTATTAAATGGAATCCAGCAATAAAAACAAAAAGTGACAAAGAGGCTTTACTACAAGGGTTATTAGATGGAAATATCGATGTAATTGCTACTGATCATGCCCCACATACTTTTGAAGAGAAGTCAGACACTTACTTTAAATCGCCATCAGGAGGCCCACTTGTACAGCATGCGCTTCCTGCAATACTAGAATTTGTAAAGCAACAGAAAATGAGCTTAGAAAAAGTTGTAGAAAAAATGTGCCATAATCCTGCAATTTGTTTTAACGTAGAAAAAAGAGGTTTTATAAGAAAAGGATATTTTGCTGATTTAGTCCTAATAGACCTAAATAATCCTTGGAAAATTAATAAAGAAAACATTTTATATAAGTGTGGCTGGTCTCCTTTTGAAGGGGAAATATTTAATTCTAAAATTACTCATACCTTAGTGAATGGACATATTGCATATAAAAATGGTTCATTTGATGAAAGTAAAAAAGGAATGAGGCTAACCTTTGACAAATAAAAACATAAAAAAAGACAACCTAAGTTGTCTTTTTTTTATTCTAAATAAGCATTACTTACTCAGCTACTTCTTCAGTAGCTTCAGCTTCTTCAGTAGCTTCAGCTTCTTCAGCAGCAGCAGTGTCTTCAACTACAGCTTCTTCAACTACAGCTTCTTCAACTACAGCTTCTTCAGTTGCAGCTTCTTCAGTTGCAGTCTCTCCACCTCCACAAGCAGTGAAAGCAAACATTGCCCCAGCAACAAATAAATAAATTAATTTCTTCATGACTTCTATTTTTGTATTGGTTAATAATTCAGGCAAATATACATAATTCCCTTATTATTTTACAATATATTTGCTTTATGAAGTTATATTTATCAATACTATTATGTTTATTCTTAGCATGTAAAGAGCAAAAAGAAAATATACCTCAAGGAATTCTTCTCAAAAAAAATTTTGGTGTCATATTAAAAGATATCCATTTAGAAGAGGCTAAGTTTGAATTACAAAAAAACAAAGGCATGCAAAATACTAAAAATAAGCTTGAACATTCTTATAATCTAATTTACATAAAGCATCAGATATCTGAAGAAATATTTAAAAAAAATCTCAGATTTTACGCTAACAATCCAGATAAATTAGAGGAAATATATTCCACTGTTTTAGAACAGTTAACTAATGAGCAATCTAGATTAGGTCAGTAATAAACCAATCAGAATATTTTTTAATTGTACTATTTATTTCTGTAAATTTAAATCCAATTGCTTTTTCAATTTTAGCAGAAGAAAACCTTCTATTTCTCATAGCATTATTAGCTGTTTCTTTTGTTAATAGCGGCCTTCTTCCTGAAAAAAAAGAAAGAATTGCTTCTACCCTCCAAGCTATTTCTTTAATAAAAGGGGTAACTTTAATAGTTGCTTTTGGCCTTTTGAAATTTACAGCAATCATATCAAAGCAATCTCGGTATTTTAAATTTGCACCATTTACAATAAATCTCTCATTATTAATGTCAGAAAACAATAGATGGAGTAATGATTCTGCAACATCATCTACATCAACATAACCTGTACTTCCGCTAGTATAATATTTTAGTCCATTATAGATTTTTTGAAAAATTTGAGAACTTCCTTTTTGCCAGTCACCGGGGCCTAAAATAACTGACGGATTTACAATCACCGCATCCAACCCCTCAGCTACTGCTCGCCAAACCTCTTGCTCAGCATAATATTTACTGATCGCATAATTACTGTCTGACTTACTGGATTTAAAATAACACTCTTCATCTACTATCTTTTCATTAGAATTACTGCCTAAAGTAGCAATAGAACTAATATATCCTAATTTCTTAATTTTATGTGATAATGCTACATTAACAATATTTGCAGTTCCCTCAATATTTACTTTTTTTAAAAGGTCAAGATCAGAAGGTGCAAAAGAAACCAAACCAGCACAATGCAAAATCATGTCACAATCTTTGACCCCAAGCTCCAATGATGGAATGTCATTTATATCTCCAACAACCCAATTTATTTGAGCAAATAAATCAGCTGAATTATAGTATGTAAAAATACGTTTACAGACTTCTAAAGATGAAGATGCTCTTTTTAGCGCCTTAAATTCTTTCCCCTGTTGACATAATTTTAGCAAAATATATGATCCTACCAATCCACTCCCTCCTGTAACAAATATCATAACACAAAGATACATTTAGTTAGTAGTTATCACTTATATGCAAACAGCTTTTAGCATATAAATCTAATAATTTTTCTATTTTTGAAAAAAATAAGCAATGAACTTTGTAGAAGAATTAAGATGGAGAGGAATGATACACGATATCATGCCAGGAACTGAGGAGCAATTTGCAAAAGAAATGACTTCTGCTTATATTGGTTTTGACCCTACATCTAACTCGCTTCATATTGGTAGTTTAGTACAGATTATGATATTAGTGCACTTACAAAAATCAGGGCACAAACCTTTTGCTTTAATTGGAGGTGCGACAGGAATGGTTGGCGACCCTTCAGGAAAAAATAAAGAAAGAAACCTCCTAGATGAAAAAATATTACATGATAATCTTGATTCTGTACAGAAACAATTAGAGAAATTCCTTGATTTTGATTGTGGTGAGAATTCTGCTGAAGTTGTAAATAACCACGATTGGATTAAACAAATTACATTTTTAAATTTTATTAGAGATGTTGGGAAGCATATCTCAATTAATTATATGTTAGCTAAAGATTCGGTCAAATCACGATTAGATACGGGAATGAGTTTTACCGAATTCTCATATCAATTAGTACAAGGATATGATTTTTACTGGCTTTGGAAGAACAAAAATTGCAAAGTGCAATTGGGAGGATCTGATCAGTGGGGAAATATTGTAACTGGAACAGAACTTATTAGACGTAAAGGAGAAGGGCAAGCATTTGCAGTTACCACTCCTCTTATTAAAAAAGCAGATGGTGGCAAGTTTGGAAAAACAGAAAGCGGAAATATTTGGCTTGATAAAACAAAAACTTCTTGCTATAAATTTTACCAATTCTGGCTAAATTCTTCTGATGAAGATGCTAAAAATTACATAAAGATTTTCACCCTTAAAAATCAAGAAGAAATTGCTAAGCTTACCTCAAAACATGAATCAGAGCCTCATTTAAGAATATTACAGAAAGAAATTGCTAAAGAAGTAACTATACGTGTACATAGTAAAGAAGATTTAGAAATGGCAATAAAAGCATCTTCTATACTATTTGGGAAATCAACTTCTAAAGATTTAAAAAGCTTAGATGAAAATACTTTCCTATCTGTATTTGAAGGAGTACCTCAGTTTCAAATAACTAAAGCAGATCTAAGATCAGGAATTTTAGATTTTCTTGCCGAAAAAACAAAAATCTTTGCAAGTAAAGGCGATGCAAGAAGAATGATTAAATCTAACGCTGTAAGTATTAATAAAGATAAGATTACAGAAAATTTTGAATTATCAGAAAATGATTTACTAAACGGAAAATATATTTTAGCACAAAAAGGTAAAAAGAACTATTTTCTGATTATTGTTTCTTAATTTTCCTCAAGGCTTTCTCCATTTCTTTATATCTCTGACTGCCAAAAATAATAGTTCGTCCATTTGACAGGAAGATTTTTAATCCTTTATTCCCACTTACAGTATATGACTTTCCTTGAAATCCATATTTTATTCCCCATCCCCCTTGATCAAAAGGGCTGTATTGGACAGTCTCTATGTTTTTGATTTGCTTTGCTTTTATCATATAAACTTTGAGATGAAATGGAAAAAATTGATAATACAGTCCCTCTGGATTTATTTTTATTCTTAATTCCAAAAGAAAAAATAAGAGGAGTATTAATAATATCATTAACACATAATTATAGCCTACAGGGTTATTATCAAAGAAGATCATAGGTGTAATTAGAGAAAATAATAAAATAAGCCACAGCCACCATTGTCTAAACTTTTGATTTTCTTCAAATAAATAATGCATCACTTCATTATTTTTTTGCATTAATAATATTTTACATAATTTGCAAAAAAGTGAGGAATTGTTTGGATCCCTTTTAAGTAGTTGAAGATCCCATAATGCTCATTTGGAGAATGGATTGCATCCGAATCTAATCCAAAACCAAGTAAGATAGATTTAACTTCTAATTCTTTCTCAAAAAGCGCTACAATAGGAATACTGCCTCCACTTCTAACAGGAACAGGTTTTTTTCCATAAGTAGTTTCCATAGCTTTGCTTGCTGCCAAATATGCAGGAATATCAGTTGGAGAAACATAAGGCTCTCCTCCATGATGAGGTCTTACCTTAACTCTTACTGAATCTGGAGCAATGCTCTTAAAATAGTTAGTAAATTTCTTTGTGATTTCTTCATCTGATTGATTAGGGACTAATCTCATAGAGATTTTTGCAAATGCTTTAGATGCAATAACTGTCTTAGCTCCTTCTCCAGTATATCCTCCCCATATACCATTAACATCTAAAGTTGGTCTTATTCCTGTCCTTTCCATTGTTGTAAAACCTTCTTCTCCATGAATATCTGAAAGATCAAGCTCTTTTTTATATTGATCTAAAGAGAAAGGAGCTCTTGCAATATCAGCTCTTTCATCTTCTGATAAATCTAGAACATCATCATAAAATCCAGGAATAGTAATGCGATTATCTTTATCTTTCATGCTTGCAATCATTTCACACAAAATATTAATAGGATTTGCAACTGCACCTCCATACAGCCCGGAATGTAAATCCCGATTAGGACCTGTAACTTCTACCTCAAGATAACTCAACCCTTTAAGTCCTGTAGTAATAGATGGCGTATCATTTGAAATAACTCCAGTATCTGAAATTAAAATAGTGTCCGATTTTAGTCTCTCTTTATTTTCTTTTACAAAAACTCCTAAGTTTTCTGATCCAACCTCTTCCTCTCCCTCAATCATAAATTTCACATTGCATGATAAGGTCCCAGTATTCATCATAGTTTCAAAAGCCTTTACATGAGAATAAAACTGCCCCTTATCATCACATGCCCCTCTGGCAAAAATTGCTCCATCAGGATGTTTATCTGTTTTTTTAATAACTGGTTCGAAAGGCCCACTATCCCATAATTCCAAAGGATCTGCAGGCTGAACATCATAGTGTCCATAAATTAATACTGTTGGCAAACTAGAATCAATAATCTTTTCTGCATAAACAATTGGATGTCCTGCAGTTTTACAAACCTCTACATTATCTGCCCCTGCATCAGTTAATGATTTTGCAACTGCATTAGCACAATTTGCTACTTCTTTAGTATATTCTGGATCTGCAGAAATAGAAGGAATTCTTAATAGTTCTATGAGTTCAGCAATAAACCTCTCTTTGTTTTCACTTATGTATTTGTTAATATGTTCCATTTTATTATCTTATTAATATCTTCCCAGTCATTTCTTCTGGGACTTCTAATTCCATTATTTTTAATATTGTAGGAGCAATATCTCCTAACTTTCCATTTTCAATCTTTTCAAAGCCTGTATTAATTGCAAAACAAGGGACAGGATTAATACTATGTGCAGTATTTGGTGACCCATCAGCATTTATTGCAAAATCAGCATTCCCATGATCTGAAATAATAAGAAGTGCATAGTTATTTTTCTTTCCTGATTCAACCACCGTTTTGACACATTTATCTACTGCTTCCACTGCGTTGATTATTGCATTATAATCTCCAGTATGCCCAACCATATCAGCATTTGCAAAATTTAGGCATATAAAATCTGCTTCCCTTTTTTCTAATTCTGACACAATATTTGAAGTAACTTCTAGTGCACTCATCTCAGGCTGTAAATCATAAGTTCTAACTTTTGGGGAATTTACCATTAAGCGCTTTTCACCAATAAATTCTTTTTCCCTTCCTCCTGAAAAGAAAAAAGTAACATGAGGATATTTTTCTGTTTCAGCAATTCGAATTTGATTTTTACTATTCTGCTCCAAAACCTCTCCTAAAGTATTTTTAATATTTTCCTTATCGTAAATTACATGTATATTTTTAAAATCTTCATCATAATTTGTAAGGGTAGTATAATGTAAATCCAACGTCTTCATTTCGAATTCTAGCATGTCTTTCTGCGTCAATACTACGGTAATTTCTCTGCATCTATCGGTTCTGAAATTAAAACAGATCACGGCATCACCTTCTTTTATTTTCGTAATTGGCTTATCGTTTTCATCAACTGAAATGATTGGCTTGATAAACTCATCTGTTACTCCATTATTATAAGATTTTTGAATAGATTCAGATAGATTCTTAGATTTTTCTCCCTCACCATTTACCATCAAATTAAAAGCTAATTTTATCCTTTCCCATCTTTTATCTCTGTCCATTGCATAATACCTGCCACAAACAGAAGCAATTTTTGCTCCAAATAAATTTCTCTCTAAATCTTTAATAAAATCTTTTCCACTTTTAGGGTCACAGTCTCTTCCATCTGTAAAGGCATGGATAAAAACATCTTTAACTCCAGCTTTATTTGCAAGTTCACATAATTTATAAAGATGATTTTGATGAGAATGAATTCCACCATCAGAAACTAAGCCAATTAAATGAAGGGGCTTATTCTTTTCTTTTGCATAAATAAAAGATTTTTTTAAATTTTCCATATCTGCGATAGAATTATCATCACAAGCAATATTAATCTTTTGTAAATCCTGATAGACAATTCTACCAGCACCAATATTAAGATGGCCTACTTCTGAATTTCCCATTTGCTCTTTAGGAAGCCCAACATCCTCTCCTGCTGTTAATAGTTCGCAATTAGGGTATTTATTATATAATGAATCGACAAAAGGAGTTCTGGCATTGTGTATGGCATCTGATTTTGTTTTATTGCCATGCCCCCAACCATCTAAAATAATAAGTACTGTTTTTTTACCCGCCATAGACGGACAAAGATAGAAAAAGTAGAGGCTTAATTAGTTAGAAATAGCACGGAAAAAACTAGAGCGCATCTGCTGATAAATTGCATTGTATTTTCCTAAGCGCTCAGGATGAAATTGGACCGCAATCATAAATGGATGAACAGAACTATTCATAACTACAGCCTCAGGCAAGCCATCATATGAACGTGCAATAATCCGTAAATCCTTAGAAATATCTTTAAGTCCTTGATGATGCCAAGAATTAACCATAAAATCATCTTTCCCATCTGGAAAAATCAAAGAAGATGTATCACAAAGTACAATCTCATGCATTACCTCTCCTTTATTACGATGAATAACTCCAGTTCCTAGCTGTGTTGGGATATCTCCATAAAGCGTTCCTCCCATTGCAACATTCATCATTTGCATCCCTCGGCAAACCCCTATAAGTGGTAATTTATTATTAAATGCAAAATCAAATAACTTTCTCTCTAATGTATCTCTTCTAAAATTAATTTTACCGCACAGCTTAATATTACTTGTATCATTATATTCAAGTGGATTTATATCTTCTCCCCCAGTTAAGATAATCCCATCTGCTAAGTCTAATATGCTATCGGTATTCTTAATAGTATAGGCGTCTAAAATAATTACATCTTCAGCTTCTATCCATTTTATATAATTTAAAGATGCTTTAGATAAAATTATTGTTGTTTTTTTTGGCTCTTCTTGGCATGAAGATAGAATAGTCAAGAAAAGTGATACAGCTAAAAATACATAAATTATTTTTTGCATAATACTATTTTTAAAAACAAACTTAAGATTTATTTACTTAAAAGAAGATATCTTTTTAAGATTTATCCTATTCAACATGTAAATATAGACCGCACATCTTATATCTGCTAATTATTATGTTTTTTATTGCAAAAAAGTGCATTTTATTGCAAAAAAGTGCATTTTATTGCAAAAAAATATCATATTTATCCCTTTTTGTATTCTTGTTAAATCACGAAATACACTTATATGCATTTTTACTAAATAATAAAAATCCATAAAATGCACTTTTTTGCAATAAAATGTAATAAAATTACACTAAAAGAAGCATTTTCTGCATTATTTCATCGCTTTCCCATATTTTTTTAATATTAGGAATGCTCATGATACTTTGCATAAGCTCTTCTTGCTTCATTCCAATTTCCCAAGCCTCGGAATAAGGTGTGTTTGTAAAACTAACCATAGAATAAAGAGGAACCCATTTATCTGGATATAGATTAGCAAATTTTTGCTCTATTTTTTTCTGTAATAAAAACTCAGGATCAGCAGTTTTATCCCTCATTACTACATAATTTTGAATTGACAAATCCTGAAGCCCGTCCCCATTAGGCTTTCTATTTTGAGAATATTCAACAAAGCATGATTTTAAATCTTCTCCATGCTTATCTAATAACTCGTCTAATATTCTACAATCTTCAAGACTTGCATTCATCCCTTGACCATAAAAAGGAACCGTTGCATGAGCAGCATCACCTATCAATACAGCCGTGTCATTTATATGCCAAGGATATGTTTTTACAATACCTAGCCCAGAAGTAGGGTTGTTAATCCACTGCTTATACAAATCAGGAACTAAGTCATAAAAATCAGGAAATATATTCCGAAAATAACTCTCCACTTCATTCTTAGAATTTAATCTTTCAAAAGATTTTTCGCCATTTTTTGGGGCAAATAATGTGCACGTAAAACTACCATCTAAATTTGCCAGTGCAATTAACATAAAATCTCCTCTTGGCCAAATATGAAGCGCATTCTTATCTAATAAAAAAGAATTCTTCGGTCCAGCTGCAATATGTAGCTCTTTATAATCATGATCAATTTTTAAATAATTAAATTCATGATCATGATGCTCAACCATTTGCTTCCTAACGGCAGAAAATGTTCCATCTCCACCAATCACTAAATCAGATTGAATTCTTTGTCTTTTATTTGTGATTGTATTTTCAAAAACAACACTTGACTCTTCTAGATCAGCTTCTATACACTTCTCATTAAAATTAAGAGCCGCCCCATTCTCCTCAGCTAACCTCATCATTAATACATTTAATTGAGCTCTAGAAATAGAATAAATAGCCTGTCCTTTATTGCCATATGGCTGTTCTGTTAAGTTTCCTTTTTGATCATGCATTACTCGCTTATACATAGGAATAGCAATTTTCATCACCTCAGCATCTACCCCTACTTTTTTCAATGCCGTCAATCCTCTCTTAGAAAGTGCTAAATTGATAGATTTTCCTGCAGTAATGATTTCTGATCTTAAATCTTTTCTTCTTTCAAAAATAGTAACCTTAAATCCTCTTTTAGTAAGATATAAAGCACACAAAGAGCCTGCCAATCCAGCCCCAACAATTGTAACGTCTTTTCTCATTTATAAAGCATCTTTCAATATAGTGTAAAATTTAAATACGTCCTCAAAGCTATTATAAAGAGGCACAGGCGCTATTCGGATTACATCAGGATCCCTCCAATCTGCAATCACTCCTTTTTCTGTAATAGATCCAAACAATTTCTTATTCCCATTTTCAACCCTAATTGAAAGCTGGCATCCTCTTTCTTTAGGAGTAATGATGCTAATTCTTTCACTATTAATTGTAGACAATAAAAAGAGAAGATAGCCTGTAAGTTCTTTTGATTTATCCAGCAACTTGTCCATTCCTACTTCATCAAAAATGGAAAGTGACGCTCTTATTGCTGCTAAGGATAAAATTGGCGGATTACTTAATTGCCAGCCCTCAGCTGTATTAATAGGAAGAAAACTATCGGGCATCTTAAATCTATCTTCTTTATTATGACCCCACCAACCTGCAAATCTGGGCAAATTACTATGATGATGCTTTTCATGAATAAAAGCTCCTGCAACTGATCCTGGGCCAGAATTTAAATACTTGTATGAGCACCACACTGCAAAATCAACCCCCCATTCATGCAATTCTAGTTTGATATTTCCAGCAGCATGAGCTAAATCAAAACCTACATTTATACCTTTACTGTGTGCTATTTTGGTGATTCTCTCAAAATCAAACACTTGGCCAGTATAATAGTTCACCCCCCCCAGCATTATTAAAGCTATTTCTCCTTCATCTTTTGCTATTATTTCAGCGATATCTTCTGTTCTTATTGAGGATTCCCCATCTCTTGATTTAAGTTTAATAAGCGAACTTGCAGCAGAGAACCCGTGATGCTCTATTTGAGATTCTACAGCATAAATATCTGATGGAAATGCATCTTCTTCAATTATAATTTTATGCTTTTTTGCAGTTGGTCGATAAAAAGAAACCATCATTAGATGAAGATTAACCGTTAATGTATTCATTGCCACTACTTCTGATTGTTTTGCTCCTACAATTCTAGCATAGCTTTCTGTTAAGAATTCATGATACGGCATCCATGGATTTTTAGCCTGAAAATGTCCTTCGACGCCAAAAGTAGCCCAATCATCTAGCTCTTGATTTAAAAAATCCTTTGTTATTTTAGGCTGCAATCCTAGAGAGTTTCCGCACATATAAATATGCTCCTCACCATTTCTCTGTAAAGGGATATGAAATTGATTTCTATAACCTTTTAATTCATCTTTTGCATCTAAATATAATGCAAAATCTAATGTCTCTTTATAGTCCATTGATCTTATAAATAATTGGCCTGCTTGGAGCAGCATCGGAAACAAATGGAGGTATCTGTAAGTTTAATATACAGCTACAATCCTCTAAAGAAGCAGGCGCAAAAATCATTTCTGTAATTGTTTTATTTTTAGTTTTTGCATTGAATTCCTTGTGTTCTGTTTGCCAGAATATATTGTGAGCTGAAAGATTCCCCTCATCTAACAATCTGTCTACAGAAGGAGTGTCAACTAACAAATGCTGGACCCCTAAACTTACAATGTAATGCATTGCATCAATACTAAAAAAAGGAGTAGATAAATTCATGTAATCTCTACTTTTCTTACTTTCAGAATTTGGCAAAGTGCGTATTATTAACCCTCTCAAAAAATGAACGTTTACACCCCTTAACTGACTCTCTAAATCTTCTTTTGTAATTACTAAATCTTCACTATTTAAACTAGGGATATATTTTTCATCCGTTGTTTTAGGGGTAATAGAAATAAGAGTAGAAGGTATCATTTCATCTCTTAAGGATGATAAAATATCAATTCGCTCATTGGTAATATGACCAATGCACTCAGTATGCGTCCCATTACAATGAGGAGTAAAACTATATGTTTCAAAATTGCAAGGCCCCCCTTTTCTAGTATCACCAAAAAATTGCCCATCTTGATATGGTTTTGAAACTGCCCTGTCTACTCCATAAGTATTAGGCTGCTCTCCATTAAATTTTAGGGGAATAGAAATGTCAACTCCTTTTGAAAAATCAATACTATATTGTCTATCACCCACTTCAATATCTGCTCTCATTATATTAAGTCTTCTTTTCTCATGCCTAACCAATCTAGCACATTTTTGTGCCAAATATCTTTTTCTTCCTGTTCGGAGAGAACTCCAATTTCCTTAGCATAATCTAAAACTCTGCCAGGATATGAGGTGCCAACACCTTCAATTTCTCCTAATGGAAATGGATCATCTAATCCGGTTATTATTTGACTAGCCCCAACACGCTTCTTTAATAAATCTAAAGTATGTGAGTCATGAACTAATGTGTCAAAATATAAATTTTTATGTCCCAATGTTTTTCTGGGATCTTGTAAGTTGTCAAATAGATCTGGCCGACCATCAAACCCTTGAATTCTTCTTCCGTAATTAGCAATAGCTAGCATTCCACCATGTGCAAAACAAGTCCTTAAGTTGGGATATCTATTTGGCAAATCTCTAAGAGTGAATATATGTAATGCATCAGCACATTGCGCCATCATCCAAACTAGATGAAATCTCCAGTATTGGTTTCTTAAAGCAATCATCTTCTCACCATCATAGGGGTGAATTTGAACTGCTAGGCTGTATTTATTGGCTAATTCAAATATGGGATCAACATTTACTTCTGCTATAGATAGCCAGTCTCCATTTGCATTTAAAAAATGGGTAGGCAAACAAAGCACCTTTAATTTAAGCTGATTTACACATCGGTCAATCTCCTTAAGAGCATGGTTCATGTATAATGGCTGAACTACAAAGCCACAAGTAAACTTTTCTGAATAATCAGCTTGAACAGAAGCATTGAAATCATTTTGAAACCGAATTGCATCAATACAATCTTTTTTTTCCCAACCATTACAATATAACTGTGATAAACATAACATAACACCATGATCAATATTATGCTGATTCATCCATTCTATTTTTTCTTTAACAAAAAATCCAGGCCCATTAATTGGCCTTGACCAATCTCCTTGCCTCATGAATTTCTTATCTTCATCAATAGAAAAGAGCTTCTTTTCTTTCATGAAATTAGGAATCTGAGAAGGCTCCGGAAGTATATGTCCATGTCCATTTATTCTCATGATTTAAGAATTACCTTTTTTTAAATTTACTTTCATTTTAAATACGACTCGTAAATTAATCATAATCTACTCATCTAAATATACTTTTCATCAGCGTCCATAACTTCGCCTGTTTTAGGACACGTTCTAAGTTTTTCATCAGAATAAAACCTCTTAAAGACTGGCAAGAAATCCTTTTCTACATTCGTTAAATGAAAATATTCTTCATATAATAACTCGTTGGCAGTATCAGAAAACCACATTAAACCATCCTTATGCTGATCTGTTCTTTTTCTTTCAATTACTAAACCAATAGATCCTTCTGATCTAACTGGAGAATGTGGAATTTTTTCGGGTAAGAGAAATATCTCCCCCTCCTTAATCTCATATTCAACCAATTTGCCTTTTTGCTGAGTTTTAACTATAATATCGCCTTCAATCTGATAGAATAGTTCTTCTGTCTCATTATAATGATAATCTTTTCTAGCATTTGGGCCTCCAACTATCATTACAATATAGTCGCCAGATTCTACGTACAAATTTTTATTTCCTACTGGTGGCTTTAATAAATGTCTATTTTCATCAATCCATTTATGTAAGCTAAAGGGAGCTTTTATTTTCATAATATTTATTTTTAAATTGTTGCTATTACTTTTAATTCTATTGCTATTGGAGTTGGCAAACTCTTTATTTCAATTGTTGTTCTACAAGGCTGATTATCTTTAAAATATTCAGCATATATTTTATTATATATTTTAAAGTCATCTTTCATATTAGTAAGAAAGACCTGAACATCTACTATATTATCCCAAGAAGATCCAGCATCTTCTAGAATATATTTAATATTATTAAAAACAGAATGACATTGCTCTTCAATATTATAACTTTCAATTTCTCCTTTTGAATTCAGTTTTACTCCTGGAATATCAGTTTCTCCAGCTTTTCTAGGGCCAACGCCAGATAAATATAACATACCCTCAACCTTTCTGGCATGAGGATATAATCCTACTGCACCTGGGGCTCGATCAGAATTAAATTTCTCTCCGTTCATCTAATTAAATTTCTTTATACATATAATAATGAGGGCCTATTATCTCTATATTAAACAATCCTCCCTTAGTCTTAAAGCCTACAGACTTATAAAAATCCAATGCGGCTAATCTTGCATTGCACCATAAAAAATCAGCTCCTATTGATTTAAGTTCTAAAAATGCTGACCTTATAAGATCTCTAGCATAGCCTTTTCTCTGCAAATTAGAATCAGTTGCCATGCCTCTTAACCTATAGGCATTTACAGCATTTAATTTTGCAGATTGCTCTGGATAAAATGTAGCGCATGTCACAACATTTCCAGCTAAAATACTAGCCATATGGAAGGTGCTATCTTCATTATCCTTCAAATAAGATGTTGTAGAAAAATCTTGCCCCTTTCTTAATTCAGCATGCCTTAAAGGTCTTATCATCTCGGCATCTACTGTCTTTATTTCTATTGGTAATTCTAAGTCCATTTTTAAATTTTAACACAAATATTCTTTGGCTCTGTAAAAAAATCTAACGATTTAAAGCCTCCTTCTCTACCAACACCTGACTGCTTCATGCCTCCAAAAGGTATTCTTAAATCCCGAAGCAACCATGTGTTTATCCATACTACTCCTGAATCAATATTTGCTGCCACTCTATGCCCTTTACTAATATTTTCTGTAAAAATAGATGCCGACAATCCGTACTTTGTAGAATTTGCCATATCAATAACTTCAGCCTCTGTTTTAAAAGGAATTAGCGAAACAACTGGGCCAAATATCTCTGTTTGATTAATATCACAATCAGATGATAGCCCTTCAATTATTGTGGGTTCAATATAATAACCATCTTTTAATTCTCCATCTAAAATTACACGTTTTCCTCCAATAAGAATTTTGCCTCCTAGCTTCTTAGCCTCTTCAATCTTCGATAATATCTTATTCATATGTTCTTTAGAAACTATTGCTCCTAAATTTGAACTTATCTCTTTTGGATCGCCTACTTTTAATTTTTTAGTTTTCTCTATTAATGCAATCTTGAATTTTTTGTAGATCTCTTCTTGAATAAAAAGGCGAGATCCACACAAGCATATTTGTCCTTGATTTGTGAAAGCAGCACGTGCAGCGGTACTAACTGCCTTATCAAAATCAGCATCAGCAAAAATAATGTTTGGATTTTTACCCCCTAATTCTAACGAAACTTTTTTAAACATTGGAGCTGTTACTCTTGCGATATGTTTTCCTGTAACTGTCCCTCCAGTAAAAGAAATAATTGGAGTGTCTATATGAGTGGTAAGCGGATCTCCTATTTTACTTCCTAAGCCATGTACAATATTTAATATCCCCTTTGGTAAGCCAGCCTCAATACAGATTTTACTTAACATAAAGGCAGTCATAGGAGTGATCTCAGAAGGCTTTGCAACTACAGTGTTACCAGAGGCTAAAGCTGGCGCAATCTTCCAAGTGAGCAAATAAAGTGGCAAATTCCAAGGAGAAATACAGGCTGCTACACCAACTGGTTGTCGAAGAGTATAATTTATTGCTACACCATCCATTTCATGCATCTGAGAGCTGTCATGTAGAATAGCTCCTGCAAAAAACCTTATATTAGCTGGTGCCCGTGGTATATCAACATGAGCAGCTAAATTTTCAGGCTTGCCATTATCTTTACTTTCAGCTTTTATCAGTTCTGATGAATATTTCTCAATAGTATCTGCAAGTTTCATTAAAATATTTGCACGCTCTTGTTTTGGAGTTTTACTCCAACTATTAAATGCTTCTTTTGCTGCTAAAACTGCATTATTTATATCTGACTCTTCAGAGTCAGGGACTAAAGAATATACCTGACCATTAGAAGGATTATAATTGTCTAAATAATTCCCACTTGTTGGCTCAACTAATTCTCCATTTATATAATTTAAAATCTTTTCCATTATAAACTCTGTGTCCTTCCTCCATCTACCGGAATATTAACTCCATTAATATATGAGGCTGCAGGAGTGCATAAAAAAGCTATAGCGTTTGCGACTTCACTAGCTTCTCCAAATCGATTTGCTGGAACAGAAGCTCTCATAACAGCTGCAATCTCTTGCTCTTTCTTTCCTTGTTTTGCAGCTTTATTAGCAATGATACTTTTTAATCTATTTGTATTTGTAAATCCAGGTAAGACATTATTAACTGTAATCCCATGAGAGCCTAATTCAATAGATAAAGTTTTTGCCCAATTTGCGACTGCTGCTCGTATAGTATTAGAAACCCCTAATCCAGGGATTGGGGCTTTTACTGATGTAGAAATAATATTTATAATTCTACCAAAACAGTCTTTCTTCATCCCTTCAACAACCTTCTGAACTAAGATTTGATTATTAATCAAATGCATTTTAAATGCATTCTCAAAAGCATTAATATCCGCATCAACAATTGGGCCTCCAGCTGGACCTCCGGTATTATTAATTAAAATATTATAGCTACCCTGTAATGAAGCTACAGCTATTTTTAATTTATCTGTATTGGAAAAATCTACACAGACAAAGCTATGCTTCTGACCTATTGATTTATCTAATTTACTTAACATATCAGAAAGCTTGCTCTCATTTCTAGCCATCAAAGTAATATTTGCCCCCAATTTTGCTAATGCAATCGCAGACGCCTCTCCAATTCCTTGAGTGCTACCACACACAATGGCATTTTTATTTTTTAAGTCTAAATTCATATATTATTATAGTTAAATGAAAGTTTATCTTTTATCTTTTTAGGCAGATCTGGCAAATAAGATCTAGATATCATAAGTGTTGCAATATTTGCCAAATCTGTAAATAACTTATGCTTGTCTACAGTCTGCTTTAAATACCCCTGTCCAGAACTGCCTCCTGTGCCTATTTTTTGTCCAAGCATTTTTTCTACCATCTGGACATGTCTAAATCTCCAAGTAGCAATTTTATGATCAAGCTCAACTAAACTTCTAAGGAATTGATATGGTAAATGTAAAATTGGTTGGTCTCTATATAAATTAATTAGTAGGGCAGACATTGTTGCTTTATAAGAAAGTTTTGTCTCTCCTTCTTTGATGGCTTTATTATGCTCCTCTTCATTTAATACTCGATCAAAATACTTTCTATTTTCATCAATCATTCGTATTCTAAGAGTTCTATCTTCCTCTGTTAAATTTGCTGATTTAATTCCTTCAATTTCTTTTTCCATCATTTGACTTACAGCTTCTTCATATTTTTTAGTAAAATCAAAACCTTCCATACTTAAAAACGGGATGCGCTCTAACCATTTCTCTAATAACGAAAATAAAGATTCATTCTCTTCAAGATTTAATATTTCTTCTTTCTTTTTCCCTTCAAACTGAGAGTGATAAGGGCACCCTCCAAATTGATGTCTCTTTTCTATTTTTAGCCCTAACATTACCTCTATTTTTCTAAATTGATGCGATTGAAATCCAGAAGCAGGAGACAGATAATCCCTAAATTCTAAAAAATCTAAAGAAGTCATTGTCTCTAAAATATCTAACTGACCCACAAGAGTATTCATAATTTTATTCACTCTATCCATCCTTCTAACAATAACTCCAATATTGCTCTCGTCAATCTGCTTAGCCCTAAATAAAACCATCGTCGAATCTAGCTCGTGTAATATCTGCTTAAACCATAATTCATAGGTTTGATGAATAATAATAAAGAGCATCTCCTCATGAGCTGCTTTGCCTTTTTCTTTACTAACAAGATTTTGAGCATCTAATACCTTATCGAGTGAGAGGTAATTAATATAGTGAACTGATGATGGTTTTTCTGACATGAAAGATTTTTAATAAAGCAGTAAAAGTAAGAAATCTGATTTAAAAAATCAATTCTGAAATAAGCAAAAGAAAATAACTAATAAGACTTAATGATTCCACCCAAAAAGAGAAATATCTTTCTCCTTTTCTTTTATCTGATTTTTGGATAAAAAATGAAGCTAAAATATATAGTAAAAGTAATGCTAGTAAATTTGCTAAATTTAAAGTCATCTCAAGGTATTGAATAAAAGCAATTAGCCCACAAATAAAAAGCGCAAAAATAGCAATATACTTAGCTCTTTTTACTCCAAAGAATAAAGGAATAGTTATGACATTGCGTAAGTCATACTCAACATCTCTAATGTCAAAAGGTATAGTTATCGAAAAAATAAATAGAAAAAGAGACGCGAGTCTAAAAATAATATCTTGAGATATTTGAATGTTGTTTTCTAATACTAAAAGCAGCATAGTACTAACTGACCAAACAAAAGAAATAATAAAGATTTTTGCAAAAGGAATTTTTCTTATTCCAAATGGATACAAAATAGAAAGAGATCCGGCAAATAAAATAGCAATTTTTGTAGTTGATCTAAAATCAAAAAAAAGATATGCACTTGCCGTTGCTGAGATCAACATTAAAAAATAAACTGCTTTTACATTCTTATATAGCCAATCTTTATAATAATGCTCATGGCCTTTTTTTAACCTAACTACTCTCTGGAAATTATATGCAAATATTGTAGATGAAAAAACAAACTGAGAAATTTTAAGATTAGTTGCTTCTAATAATATCTCAGCACTAAATACAAGTCCTAAAACACAAAAAGCCACCCAAATATTACTATTTATAAAAAAACGAATTATTGATTGCACTGCCAAAAAGTACTAAATAACAATATTTACAATTCTTTTAGGCACAACAATAACTTTTTTAGGAGTTTTCCCTTGTAAATAATTAGCTGTTTTCTCATGCTTCAAAACCTCAACCTCAACCTGATCTTTGTTCATTTCAGAAGGCAATGTTATTTTAAAGCGGGTTTTACCATTAAAAGAAATAGGGTAGTTTATTTCATTCTCTATTAAATAGCTTGGATTAAATTTTGGAAAAGATGCAAATACAACTGAAGTTTTATTTCCTAATTTTTGCCATATTTCTTCTGAAATATGAGGTGCATATGAGGCTAAGAGTATAGTAAATTCTGAAATAATTTCTCGGCTATTACAATTTTGATCTGCTAACTCATTTATACAAATCATAAAGGTACTTACAACAGTATTAAAAGAATGTCTTTCAATTTCTTCTTCTACCTTTTTGATAGTTTTGTGCAATGTTTTATAATTTTCCTTTGTTGGATTTTTTTCAGATACACTGAAGTTGTTTTCAGTATCATGAACTAATCTCCAGTATTTTCTCAGAAAACTATGAACACCCGTAATCCCATTTACATCCCAAGGTTTAAACTGCTCTAAAGGTCCTAAAAACATTTCATATAAACGCAAAGTATCTGCCCCAAAATTTTCAATCAAATTATCCGGAGTTTGTACATTATATTTTGACTTTGACATTTTTTCTACTTCATAACCACATAAATATTTTCCGTCATCGCTAAAAACAAACTCTGCGTCAGAATAATCTATATGCCAATTTCTAAATGCGTCAACATCCAAAATATCATTATCTACAAAACTAATATCTACATGTAAACGTGTTGTTTTGTAATCTTTTCTTTTGTCAAAGCTTACAAACGTATTCGTATCTTTAATTCTATAAACAAAAGAAGACCTTCCTAAAATCATCCCCTGATTTATAAGTTTTTTAAATGGCTCATCAAATGATATTAGCCCTCTATCGAATAAAAATTTTGTCCAAAAGCGAGAATATAGTAAGTGTCCTACAGCATGCTCTGCCCCTCCTATATATAAATCAACTTGACCCCAATATTCTGACTTTTCCTTTGCGCAGAATTCTCCTTTATTATTAGGATCCATATATCTTAAAAAATACCAAGAACTTCCAGCCCATCCTGGCATAATATTAGTTTCCATTCTATCGCCTTCATGCACATTCCAATCTTTCTTTTTTGCTCTTGCTAATGGGGGCTCTCCACTTGAAGTTGGCAAGTATTTATCGACTGGCGGAAGTGTTACACACTTGTCGTTATCTAAAATATAAGGGACATTGCCTTTATAAAAAACTGGAAATGGTTCTCCCCAATATCTTTGTCTGCTAAAAATTGCGTCCCTTAATCTATAGTTTATTTTTCCTTTCCCAAATCCCCCTTCTTCAATTTTATAAATAGCTAGACTAACAGCCTTTTTAACAGAAAGTCCATTTAAGAAATCTGAATTCGTAATGCATGCTTTTTTATCTTCATAAGCATTTTGGCTAACATCAACATTTTCAAATATATTTAATATCTCTATATCAAAATGATTCGCAAAATCCCAATCTCTTTGATCTCCACATGGGACTGCCATAACTGCTCCTGTTCCATAAGATGCAAGCACATATTCTCCAATCCATATGGCAACTTTTTTTTCTGTAAATGGATGAATTGCATAAGATCCAGTAAATACCCCACTTACACTTTTATCTATCTGCCTATCTCTTTCAGATTTTAATTTTGTTTTGCTTACATATTCTATTACATGTGTTCTCTGAGATGGTATAGTGAGCTTATCTACTAATGGATGTTCTGGAGACAAAACAATAAAATTAACTGCAAAAATAGTATCTGGCCTTGTAGTAAATACCTCTATCTTATCGTTAGAATTATCAATATTAAAAATTACAGAAGCCCCTTTAGATCTCCCTATCCAATTTTTTTGAATATCCTTTATTGATTCTGACCATTCAATAGTTTCTAATCCAGAAATTAAACGATCTGCATATGCAGTAATTCGTAAGGACCACTGCTTCATTAATTTTTGTTCTACTGGGTAGCCTCCTCTTTCTGAAAGCCCCTCCTTAACCTCATCGTTTGCAAGCACTGTACCTAACTTTTCACACCAGTTTACCCATGTTTCAGACAGAAATGCTAGCCTGTAATTTAATAATATCTTTGCTTTTTCTTTTTCAGAAAAATTATCCCATTCAGATGCTGAAAATTGTGGTGTGTTATCATCACAAACTGCATTGGTTTTAGCGTTGCCCGTCTTCTCAAAATCTTCAATTAATTCTGATATTTTTATAGCCTTATCTCTTTCAATACAATAATACGAATCAAATATCTGCTTAAAAATCCATTGTGTCCATTTATAATAATTTGGATCTGAAGTCTGAATTTCTCTACTCCAATCATACGAAAAACCAAGCTGATCAAATTGTTTTCTATATCTGTCTGTATTTTCTTTAGTTGCAATTTCTGGATGAATTCCTGTTTGAATTGCATATTGCTCTGTTGGCAAACCAAAAGAATCATACCCCATTGGATGTAATACGTTGAACCCTTTTGATCTTTTATATCTAGCAAAAATGTCAGATGCAATATAGCCTAGCGGATGACCAACATGCAGCCCTGCTCCAGAGGGATAAGGGAACATGTCTAAAACATAATATTTTTGTTTATTACAATCTTCTGAGACCTTATATATTTCCTTTTTTCTCCAGTATTCCTGCCACTTTTCTTCTATTTCCGTAAAATTATATGTCATGTTAATAATATTCATCCGCTTGCAAAGTTAATGAATAACATCAATTAATAATTTGTATTTTTATATTTTAGCACCCTAAATGAGATTAGGCAAAAACAAATCATTAAATAGAAGAATAATTTCATCATCTGCATCAATAGTAATTAGTCTATCACTAGTTCTTTTTGTAGTAGGACTTCTTGCATTGGTGCTAATAAATGCACAAAGACTATCTGATTATGTGAAAGAAAATATTGGTTTCACAATAATGCTAGAAAATGATGCGAGTGAAATTGAAACTATCAAATTTGAAAAAGAATTAGATGCAGCTCAATTTGCTAAAAGCACTAGTTTTATTACAAAAGAGCAAGCAACTAAAGATTTAAAAACTGACTTAGGAGAAGATTTTGTAGCCTTTTTAGGCTATAGCCCACTTTTAGCTTCAATCGATATAAAACTTAATGCAGATTATGCTAATATTGATAGTTTGCAAAAAATTACCTCTGAATTAAATAGACACCCTGTAGTTTTTGAAGCTTATTATCAAAAAGATTTGGTAGATAAATTAAATAAAAATGTAACTAAACTATCATTCTTTTTATTACTGTTTTGCATACTTCTATTTTTTATTGCTTTTGCACTCATAAACAATACAATACGACTTTCTGTTTACGCAAAACGATTCTTGATTAGAACGATGAGGCTAGTTGGAGCAACAAATAGTTTTATTCAAAAGCCTTTTTTAATCAATGGTATATACCAAGGGATCTACAGCTCAATATTTGCCATATTTATGCTTATTGGAACAATCCAATTAATACAAGGGGATACTGCTGAAATGCTTAATATTAATGATTTAAAAATAATTGGAGTCGTATTCATTCTTATTTTCCTTTGCGGAATGATTATAAGCATATTGTCAACATTTTTTGCTGTAAAAAAATACATACAACTTAACGAAAACGAACTATATAACTAAAATACACTACTATGGATTTTGCATTTAAAAAAGAGAATTATATTCTATTAATTGTTGGGCTAGCTTTTATAGCTAGCGGACTTATTTTAATGATTGGAGGCGGGGCAGAAGACCCTTCAGAATTTTCTGCGGAAATTTTTAATTTCCAAAGGTTAACCCTTGCACCTATTTTACTTGCAACCGGATTTATTATTGAACTATTTGCAATAATGTACAAAAGTAAAAATGCTTAACAAATGGACATAATCAGTGCGATTATACTTGGAATCATTCAAGGACTAACAGAATTCCTTCCTGTAAGTAGTAGTGGTCATTTAGAGATAGCAAAAGCACTGCTAGGAGAAGGCAGGGTAGCTGAAAAAAGCCTACTAATGACCGTTGTGCTACATTTTGCAACAGCCTTATCAACAATAATCATTTTCCGTAAAGATTTATCAAAAATCTTTCTAGGATTATTTCAGTTTAAAAATAATGACTCTTTTCAGTATTCATTAAAAATCATTCTATCAATGATCCCAGCAATATTAGTTGGGACAATATTTAATGATGAAATTGAATCTTTATTTGGAGGTGATTTAGTTTTAGTTGGGGGTATGTTAGTAGTGACAGGACTATTACTTTTCCTTGCTGATAAAGCAAAGGCTTCAGATAAAAATATAGGAATAAAAGAAGCTGTAATTATTGGTCTTTCTCAAGCAATAGCTATTCTTCCTGGGATATCAAGATCAGGGGCAACTATTTCAAGCTCTGTTTTACTTGGTGTTGACAAAGAAAAATCTGCCCGCTTTTCATTCTTAATGGTAATTCCTTTAATTTTTGGTAAAATGGCTAAAGACATCTTATCTGGAGAAGTTAGTACGGATAGCGCTGATTTTGTATCACTTTCTGTTGGGTTTATTTTTGCCTTTTTTACAGGGATGGTTGCATGTAAATGGATGATCAGGCTGGTTAAAAGAAGTCAATTAAAATACTTTTCTTACTATTGCTTTGCTATTGGTCTCTTAGTAACTGTAACCTCTTTATTATAAAATGAAATGCTTCCCTTCATCAGCTGATGAGTTTTTAAGCGGGCAAATTTTGTTAATCAATAAGCCTCTTGGCTGGTCTTCATTTGATGTTGTGAAAAAAATAAAAAACTTAATCCGAACAAAATACAAATTAAAAAAAATAAAAGTAGGTCATTCGGGAACCTTAGACCCATTAGCCACTGGGCTCTTAATAATTTGTACTGGTAAATTTACAAAAAGAATATCCGAAATTCAAGAGCAGAAAAAAACGTACACAGGCATTATATCATTAGGGGGGACAACTCCATCTTATGATCTAGAAACTGTAGTGAATAACAATTATAAAACTAAACATATTACTGAGAAACTAATCCGTAATACCACAAAAAAATTTTTAGGAGAAATTAATCAAACTCCTCCTATCTTTTCAGCATTAAAAAAAGATGGAGAAAGGCTTTATAAAAAAGCACGAAGAGGTGAAAAAGTAGAACTTAAGAGTAGAAAAGTAACTATACATCAATTTAATATTATATCCTGTATGAAATTAAATGTTCACTTTGAAATTAAATGTAGTAAAGGCACTTATATTCGATCAATTGCTAATGATTTTGGAGTGGAACTTAATAGTGGTGGCTATCTAAGTAAACTATGTAGAACTGACATTGGAAATTATAATATAACAAAAAGTATTGACATCAATACTTTTAAAGAGCTCTTAAATAAGTGATTTTACTTGACTTACACTTTTCAATACATTATATTTGCTGCTTTTTAATTTAACCTACAAAATCAAATGAAATATAAACTCTCCATGTTCAATTTTAACTTACCAGAAGTAAGAATTGCAAAAAAACCAATTGCTGAAAGAGAAAATGCAAAGCTTATGATCTTACACAAAGAGACTGGAAAGATTGAACACAAAAAGGTTGCTGATTTGAAAGATTTCTTTACTGAGGGTGATGTTGTTGTAACGAATAACACAAAAGTATTCCCTGCAAGATTACATGCTAATAAAGAAAAAACTGGAGCTATGATTGAGGTATTCTTATTGCGGGAATTAAATCAAGAAAATAGGCTCTGGGATGTATTAGTTGATCCAGCTAGAAAAATTAGAATAGGTAACAAATTATTTTTTGGAGAAAATGAGGAGTTAATTGCTGAGGTAATTGACAATACTACTTCAAGAGGCCGAACTTTAAGATTTCTATTTGACGGTACACATGAAGAATTTAAAGAAACTATTACAGCACTTGGAGAAACTCCAATTCCAAAACACTTAGGAAGAAAAGCAACAGAAAATGACACTAAACGATTTCAGACAATATATGCAAAACATGAAGGAGCTGTTTCTGCTCCAACTGCAGGTCTTCATTTTAGCAGAATCTTAATGAAACGAATGGAGTTGAATGGGGTTGAATTTGCTGAAACTACTTTACACGTAGGGCTTGGGACATTTAATGAAATTATGGTTGAAGATTTATCTAAACATAAAATGGAATCAGAAGAGATTATAATCCCAGAAGAAGCTGCCAAACAAATTAATATTGGGAAGTCAACTAACAAAAGAATTTGTGCTGTTGGAACAACTGTAATGCGCACATTAGAGTCCTCTGTTTCGACTAAAAACGAAGTAATCCCTTTTGAGGGGTGGACAAATATTTTTCTATTCCCTCCTCATAATTTTAAAATTGCAAATTGCATGCTTACTAACTTTCATCTACCTAAATCTGCTTTAATGATGCAAGTTGCTGCTTTTTCTGGATTAGACCTACTAAAAACAGCTTATAAAGAAGCTATAAAAAAGAAATATAATTTCCATACTTTTGGAGACGCTATGTTAATTATTTGACATGAAAAAAGTTGCTTTAATAGTTGCCGGAGGTAAAGGGACCCGAATGAATGCAAAGATCCCTAAGCAGTTTTTAATTCTACAGAATCTCCCAATCTTAATGCATACTATTAAACAGTTTTCTGATTTTGAAGAAATATTTTTAGTTTTACCCCGTTCAGAATTTAACTATTGGAATATCCTTTGTAAAAAATATAATTTTAACGTAAGTCATGTTTTAGTCAATGGTGGAGAAACTCGTTTCCACTCTGTAAAAAATGGCCTTGATAAAATTGATAACGGCTCTATTGTAGCGATACATGATGGTGTAAGGCCACTTGTTTCAAAGAATTTAATACAAAACTTAATCTCTAAAACTAAAACAGGAATTGGAGTTATTCCTATTATTCCTATAAAAGATTCTATTAGAAAAGTTGAGGGGCAGAATTCTATGTGTATTGACCGAAATAATTTACATAGAATTCAAACTCCACAATGTTTTTTAAGCTCTGACATAAAAGATGCATATAAGCAAAAATTTACTCAAAAATTCACTGATGAGGCTATTGTTTTAGAAAATAATGGAGGGAAAATAAAAACAGTTTTAGGAGAAGAAATAAATATTAAGATTACTACTGAAAAAGATTTATTAATTGCCGAAATGTTTATGCAATAACAGAAACTTTCTTGAGCCCATAAATCAAATTTACTCCAGGGGTTTTGCCTTTTTCAAAAGTACCTAAATTAGAAAATCCTAATGCTTCTGCTCCATTTTTAGAAGCTATTTTAAGCAGCGTGTTTAAATCAAAATTTGAATTTTCCTTAATCACTAAAAGCTCTTCTAAAATAGAAAGAGACTTATTAGATGCCAAACTGTCAGTGCCTAAACATAATTTATCAGTGTCAAAAATAGAATAATCCGGCAGGGTACTTTCAATATATAAGTTGGCGTTTGGGCAAGTGCAATAATAGTTTTCTGTTAAATCTTCTTTTTTTGTAAAAGTATTATGTACCAACATAACTTTTTCTGCTTCTAATTCTTGTAAAATATCAACTGCCCTTTGTCTATTCTTCCAAATTTCAGGGCTTGCTTTTTTATTTTCTAGCCAAGTTTTTAATACGCCTTCTTTATTCTGAAACAATTCATTTTCATGATGCGTTTCTTGCATATGTATTGTGAACAAAGAGTCCTTATTATCAAAAGAAATATTAATCTCTCTCATTAATTTTGGGGGCACTGAATATGGAGCATGAGGAGAAATCGTTGCTTTTTGTCCGGCTTTTCTAAAGTTATTTCGCAAGGCTTTTGCATCTGTAATAATCTGATCTGTCAATTTATTTTTCACTCCAAAAACTTCAATAAAATTATAATAGTTTAAATTTCCTTTAGTCTTTTGAAAAATTGTATCAGATGTATTGCAGATATCTCCTACCGCAACAATCCCATTTTTTATCATTTGCTGCTCTGCTAAGATTATTGCTTCTTTAATTCTCTCTTTAGAAAAATTATTTCTTTGCTGAATAGCCTCAACAAAATTTAAAAATCCTTTGCCTTTATCTGTCTGACCTGAAAGATGAGATAATTCAAGATGGCAATGGGCATTAATAAAGCCAGGGCACAAGACTCCATCAAATAGTTCTAACTTTTCATTTGTTATGTCTTCTCTGTTATCAAAAATTGCAATCACTTCTCCCATATCAGAAATCTGTAAAACTCCTTCCTTAATTGGATTTTTATATAGTGGATATAAATAATCTGCTGTTAAGAATCGCATAGCACAAAAGTAATATATCTTTGCAAACAATTATGAGTGCCAAAAAAGATGTCCGAAGTTTAACATTAGAAGAGGTTCTGGAGTTTTGTTTAAAGAATAAGCTTCCTAAATTCAGGGCTAAACAAATATGGGAATGGCTATGGAAAAAAAGAGCACTATCATTTGATGAAATGACATCTTTGTCCAAAGATTTACGAGAGTTGCTTTATGATAATTTTACAATCACCCCTATAAAAATACATACAGCGGAAAGGAGTATAGATGGCACAATAAAATACAGCCTACAACTACATGACAAATTATTAGTTGAAAGTGTTTTAATCCCATCAAGAAACAGGATAACTGCATGCGTTTCTTCACAAGTAGGCTGTAGCTTAGCATGTGATTTTTGTGCAACAGGGAAACTAAAGCTAGAAAGGAACTTAACTGCTGCTGAAATTTACGATCAAGTTTTTATTTTAAATGACGAGTCAATAGCAAACTTTAGCAAGCCTCTCTCAAATATTGTATTTATGGGAATGGGAGAGCCATTATTAAATTATACTGCATTATTAGATAGTATTAATCTAATTACAACTGAGAACGGATTAGCAATGTCGCCAAGAAGATTAACTGTATCAACAGCAGGCATTGCTAAAATGATAAAGAAACTAGCTGATGACAAGGTAAAGTTTAATCTTGCTATTTCATTGCATGCTGCAAGTAATAGAAAAAGAGATTTATTAATGCCGCTAAACCAAAAAATAAACCTGGATAAATTAAGAGAATCTGTTCAATATTTTTATGACAAAACAGAAACTAGAGTAACTTATGAATACATATTATTCAAGGGCTTAAATGATAGTTTACAAGATGCTCAAGAACTAGTTCAGTTTACAAAAGCAAGCCCATGCAAAATAAATCTTATTGAATATAATCATGTTGAAGATTTACCTTATAAAAAATCTTCTAATAAAGCAACTGAAACCTTTATTAAATTTTTAGAAAGCAACAAGCTAATTGTCAATCTGAGAAGAAGCAAGGGAAAAGATATTTCTGCTGCCTGCGGTCAATTAGCAAACAAACTTAAATAACTTTTTAACAAAGAAAATGATGCTTTTAAAGAAGTGTTTTTCTTTGTATATTCGCGATTCTACTTTGTGCTAATGTCAACATTAAAAGATATAAAAACTCCCATTAAATTGGAAATGGACTTGTTTGAAAGCAAGTTTAAAGATTCTTTAAAAAGCAATGTTTCGTTACTTGATAGAATCATGCATTATATTATCAAAAGAAAAGGCAAGCAAATGCGTCCAATGTTTGTTTTTCTTTCAGCAAAACTTTTTGGCCGCGTTCAAGAAAACACTTATCGTGCTGCTTCAATGATTGAGCTATTACACACTGCAACTTTAGTGCATGATGATGTAATTGATGAAGCTAATTTTAGAAGAGGTGTTTTTTCAATTAATGCTCTATGGAAAAATAAAATTGCAGTCTTGGTAGGAGATTTTTTACTGAGCAGAGGATTATTAATTGCAGTAAAAAATAAAGACTATGACCTGTTAGAAATAATGAGTACTGCAGTTCAAGATATGAGTGAAGGAGAGTTATTGCAGATTGAAAAAGCTAGAAGATTAGATATTACTGAAAAGGTTTATTTTGATATTATTCGTCAAAAAACAGCAACACTTATTGCTGCTTGTTGTGCTAGTGGAGCTAATTCTGTTGGACAGCATAAAACTGTGGTTGAAAAAATGCGTCTTTTTGGAGAAAAAGCTGGAATTGCTTTTCAAATAAAAGATGATTTATTTGATTATACTCAAACTGCTAGTATAGGCAAGCCAACTGGAATAGATCTTAGAGAGAAGAAAATGACCCTTCCTTTAATCTTTACCCTTAATAGCGTAGAAAAAAATCTTAAAAACTACATTATTAATATTATTAAAAATCACAATAAAAATGACGCAAAAATTGAAGAAGTTGTTTCTTTAGTAAAACAAAATGGAGGACTAGATTATGCCGAAAAAATAATGACCAATTATCATAATGATGCATTAGAGATTCTAGAAAATTTTAACGATACTCCTGCAAAAAAATCATTGCAGTTATTATTAGACTATGTCGTAAAGCGAGAAAAATGATTCCTCAAGAAACAATAGATAAAATATTTGAAGCTGCTAGAGTTGAAGAAGTTATAGGAGACTTTGTTAATTTAAAAAAAACAGGCGTAAATTATAAAGGGAGGTGTCCTTTTCATGATGAGAAAACGCCATCATTTGTAGTATCTCCTACTAAAGGAATCTATAAGTGCTTTGGGTGTGGTAAGGGTGGAAATAGTATTATGTTTATTCAAGATATTCAAGGGGCAAGCTACCCAGAAGCACTTAGATATGTCGCTGAAAAGTATCATATTGAAATTATTGAACGTCTGCTAACACCTGAACAAGAAAGTAAGCTGTCAGCTAAAGAAAGCCAGTTTATTGCAACTAAATTTGCTAGTGACTATTTTCAAGATATTCTTTGGAACTCTAAAGAAGGAAGAACTATTGGATTAGGTTATTTTAAGGAAAGGGGATTTTCAGAAGAGACTATTAAAACGTTTAAATTAGGGTATAGTCCTAAAAAACAAAATTCATTTGAAAATGCAGCTATTAAAGCTGGATATGATAGAAGTATTTTAATTGATGCAAGCTTGATTGGAGAAAATGAAAATGGAAAAAGTTATGACAAATTCAGAGAAAGAACAATATTCCCGATACATTCTTATTCTGGAAAAGTAATTGGTTTTGGAGGTAGAGCATTTAATCCTGAAGCAAAATCAAAATATTTAAACTCAGGAGAAACTTTAAACTATGATAAATCAAAAGTTTTATATGGATTATACTTGTCTAAACAGGAAATAAGTAAGGCAGATAGATGTTTTATTGTTGAGGGATATACTGATGTTATTTCAATGCATCAAAATGGTGTAAAGAATGTCGTTTCTGCTTCAGGAACCGCTCTAGGGGAGCATCAGATTAGCTTAATAAAAAGATCTACCAATAATGTAACACTACTCTACGATGGGGACACTGCTGGAATTAAAGCTACCATTCGATCTATTGACCTTTGCTTAAAAGCAGAAATGAATGTGAGAATTGCCTCTTTTCCTGAAGGAGAAGATCCCGATTCATACTCAAAAAAATTAAACTCTGATGAATTTAAAGAGTATCTAGATAAAAATGCACTTAATTTTGTTGATTATCTAATTAAAATTTATAATTTAAACGGTCAGAAAGAGCCTGAAAGAATAATAGAAATTAAGAAAAAAATTATTCTAAGTATCTCAGAAATTCCTGATGTATTTAGCCGTGAAGAATATTGTAAAATTTATCATTCTAAATTAGATGTCTCTGAAAAAGCTCTTTTGGAACAAGTAACCAAGGCAAGGCGAATGGTTAAAAGTAAGCCTATAGCAAAAATCAGCAAGCATTCTGCAGAAATAAAAAAGACCTCGCCTAATAAAAATACTCCAAAGCAAAAATTACAAAAACAAGAAGAAGAAATTTTAAGGCTTCTGATTAATTATGGCAACGAAACATTTATAGTTGATAATGAAGAGGGGAGTGTAGCAGGGATGATCATAAATGAATTGAGGCAAGATAAGATTGAGCTTTCCAATGAAGAATATCATAAATTATATAATAGAATCATAGATCTTATGAGCGAAATTGGTTTTATTGATATTCAGAAACTGATTAATGATTCAAATAGTGGGCTTAGTAAACTTACTGTAGATTTAATTGCGCAGCCTCACAGTATTAGCGATAATTGGCAAAAAAGACATAATATAATTACCGGAAGAGAAGATGAGAAAATGCAACAGACAACCGAAAAAGCTATTTTATCACTTAAAAAAGAAATTGTTGATTTACAAATCATAGAATTACAAAAGAAACTTAAAATTGGAACTATTAGTGATGAAGAAATAAAAACATTGAGCCAAAAAACAAAAATAAAAACAACAATTGCAAAAATTTTAGGCAGGAATATTGGGTAAATTAATTACAATATTATTATGTATAACTATAGTGTCAACTTCAATAGCTCAAGAATTTGATTACGAAAAGCTAGGTGATAATCTGCAAATAGCTCTTCCAATAAGTGCATTTGCCTCAACGTTTATTTGGAAAGACAATACATCAAACGCTCCTTCACAATTTATACAAACTATGGGATTCTCCTTTGTGATTACACATTCTTTAAAAAGATTAGTCAATAAAGAAAGGCCAAATGGAGGAGATTATAGCTTCCCCTCAGGGCATACCTCAGCAGCTTTTACTGGGGCAGCTTTTATTGACAAGAAATATGGTTTTCATACTGGAATCCCTGCTTATTTACTAGCTTCTTATGTAGGATGGAGCAGAGTAAATGCAAATAAACATGATTATTGGGATGTACTTGGCGGTGTTATTATTGGCTATGGAAGCGCCTATATTTTTACTACACCTATAAATAAAATTAAGCCTGGAATAAGTAATATTGGCAAAACAAATACCTTTTCACTACATATTAAGCTGTAAATCTTTTATCATTAATTGCAAATTTTTCTTCCCATTCCATTCATTTTCATTAATGGAATAACACATATCAAAAGGCTGATATCTCTTAATATTCTGAAAAAAATCACCAAAACCGAAGCCAATACAAGAAATGGAACCATTATCAGTTTTTGCATTAATTCTTAAATGTGATTTGTCATCTCCTATTTGTTTGCCATAGCCATTATCTACAATATCTTTACTCATAAATACTGGCGTTACATTTTGAGGTCCAAAAGGAGCAAACTGTTTTATTATTCTAAACAATTTATTATCTACTTCATCTATATCTATCTGCATATCTATCTCTATTTTTGGAGATAATTGATCTGTGGTTATTGTTTCTGAAACTGCAATTTCAAATGCATGAATAAAATCATTTAAATTCTCTTTCTTAATACTTAAGCCCGCAGCATATTTATGCCCTCCAAATTTTTCACATAAATTTGAGCATTTTGAAATTGCTTTATATAAATCAAAATCATGTACTGATCGAGCTGACCCTGTGAGCATTCCGTTATTTTCAACAAATACAATTGTAGGTTTATAATATTTCTCTATTAAACGAGAAGCAACAATACCAACAACTCCTTTATGCCATTTTTTACTAAAAACAACAGTTGATTTTTTACGCTTATCAACCATATCAAGGGCTTCTATTGTAATGCTTTTATCAAGATGCTTTCTAGTTATATTATTCTTTTCAATATCATAAGCAAACGATTTTGACTTTTCATAATCCTCTTCAATAAGAATTTCAACAGATTTTTTTGCGTGATCAATTCTTCCTGCAGAATTAATCCTAGGAGCAATCCCAAAAACAACATCAGAAATTGTAAGGTCTTTAATCTTTGATGCTGATCGCATCAATGCTCTTAAACCAGTTCTTGGATGAGAATTTATCTGTTTTAACCCATAAAAAGCTAATATTCTATTCTCACCTATCATTGGGACAATATCTGCTGCTATACTTACAACCACTAAATCTAAAAGTGACTCTATTTCTTTATCTGGAATGTTATTATTGATACAATATGCCTGTATAAGTTTAAAGCCAACCCCACAGCCAGAAAGATCTTTAAAAGGATAATTACAATCTGTTTGTTTTGGGTTTAATATTGCAACTGCATGAGGGATTTCTTCTGCTGGATTATGATGATCACAAATTATAAAGTCAATTCCTCTTTCATTTGCATAGGCAACCTGGCGGACTGCTCTAATACCACAATCTAAGGCAATAATTAAAGAATAATTATTTTCTAGCGCATAATTAATTCCCTGCATTGAAATCCCATATCCTTCATCATATCTACATGGGATATAAAATTCAATGGCCTTATTATACTTTTTTAGAAAAGAATACATCATCGCAACTGAAGTTGTCCCATCAACATCATAATCTCCATAAATCAAAATCTTCTCTTTTTGTGTAATTGCATTTTGAAGCCTTGTAACTGCAGCTTGCATGTTTTTCATTAAATAAGGGTCATGAAGATCGGAAAGTTGCGGGCGAAAAAAGTTTTTGGCATCTTCAAAATTAGTAATCCCTCTTAGGACTAATAATTGAGCTACAATTTTACTAACGCCTAAATTTTTTGCTAGTAACTTAACAATTTGCTGATCAACAGATTTAATTCTCCAAGTTTTCTTCATTTGGTTTTTGTGAAAGATTAGCCTGAACTAAAATAGAATACTTATGAATTAACTCAAAAATATCTACTATAGTTTTTTCATCTAATCCAAATTCTTTAACATCTTGTTTTCTATTTTGAAGTATTTCAATCCACCTTTCTATCTGCAAAATAGTTATCTTATTTCTTTGCTTAAACTTAGCTATTTCTTCAACTATTTCTTTTCTATGAGCTAAAATTTTTACTATTTCCTTGTCGAGTACATCAATTCTATTCCTGAAAAATATTAATTGATTTTTTATCTCAACATCATTAATCTTTGCTTTTCTAAGAATTAAATTATTTAAGAGTCTGTTAAGTTCATTTTCAGTAATTTGCTGATTAGCATCACTTAATGCATTTTTAGGACTGTGATGTGTTTCTATCATCAGTCCATCTAAATTTAAATCCATCGCTATTTGTGATATTTCTTCTAGCATATAACCATTACCCGAAATATGTGATGGATCACAAATAATCGGCAAATCATAAGCCTCTTCTCTTAATCTTATTGGAAGCTCCCATTTTGGGTCATTTCTAAAGGCTGACTTTTCATAACTATAAAAGCCTCTATGAATAGCAGCAAGCTTATTAATTCCAACTTTATTTAGCCTCTCTAAAGCTCCAAGCCATAGCCCTAATTCTGGGTGAATAGGATTTTTAACAAAAACTGGAATGTCTACTCCTTTTAGTGCCTCTGCAATTTCCTGTACATAAAATGGATTGACCGTAGTTCTTGCTCCAATCCAAAGCATATCAATTCCTGCATCTAAACAAAGCTCTACATGTTTTGCTGTGGCAACTTCAGTGGCAACTTTTAATTTGCATTCTATTTGTACTTTCCTTAA
>PAHP01000006.1 GCA_002705205.1 Flavobacteriales bacterium
ATTCAGCGAATCAAAAGCCATTTGGGTGATGGGTTAAGAGGGTCCTATAAGATAACTAAGTTTCTGAATGATAATTAACTATTTGCTTATTTGAGGAGGCTTCTTTTTATTATGCTTAGCATAATACTTTATTTTTAGTTGTTTTTCTTTGTTTTATGAATAGGATGATTTTGCTTTTAGTTACATTGATAATACATGTCAATCTGAGTTATGCTTCATTTCCAATGTATAATAGCTTGTCAATAGATACACTTCAAACAGAGGAGATAAAAAAATACCATTACAACTTACAAAGAATGGGTTTTGATTTAAGATTATGCAAGTGTATAAGTTGTCGAAGTGGTGTTGATCCATTATCTATAAAACCAGATCCACTGCCAATTAAATTAGAAGATATCATTGAAGAAGAGAAGATTGAAGATATTGTTAAAGAAAAGAGAGAATCAAATGGAGGAGTGTATGTTTTACTATCTATTATTTCTGCAATAGGATCGCTTTTTTTTGGTCTTCTTTCATTAGGCCATGCTCTCTCTCAAACTGGTTCAGATTCAGCGGTTTTGCCTCTTTTCTTACTGTCTATGATTGCAGTTATAGGTTCTGTTATGTTTGGTGTAAAAGCAAAGAAAAAAGGGGTTAATTTGGGGGTGGCAATGTTAGGCGTTGTAATTTCTATTTTAGCAGTATTCTTGCTTTTTCCCATTTTTTTCCCATAATATTATTTAAGTGGCAATATCTCTTAATCATCTTTGTTTTTCTATTTGTAATAATTTTTATGTAAGTTTGTTTAGTGTATAAAATTCTGTTTTTTTTATTTTTTTCCCCAATATTTGTTATTGGTCAGAATACTAATTATTCAGAAGATATTGCTCCAATAATATATGGTAAATGTTTGCAATGTCATCATGCTGGTGGCATTGCACCTTTGTCTTTAGAAACATATGCAGATGCAGTCTCTAATGGTGGTTTAATTCAGCATGTTGTTTCAACTGGTGAGATGCCACCCTGGCCACCAGACACAACATATCAGCGTTTTGCATATGAAAATATTTTATCTGTAGACGAAATTGCAAAAATTACAGATTGGATTAATGTTGGTGCTCCTCTTGGAGATACAACTTTATTACCTCAGATGCCTACATTTTCTAGTAATTCTAATTTAGGTCCGGCTGATTTAGAAATTCAAATCCCAAATTATTCAAGTACTGCAACTTCAAGTTCGGATGATTATGTTTGTATATCTATTCCTTCAGGATTACTACAAGACAGGCAAGTGAAGGCAATTGAAGTTATTCCTGGAAATATTCAAATAGTGCATCATGTTCTTGTTGCTATTGATCAATTTGGGAGCTCTGCCACAACGATAATCACAAATTGTATGGCTCCAGTAGGAGATCAAGTTTATACCTATGCTCCTGGCTCAGTTCCATTAGAATTTCCTTCTGATGCATTAAATAAATTTGGGATAGAGATACCTGCTAATAGTAATATTAATCTCGGCTTACATTATCCAGAAGGTAGTTTTGGCCAAATAGACAGTACTAAAGTTAGATTTTATTTTTATCCTCAAAATACTTCTATAAGAGAAATACATACAGAGTATTTAATTAATGAAGGATTGCCTCCTGACCCTCCATTTTCTATACCTCCAAATCAAATTACTCAGATGTCATCTAGTTATGGGCCAATTATTAATGATATCTCTTTGATGTCTATTTATCCACATATGCATCTTCTTGGAAAAGAAATGGAGTGCTTTGCAGTCACTCCAACAAATGATACTATCAATTTGATAAGAATAAATAAATGGGATTTTGAGTGGCAAGGTGCTTATTTGTATAAAAAATTCCTCAAAATACCAGCTGGGAGCATGATATATGCTTCAGGAAGTTATGACAATACAGCATCAATAACTAATCCTAATCCTTTACTTGTTCAGTCAGGTCTAAATACTGATAATGAGATGTTTGTTTTTATTTTTCAGTTCTTAGATTATCAGTTTGGTGATGAAGATATTATTATAGAGAATAATTCTGTGACTTCTGTTTTTACTAATCCTTTAAGTTTAAATAGAAAATTAATTTATGAAACAAATTTTTTAGGGCAAAATATAAGAAAGACGTATAATATTCCTAAACTCATGATTTATGATGATGGATCAGTAGATAAAAGAATAGTACTTGAGTAAAATTATTTTATAGAAACAATTCATTTAATTTGAAAATTAAACTAAGATTATGAAAAAACTACTACTTATAATAATTTGCTTTCCATTTTTTGGCTTTGGGCAGCAAACTTTCACTTTTGCACATAATGGATTAAATAGAGAGTATATATATTATGCTCCGACAAATATTCAACCTGATGCTCCGTTAGTTTTTGTAGCACACGGCTTCACAGGATCAGCTCAGGGGATTATGAGTTATTGTGGAATGAATACATTAGCAGATCAAAATGGTTTTGCTGTTTGTTATCCTCAAGGCACATCAGATTCTTGGGGTGATAATTTCTGGAATGTTGGATATGACTTTCATGCTGGTGTTACGGTAGATGATGTGGGTTTTATAGTTTCATTAGCGTCATATTTACAATCTACATATCAGTTAAGTACAGTAAATACTTTTTTTACTGGAATGTCAAATGGTGGTGAGTTGTGTTATTTATTAGCTTGTGAAGCGCCAAATATTTTTAGAGCTTTTGCTCCAGTTGCAGGAACAATATTTCCAAATGGGTTGACTAATAATATTTGTAATCCTACATCTTCTGTTCCAATATTTGAGACTCACGGAAGAAATGATAATGTTACACTCATTGAAGGAGATCCTTTTGATCAATATTGGGGGCCTTATTTAGGTATAGATACAATAATTAGTTTTTGGGTGGATCATAATTCTCTTACAGATCTTGTTGTTGATACATTCCCTAATCTTAATAATAATAATAAGATTACTATAAGTTATAAGTATAGTGATCCAGGTACAATTAATGAGGTCTGGTTATATACTCATAAAAGTGGTCATAATTGGGGAGATGATGGAGATATGGTTGTTGAGGAAGAGATATGGGATTTCTTTACTAAGATGTCTTTAAATACCTCTACTTTTATTGAGGATTATTATAATAATAGTAGATTAATTAAAGTTGTAGATGTATTAGGAAGGGAATTAACAGAAAAACAAAATTCTATTTTATTCTACATGTATGATAATGGATCTGTAGAGAGAAAAATAATTATTGAATAAACACAAGAAAAAGTTATAATAGATTGATCCTGAATATTTTCTGTGAACTAGTAAATAAGTAATAGTTTGTGCTCCGTCTAATCTATTTTTTTGTTATAATTCTTACGCCTTTTTGTATTTTTGTTGTTTGAAATAATAATTATGGATTTATCAGAAAGAATCAATAAAGAGATTAGGCCCCTTAATCTAGCATTAACAAATCATAGAATTTATAACCATCTTACTAATTTGGAGGATATTAAGATATTTACACAGTATCATGTGTTTGCTGTTTGGGATTTTATGTCTTTACTAAAATATTTACAGAGATCATTAACTTGTATAGATATACCTTGGGTCCCAAATATAAATTCAAATACTGCTCGTTTTATTAACGAAATAGTTCTTGGAGAGGAGACAGATATTGATAAAGATGGGGTGTTTAATAGTCATTTTGACATGTATATTGACGCTATGAAAGAGATTGGCTCTGATACTAATCAGATTTTTAGATTTATTAGTTTTTTAAAAGATCAAAACAGTGTTTCTGATGCTTTGCAAAAAGTGAAGGCAGATGAGATTGTTTCAGAGTTTGTTCAATTTACATTTGACATTATAAATACAAAGAAAGATCATGTTGTGGCTTCTGTTTTTACATTTGGTAGGGAAGGGTTGATAGCTGATATGTTTATAGAGATATTAAATCATTCAAGTCATATAAACAAAGTGTCTTATCAATCTATGATTTATTATTTAGAGAGGCATGTTGAGCTTGATGGAGATGAACATGGACCAATGGCTATGAAAATGATTCAAGAGTTGTGTGGTGATGATGAGGTAAAAATAGAAGAAACTATTATCGCAGCTAAACAAGCTCTTGAGCATAGAGTTAGGTTGTGGGATAGAATAGCAGATTCAATACAGTGAAATAGAGTTAGTTTATTTATGATTAACTCTCTATATTGAATAAGTTAATCGAAATAGAGTGTCTCTATTGATTTCCTTCTCAAAAACAATATTCTTTTGTATTTTTGCTTTGATGTATCCGTATCATAACAAAATAAAACAACGAATTAGGAATAGAGAATTAGTTAGATATGAATATGTAGATAAATATAAAGACATTTCTCCATGTTTAGTATTATATTTTAATACACAACCAGCTCTTAGGCCAATTAGAAGACATAAGTTCCAAGAATATCAAGCATTGTTGGATAAATATACTTTCTAATTATTATAGATTTACTTTTTTCTTAATATTTCCCATGAGTTTTCTGTAAGTTTGCTTTATGGAAAATATAAAAGAGAATATTGAGGAATCTTGTACGCTTCCTTCAAGTTTTTATTCTTCACAGTCTATATTTTATAAAACGATTGATAAAATATTTGTAAAGAGTTGGCAGTTTATAATAGAGGATGTTACTCTTTCTTCTATAAATAGTGCTTATCCATTTACTTTAATAGATGCTGTATTGCCTGAGCCTCTTTTTCTTGTGCGTAACGATAAAGGTATTGAATGTTATTCTAATGTTTGCACACACAGAGGTAATCTTTTGATTGATAAGCCTTGTTTATTAAAGCAGTCTATTGTTTGTGGTTATCATGGAAGAAGTTTTGATTTCTCAGGAAAATTTCTTTCTATGCCAGAGACAAAAGGTATGAAAAATTTCCCTTGCAAAAGAGATGATCTGCCCAAAGTTAATTGTAGTCAATGGAATCAATTTGTTTTCACTTCTTTAGATCCGTTATTTTCATTAGACGCATTGTTCTATGATATTGAGCAACGAGTTGGTTGGATGCCTGTTAAAGATTTTGTATATAGAAAGGAATTATCAAAAGAATATACTATAGATGCTAATTGGGCTTTGTATTGTGATAATTATTTAGAAGGGTTTCATATTCCATTTATACATAAGGAATTAAATTCTGTTCTTAATTATAAAGATTATGAGGTTGAGGTATTTCCTTATTCTAGCCTGCAAATTGGATATGGAAAGAATGAAGATGATTGTTTTGATCTGCCAGAATCATCTGCAGATTTTGGTAAGAATATTGCCGCCTATTACTTTTGGTTATTCCCTAATATAATGATGAACTTTTATCCTTGGGGTCTTTCAATGAATATTATTACTCCTTTATCATTTAACAAAACTAAAATTGAATTTAGATGTTATGTTTGGAATGAAGAATTACTTAATGTTGGAGCTGGAGCAGATGTTAATAAAGTTGAGTTAGAAGATCAAGAAATAATAAGAAAAGTACAATCAGGAATTAACTCTAGATTGTATAAGCATGGCAGGTTTTCTCCTAATATGGAGAAGGGAGTACATCATTTTCATAGATTGATACAGAAGTTTATGTCTTCTTCTGAATAATATCTTACAGGTATTTTCTTCTTATATTGATGAATTTATGCTTTTGAGTATTACTCTAGTAGTATAAGGATAGCAATGTTATATTCGATTACTCTTTATGTTGCTTATTTGCTATTAGATAATTGTTTTTCTTGTACTTTATTCTATTATTATTTAATTAGAAAGTTTGTATTTTTGTATCCTAACACTAAATTTAATTTACAATGATACGATCAGGTAACCCAGCATTAAGTAAAGAAACATTTAAAAATCTTACGGCTAGTTCTAATGAGGTGATGACTCTTGACGGGGCAGTTAATAAAACAGCTATTAGTATGAGTATTTTATTAGTTGCTGCTTATTATACTTATAGTAATGCTATTATTGATTATATGATAATAGGATTTATTGGAGGGTTTGTTGTAGCTCTTGTAACTATATTTAAAAAAGAGTGGTCTCCAATAACTGTTCCTATATATGCATTGCTAGAGGGCTTGGCTCTTGGAGGTATTTCTGTAATTTATGCTGATGCATTTGAGCCTGGGATTGTTCCACAGGCAGTAATACTTACTTTAGGTATATTATTTGCTCTTTTATTTGCTTATAAATCAAGAATAATACAAGCTACAGAGAATCTTAAATTGGGTGTATTTGCTGCCACTGCTGGTATTGCTCTTGTATATTTAGTTAGTTTCTTAATGAGTATGTTTGGAGGAGGGGGGTTGCCAGTTATGGATCCTTCTAACTCATCTATGTTAAGTATTGGGTTTTCTCTTTTTGTTGTGGTTATTGCTTCCTTAAATTTAGTTATGGATTTTGATTTTATTGAAGAAGGAGCTGCTAATGGAGTGCCAAAGTACATGGAGTGGTATGGAGCATTTGGTTTATTAGTAACACTAATATGGTTATATCTTGAAATAATTAGATTATTGGCTAAACTTAGCTCAAGAAGATAATAATAGAATATTAGCCGTAACTTATTTTATTTGTTTTCTTAATTTATTATGCGCGCACAGTATTTTTTGTTATTTTTGTCTCGAAATTAATTCGGAATGATTTGTAACTTTTTTTATTTACTGTCGTACATATGGCAAAACCAAAAAATATATTTATGAAAAAGATGTCTTTATTACTAGCAATTATTAGCTCTATTAGCTTATTTTCTCAGGAGATAATTACTAAAGAGATATTTACTCTTCAGACAAAAGAGAAAAATTCTAAGACAATATTGTTTTCATCTCAGGAAAGAAGTCAAGATTTTTATTATATTATTAAAGCAAAGAATGAAACCTCAAAGGATTTTAGTAAATGTAAGTGGCTTTCTCGTTTATCAGTTGGTGATTTTATGTATTTTCTAGATGCATTGGCTTCAATTGAAGAAGGAAGTACTTTCGAATGTTCTTTATTTCTCTTAAAGTATAAGAATAATAAATTAAATATTAAATTTAATAAAACAAAATGCACAAGTGAACATAAAACTCACTACTTTCAAAAATCCTGCAATAGGTCCTTAAATTTCGTTTTATATGAAAGCCAAATTAAAGATATTATTAACAAGTTACAGGAAAATTTAGATAATCATTTAGTTAAGAAATAAATATTTGTAAAATTTATTTTGTGTTAATATATTTCTTTTTTATTTAAATTTGCAAAAAAAATAATTGATGAGAAATTTAGTCGTATTGTTAATCATTATTCCTGTGTTTACAGTTGCACAAAACTGGATTGATAAAATGCAGAATCCAACAATAAATTTTTATGATACTCAAGAAGATTTTAAAGATTTTTGGGAAAATAAAGCTATTGAAAAAGGGAAAGGTTGGAAGCAATTTAAAAGATGGGAAAACTTTATTAAACCAAGAGTATTTCCTAATGGAATTCAATATCCTGATATCTTAATGAAGGAGTATAATAATTTAGTGAGTGCTAATAATTCATTTTTAATGAGCCCTCCTAATGTATGGACTCAAGTAGGGCCTGATGATGTCCCATTAGAATCAAGTGGCAGAAAACGTGGAATCGGAAGAGTTAATACAATGGCATTTCATCCTACAGATGTAGATAAGATTTATGTTGGTGCACCTGCAGGAGGATTTTGGCAATCAGATAATGGAGGGCAGACATGGAATACTACTACTGATTTTTTGACAAATCTTGGAGTATCTGATATTGCTATTGATGCTAATAATCCAGATATAATTTATATTATAACAGGAGATAGAGATGGTGCTGATACTTATTCATTTGGACTAATGAAATCGATAGATGGAGGTAGTACATTTAATACTACAGGACTTTCCTTTGATGTGACATCATATTATAAAGGCAATAGAGTGTTAGTTGATCCTTCTAATTCAAATATAATAATAGTAGCTACAAGTAATGGTATTTATCGTTCTGTTGATGCCGGGGTATCTTTTGTTCATACTTATTCTGGTATAAATATGACTGATATTGAATTCCATACAACAAACTCTAATATTATTTATGGGGGATCTAAAGGATCGACATCAATTTATAAATCAACAGATAATGGAATTAATTGGAATCAATCTGGAAGCGGGTTGCCTTCAACAAACAATGTAGTTAGGGCTTGCGTGGCTGTTACTGCTGATAATCCTCAGGTTGTTTATGCAATGTTTGGTGGTAATAATAATGGTTTCTATGGTGTTTATAAATCAACTGATGAGGGGGTAAATTGGACGCAACAATCAAATAGTCCAAATTTATTAGGATGGTCATCAACAGGTTCTGATAGTGGTGGTCAAGCATGGTATGATTTAGCTTTTGCTGTTTCACCAACTGATGAGGATATTCTTTTTGTTGGAGGTGTGAATACTTGGAAGTCAATTGATGGTGGGCAAAGTTGGGATATTAATACTCATTGGTATGGTGATAATGGATCAACATATATGCATGCAGATGAGCATATGTTTAGGTATAATCCATTAAATAATTATATCTACTCAGGTAATGATGGGGGTCTTTATTATTCGACCAACAATGGTAATACTTGGAATGATATATCTGATGGTCTTCATATTACTCAATTTTATAGTCTGGGAGTCTCGCAAACAGTGCAAGACATGGTAATAACAGGAGCTCAAGATAATGGAACGTTTTTAAAAAACAATTTAAATTGGGATGCTGTAATAGGTGGTGACGGAATGGAATGTATTATTGATTATACAGATGCTAATATAATGTACGGTGAAACACAATATGGGGGCATGAGAAAGTCAACCAATGGAGGAAATAGTTTTGCTTCTATATCTCCAGCAAGTAATGGTAGTTGGGAGACCCCTTACATATTAGATAAAAACAATCCAAATATTATATATGCAGGTTATGATGAACTATATAAAAGTACCGATGGAGGAAATATTTGGAATACTATTACAAATGGAGAGACTAATGGTGGCAATATAAATGAGATTGCAATCTCAAAATCAAATCCAGATGTTATTTATTTTACGGATGATTCTAATATTTTTAAAACAACTGATGGAGGGGCTAATTGGAACTTGATAAACAATAACCTGCCATATTTGTATATAACTTATGTAATTGTAAATCCAAATGATGAGAATACAGTTTGGGTTACTATTTCAGGATATACGGCAGGAGAAAAAGTATATAAATCAACTGATGGAGGAAATAATTGGGTAAATATATCAGGTACATTGCCTAATATTCCTGTAAATTGTATTGAACTTAATCAAGCTGATTCACTTGAAACAGTATATATTGGTACTGACTTAGGTGTTTTTATTTCAGACTCAACAATTAATGATTGGAATCTTTTCAATAATAATACGTTGCCAAATGTCATTGTTAATGAGCTTGAAATACAATATCAATCGAATACATTATTTGCGGCAACTTATGGTAGGGGGTTGTGGAGTATTGATTTATTAATAACTTCGCCTCCAGTTGCAGACTTCTCATATAATGATTCAATTTTCTGTAATGTTCCAGCTCAAGTTACTTTTTTAAATAATTCATATTATTCTAATTCATACTATTGGGATTTTGGAGATGGGAACATATCAACAGCAACTAACCCTACTCATACATATACCTCATATGGCACATACACAGTTCAATTGGTTTCTACAGGGCCTTTAGGGGTAGACAGTATAATTAAACAGCAAATAATTAGTATAGATCAGAATAATTCTTGTATAATTACTTTGCCGGTATCAGGTCCTGGCAATACACAAACTATGTGTAATGGTACCCTTTATGACGTTGGAGGACCAAATGGGAATTATTATGATCAAAATGATTGTTGGATAACAATTGCTCCTCCTGGAAGTAATCAGATTACCTTAACATTTAATTCGTTTGATGTAGAGGCGCCAAGTAATGGTTATTCATATTGTAATTGGGACTATCTAGAAATATTTGATGGTAATGATACGACAGCACCATCATTAGGGCAATATTGTAATACATTGACGGGTAGTCCAGGTTTAATTATATCAAGTGGCGGGGCTATTACAGTTTTATTGCACTCTGATCAAGCTGTAAATGGTACAGGATTTGAAGCAGATTGGACCTGTTCTTTTCCTGCAGCTCCTCCAGTAAGCATGTTTGAAATTAGTGATAGTGTTAGTTGTGATCCAACTGTTTCATTTACTGATATCTCAACAAACGGTCCTGTTTCATGGATTTGGGATTTTGGTGATGGTAATTTTTCTAGTGTTCAACATCCTGTCCATAGTTATTCAAATAGTGGGGTTTATACGGTTAAATTAACTACAACTAACCAATATGGTACTGATAGTGTTATTATTAATAATGCCATTACTATTATTGATGTAGATATACAAACTATGGCGGCTTCTTCTTGTATAGATACATCTTTAACTTTATGGGCAACTTCTTCTGCTGGTACTATATCTTGGTATGATGATAATAGTTTAAATAATCTAATAGGTACTGGTAATAGTTATACTACGCCTAATTTAAATGTTACAACTTCTTATTTTGCTCAGTCTGTATATGAATTCCCTACTAATTTTGGAGGGCCATCTGATAATGCTATTGGTCCTGGTAGTTATTACCAGGGAAGTAAGTATTTGATATTCGATAACTACTTTCCATCTACCTTAATTTCTGTATTAGTTTATGCTGATTCCGATGCTTATAGAACCATTGAACTCAGAAATAGTAGCAATGCTGTAATATCAGACACTACAGTATTTATCCCTACATCACCTAATGGAATAAGAATATATGTAAATTTTGATTTACCTGTACAAAGTAATATGCAATTAGGTTTAAGTGGTTCAAATAATGATATGTTCAGAACAAGTTCTGGTGCAGTTTTCCCTTACAATATTAATAATATTGTTTCAATAACTGGAACTAATGCGCCTGCAGGATATTATTATTTCTTTTATGATTGGGAGGTTAAAAAAGAATCATGTGTCTCTAATGTAGCTGAGGTAATTGCTACGATTGAGAATTCTTCATCAAATACGGATACTGTCACAGTATGTGATGTATATACTTGGTTAGTAAATAATCAGACATATATAACAAGTGGCACTTATATTGATGTCAGTATAAATGCAGCGGGTTGTACTCATACAGAAACACTTCATCTCATAATTGATGATTCAACATCAAATACTACTGCTGTTACTGAATGTGATTCATATACATGGCCAGTAAATAATCAGAGCTACACCACTAGTGGTACTTATTCTGATATTAGTTTTAATTTATCAGGGTGTATTCATTCTGAAGTACTCAATTTGGTAATTGAGAATTCAACATCAAATACTACTTCTATATCTGAATGTGATTTTTATACCTGGTCGGTAAATAATCAAACCTATACCACAAGTGGAAATTATATCGATGTTAGTACTAATTTGGGAGGTTGTATGCATACAGAAAGTCTTGATTTAACAATTAATAATTTATCAGATACTAATCAAAGTTTCTATTTGTGTAATGGGGATAGTCTAATTATTAATGGTAATACATATTACAATCCAGGTTTTTATATAGATATATTACAAGGAGTTAATGGTTGTGATAGTATTGTTAATACGACTCTCACTATTTTTCCTAATCCTTATATTGATATTATCTTGAATAATAATCAGCTAGAGAGTGATTTGGGAGGTGGTTCTGCTAGTGCTTATTTATGGAGCACTGGTGAGACTACATCATCAATTACTCCATTAGTTAGTGGTATTTATTGGTTAATTGTTACAGATCTAAACAATTGTAATAGTGACACAGCATTTTATAGTTTTACTACTACCGATATTTTTGAAGAATTGAGTCGTTCAGTTATCATTTATCCGAATCCTACAAGTGGTATTGTTAATATAAGTTTTTATAACTCAGAAGGAACATCAGTAGTTTTGCAAAATATTCTAGGAGAGAGAGTTTCAGAAATAGTTTCAGAGAGAGATGGTGTTGTTGCGGTTAGCTTTGATATGTCTGATTATTCCAGTGGTGTTTACTTTATTAAATTCATCACAAATTATGGGATTATGAATTATAAGTTAGTCCTTGAATAGAAGAATCATTATGAGTATACTATTTTTGACTTAATAACTAAGAGATAAATGAAAAGATTATTATTGTTGTTGTTACTACTACCTATGTTTATTTCCGCTCAAAGTAGTTGGAATATGAATCTGCTTGGTTCATTTGATTATGAGAATAATCATAATACAAAATGTAATGATATTTGGGGTTGGGAGGATGGTAATGAAAATGAATTTGCATTAGTAGGTCTAGAAAATGGGTTTTCATGTGTTGATGTTACAAACCCAAATTCTCCAATTGAAATGTTTTATATTCAAGATGCTCAGTCAATTTGGAGAGATGTTAAGACTTGGGGTAATTATGCATATGTTACTACTGAAGCAGATGTTGGTTTGTTAATAGTAGATCTTACTGATATGACTGGGAATACTTATTGGCATGTGAAAGATTTTACTAATAATACTACAGGTGATAGTTTGCATTTTGAGGGAGCTCATAATATTTATATTGATGAGAATGGGATTGCTTATATATTTGGAGCTTCAAACCCAAATGGATTTGCTCAACCGCCAAATAGTGCAATATTTTTAGATGTGGCAAATAATCCAACTCATCCTGAATACTTAGGAGAGTGGGATGATTCGCTTTTAACCTCACAAGACAATTATATTCATGACGGAATGGTAAGAGGGGATACTATGTATGCTGGATGTATTTATGGAGGTACGATGCATATTGTTGATGTAAGCGATAAAAGTAATCCGCAAACTATTGGACAACACCCTACGCCAAATAATTTTACACACAATGCATGGGTAAGTGATGATGGTGAATATGTGTTTACTACTGATGAGCAATCAGGTGCATATCTTGCAGCGTATAATATTTCAGATATAAATAATATATATGAGGTAGACAGAATACAATCTAATCCTGGCTCTAACTCTATTCCTCATAATGTACATGTAGACGGAAATTTTTTAATTACTTCTTATTATAGAGATGGTACTACTGTGCATGATATTACTTATCCTAATCACATGGTACAGGTAGCATATTATGATTCTTATTCTGGTAGTGGTAATGGATTTGATGGTTGTTGGGGGACTTACCCTTTTCTTTCTTCTGGGAATATTATCTCTTCTGATAGGAATAGTTACAATGGCAAGGGTATTTTAAATATTTATGGCAGAGCATTTCAGCAAGCTTGTTATTTGATTGGAAATGTGTCAGATGGTATAAGTGGGAATAATTTAGTTTCTGCTAATATTACAATACTAAGTACGACTACATCTGCAATCACTAATATTATCGGAGATTATCAAACTGCTATTGTAGATTCGGGGGTTTATCAGGTCATCTTCTCTAAAACAGGATATATATCAGATACCTTATCTATTTTATTAGATCATGGAATTATGACTACATTAAATGCTCAACTTTTTCTTATTGGTTCTGGCTGTACTGACCCATTGGCCTGCAATTATGATTCTGTAGCTACAATAAATGATAGTTCTTGTGTTTATCCTATAATGTTCCAGCAGTCTTTTTCATTATGCTATGGAGATAGCTTAATAGTAGGTGCTAGCGTATATGCTATAGCAGGAAGCTATATAGATACTTTACAAACAGTAAATGGCTGCGATAGTATTGTATATACAAATATTAGTATAATATCACCTTCAGGTTGGCAGTGGGGAACAACAATATGCTATGGAGATAGCGTAATCGTTGGTACTAGCGTTTATTATACACAAGGAAACTATATAGATACTTTAATTACAATAAACGGATGTGATAGTATTGTGTATACCAACATTAATACGTCTTTACCAGCGCTTGTTAATTTGAATTTATCATATTATAATGGATATAATTTATCTTGTTCTGGTAGTTCAGATGGATGGATTGAAATTAATCTAACAGGGGGCTCCCCTCCATTTATGTTTATTTGGAATAATGGACAATCTAGTGCTTTAGCAACAAATTTATCTGCGGGTATTTCTTCAGTAAATATAATTGATGTCAACAATTGCTTAACTGAATATGTTTTTTTGCTTACTGAGCCACCAATTCTAAGTGTGTCGATAAATGCTACTGATGAAACTTCTGCACTGAATGATGGTTCAGCCAATGCTACTGTTTTCGGAGGTGTTCCTCCATATGATTATAATTGGAGTAATAGTACAACAACAAACCCCAATCTTAATCTAGCTCCTGGATTATATACTGTTGATGTTACAGATGCTAATGGATGTATCATGTCGAATTCAGTTACTGTAAATGCATATACTGCTACTAATATAATGGATATTGATGGGAATCCTAGTAAGAATTTGAGTAAGATTTTAGGTGTGTTAGGAAAAGAAATAACTTACAGAAAAAATACATCTCTCTTTTACATTTATGATGATGGAACAGTAGAAAAAAGAATAGTTATAGAATAAAAAATAGATTAATAATGAAAAAAATACTACTTATATTACTTTGCTTGCCTTTAATTGGGTTTGGGCAAAAGAATATTGTTGCTAAGGTTGCTGCTAAGGAACTCAATGATTATCTTAAGAAGATTCCTTTAGGACAAGAGAAAATGTTTGGTTTTAATAATAGACAAGAGTTTTCTGAAGCAAAAATTGGTATTCCATATGAGGTTTTTACTCTTGATTCTAGATTCTTTGATAATGAAAAGCTTGAACAAAGTGCGAATTATATCATATCAACAGGTATTTTTAGAGTTCCAATTATAGTTGATAGTGTATATAAATCACTTCTAACAGTTTCTAAAGAAAATAATCAATGGCATGTTGTTAAGATTGGGGCTAAGGGGTTGGCAAATGAGTTGGAAAAATTTGAGAAAGATTATTCTTCTATTGGTAGTTTTAATATTTTAAGAGTTTTTCAGATTAAAAGTGATTTTATTTTAACATCTCAGAATATGATATATCCGCTTACTTCAGCAAAGAAGAGCTTTTTAATTGATAGTAAAGATTCGTATTCAATATATAATATGTTAACCTTAATCAAAAATAAAGAATTTAATTATGAAAAATAGATCTACTTGCCTTCTTCTACTTCTTATCTTTAGTTTATTTCTTTTTTCAGGCATTAAGGCTCAGGTCTTATCAGTTCCTGAAATTTATCAAGAACAGGATAATTGGTGCTGGGCAGGAGTATCTAAATGTGTTTTAGATTATTGTGGGTTCTTCACGCAACAATGTGAGATTGCTGAGTATACTAGGAATGTCTCCTTGGATGATTTTGGTTTAGTTGACTGTTGTATAGATCCATCTCAAGGATGTAATCAGGGAAATTACAATTATGGGGCCAGTGGAAGTATTGAAGATATTCTAGTTAATTTTGGAGGTGTTTATACTAGTAATTTACCTTATTTAATAAATGAGGTGCAATGGCAAACAGAAATATCGAATAATAGGCCGTTTATTATTCGATATGGGTGGAATGGTGGGGGAGGACATTTTGTAGTTGGTTATGGAGTCACAGGATCTGACCCTTCAAGTTTAGATTATTTTACTATGGATCCTTGGTTTAATGAAGGGTATACCATTTCATCATATAATTGGATCGTTACTGCAGGAGGAGGAGGTAGCTGGACTCATACTCAATTAACATTCCCGCCGATTACATCAGAAATAACAAGTATAAATACAGATAAGCGTAAATTATTGAAGACTATAGATGTCTTGGGAAGAGAGACGGAGGAGGTCAATCAGACTTTATTTTATCTTTATGATAATGGTGTTGTGGAAAAGAAGCTAATTATAGAGTAGCGTTTAGATTATTACTCTATCCAGTCAGCAATAAACATATTTGTGGATCTTGTCCCTCCATTATTTCTGTTAGATGAGAAGACTAGTTTTTTGCCATCATAAGAAAACATGGGGAAGGCATCAAATGCGCCATCATATGTAATTTGCTCTAATTCTGTTCCGTCAATATTGATCATGTATAGGTTAAAAGGAAATCCTCTCTCAGATTTATGATTAGAAGAAAACAGAACTTTATTCCCGCTTGGATGAAAGAAAGGCGACCAGTTAGCTTTTCCTAAGTCAGTGATCCTTTTTAGGTCAGAGCCATCAACATTACAAATATATAATTCCATTTCAGTCGGTTTTACTAGCCCATCTTTAAGTAAGTTTTTGTATTCATCTATTTCTTGTTCTGTTTCTGGTCTTGAAGAACGGAAAATAAGTTTTTTTCCATCAGGGGAGAAGAAAGCGCCTCCATCATAGCCTAATTGTGAAGTGACTTGGTTAACATTACTGCCATCAAGATTCATAGTATAAAGTTCAAGATCGCCACTTCTGTCCGAAGTAAAAACAATTTTATCACCTTGAGGAGATAATGTAGCTTCAGCATCATAGCCTGGATCATTAGTTAATTGATTAATAATTTTTCCGTTTATATCAGCGACAAATATGTCAAAGTCAGGGTAAATTGGCCAAACATAAGCGCCGTCTTCTCTTTTTGCTGGTTCTTTTGGGCAGTTTATATCTCCTAGATGAGTAGATGCATAAAGTATCGTAGTGTCTCCAGGCATAAAATAAGAACAGGTGGTTCTCCCTAATCCAGTACTAACCATTGGAGGGATTTCTTCTTTCATATTATCATTTTTCCAATCAGTTATATAAATTTGATCGCATTCAATTCCTAATTCAGGATTTTTAAGTTGGAATACTAGTTTTGTGTCATCAAAAGAAAAATAAGCCTCTGCATTATCTCCTCCAAAAGTGAGTTGTTTTATATTCTTAAGATGTTTTTCATTACTATAATGTATATCTGATTTATTTTTTGTTTTTTTTCTTGATTCAGTAGTATCTTTTGAATTGTTTACTGTGCATGAAAAAAGTAGAATAAGAGTGCTTATTGATAATATAATTTTATTCATAATATTGATTTTAAATTTACTGCAAATATATAGCTTAGAATATTTCTAGTCATCAGATGTGAAGTTAAAAATCCAAGTTGTTAATTAACTCATCATTTGCAATGTTTGGTAATGTTACTTTTAATTCTTTGTTCATTTTCATAGCTCTTTTTATAGCAAAGTTAGCCTCTTTGTTTCTTGCCCAACTTCTTCTTGAAATGCCATTGTTAACATCCCAGAAAAGCATGGATTTTAAACGTCTATCAGCATCAGTAGAACCATCTAGAAGCAATCCGAAACCGCCATTTATGACTTCACCCCAACCAACACCTCCACCATTATGTATAGAAACCCAAGTGGCGCCTCTAAAGCTATCCCCAATTACATTGTGAATAGCCATATCAGCTGTAAACTGTGAGCCATCATAAATATTGGATGTTTCTCTGTAAGGAGAGTCTGTTCCTGATACATCATGATGATCACGACCTAATACTACAGGAGCAGAAAGCTCACCGTTAGCAATTGCATTGTTAAAGGCCTCAGCAATTTTTGTTCTTCCTTCAGCATCCGCATAAAGTATTCTTGCTTGAGATCCTACAACAAGTTTATTCTCTCCAGCTGCTTTTATCCAATTGATATTATCAATCATTTGTAATTTAGTTTCTTTCGGAGATTCTTCTATGATCTCTTCTAGAACTTTTGTAGCAATTTTATCGGTTGTTTCTAAGTCTTTAGGATCATTTGATGTGCAAATCCATCTGAATGGACCAAATCCATAATCAAAACACATTGGACCCATTATATCTTGTATGTAAGAGGGGTATTTAAAATTTCCATCTTTTTTTAAGATGTTCGCTCCTGCACGGCTAGCTTCTAGTAAGAAGGCATTGCCGTAATCAAAGAAATACATTCCTCTCTTTGTTAATGTATTAATAGCGTCAGTATGTCTAATTAAAGTCTTTTTAACTTCTTTTTTAAACTCTTTAGGGTTATTAGCCATCATTTTATTTGCATCTTCATAACTCATTCCGATAGGGTAGTAGCCACCGGCCCATGGATTATGTAAAGAGGTCTGGTCAGATCCAATTTCAATATGTATCTTACGATCTACAATTCTCTCCCATAATTCAACTATATTTCCATTATAAGCAATCGAGATAGCTTCTTTATTTTCTTTTGCTTCTATTGCTCTATCTAGCAATCTATCTAAATCAGTATAGACTTCATCTACCCATCCTTGATGATGTCTTTTATAGGTAGCTTGAGGATTAACTTCCGCTATTATGCAGACTCCCTTTGCTATTACGCCAGCTTTAGGCTGAGCTCCGCTCATACCTCCAAGGCCTGAGGTCACAAATATTTTTCCACTTAAGTCTTTTGCTTTTGGATCTATCTTTCTTGCTGCATTAAGTACTGTAATTGTTGTGCCATGAACAATCCCTTGAGGTCCAATGTACATAAAAGAGCCAGCAGTCATTTGTCCATATTGAGTTACGCCAAGAGCATTAAACTTTTCCCAATCATCAGTTTTTGAGTAGTTAGGAATCATCATTCCATTTGTAACTACAACTCTAGGAGCATCTTTATTTGAAGGGAATAATCCCATAGGATGGCCAGAATATAGTGCCAAAGTTTGGTTGTCTGTCATTTCTGCTAGATACTTCATGCAGAGTAGGTATTGTGCCCAGTTTTGAAAGACAGCTCCATTTCCTCCATAAGTAATTAATTCCTCAGGGTGTTGAGCTATTGCATGGTCTAAATTGTTAGAAAGCATCATTTGTATTGCTGCTGCTTGCTTGCTATTGTGAGGGAAATCTTCAAGATGTCTTGCTTTTATCTTATAATTTGGCATAAATCGGTACATGTAGATTCTTCCATATTTTTTTAGCTCGTTTAGAAATTCTGTAGCTAATATAGGGTGCATATGCTTAGGGAAATAGCGTAATGCATTCCTGATTGCTAATTTTTTCTCGTCTTTTGTAAGAATGTCCTTTCTTTTTGGAGCATGACTAATATTTAGATTAATATCTCTTTCTTTAGGAATTTCTGATGGAATTCCTGCTAAGATGGCTTGTTTAAGATCTGTCATACTGTTTTTTTTTATCTTTTTTCTTATAAGGGCAATGTTTGCAATTATTATTGCAGCAGTATCCTTTTCTTAGATGATACTTTGCAGTGAAAACGATATACCCTTCGGGGGAATAGTAGTATTCATCCTTATCTAGTTTATCTATTTTTGAAAACTCTTTCATTTTGTTACAAAATTAAGATATTTGCTTTAATGAATATAAAAACTCAAGAAATATCAATGTCTATCTTAAAAGATAAGGGAGTCAAGCTATTTATTAAAAGAATTGATCAATCTCATGAGTATATTTCTGGTAATAAGTTGTATAAATTAAAGTATAATTTATTAGAGGCAAAGAGGCAGGCTCAGAGTACTCTCTTAACTTTCGGAGGTGCTTATTCTAATCATATAGCAGCCACAGCTTGTTCAGCTAAAGAGAGTGGATTTAAGAGTATAGGTGTTATTAGGGGAGAGGAGTGTTTTCCTTTAAATCACACATTGAATTTCGCGAAAGAGCAGGGGATGGAGATTTATTATCTAAACAGGGATAGGTATAGGTTAAAAAATACAGATGAGTTTATTTGTGAACTAAAACAGAAGTTTGGAGATTTTTATTTAATTCCAGAGGGAGGATCAAATAGTCTAGGAATTAGAGGGGCTTCTGAAATTATAGATTCAAACGATGTACAAGATTTTATTTGCTGCTCAGTAGGAACAGGAGCTACTATTTCGGGGATTATTAGGTCTGCAGATGGTCGTCAAAAGGTTATTGGGTTTCCTGCTATTAAAGGTTTTACGCAGCTAGAAAGCGATATTTCTTGCTGGTCAAACAGGTCTAATTGGGAATTAATAAACAACTATGTTTGCGGTGGTTACGCTAGAATAAATAAAGCTTTACTTGACATTATATATACTTTTTATGAGACATATAATATACCTTTAGATGCTGTTTATACTGGCAAGATGATGCTGGGGATATTAGATCTAGTATTCAAAGATTATTTTCCAAGGGGAAGTTCAATACTTGCTATCCATACAGGAGGTGTTCAGGGGAATAAGGGAATGGTTGAGCGATTGGGTATTAAACTTCCTTCATGATCTCTAATGGATTTTCTTTTTCCCATATTCCTGCTGTAAAATCAGGGATGATAATTGATTGGCTATTAGCAGCAACAGATAGCTCAGAAAGAGGTGTTATTGAACTCCACATTACACTGTCATAAACATTTATATCTAGAGGAAGTCCTAAGTTTAAACATCTAATTATTCTGTAGATCATAATAAAATCCATTCCTCCATGACCTTGCTTAAACTCTGAACTAATTACTTTTAGTTTTTTCATAATTGGGTGTTGGTACTTGCTTCTATATTTATTATATTCTTCTTTTTTTAACCAATTATGCCCCCAATATGTAGGTTCTTCTCCTTCAATATATAATCTACTTGGATATCCGTCATGAACAGCTTTAGTTCCAACTAACTTATTAATTCTAGAGTAGGGTCTTCCTGTATGTACGTCAAATTGTAGTAATATAGTTTTTCCTTTTTTTGTTTTAATCATAGTATTGTTCATATCTCCACATTTGTATGATTGTATAGGGTGATTAATTTGTTTAGCTGCATTACTCAAATTTAATTCTCTACTGCTCATAGATGAAAGATGAGAGAACGTGTCTCCTCTGCCAATATTTAGGTAAAAGGAGATTGGGCCTAATCCATGAGTTGTATAAAGATTTCCATTCCTTTTGGTATGCTCAAGTAACCTCCATTGATTTTCATAATATGTATCATCTAGCATTAAAGCTCTTAGGTCATGTAAATAAGCACCCTCTGTGTGTGTAATATCTCCAAAAACACCTTCTTGTATCATATTTAAAACCCACAATTCTTCTTCGTTATAATTACAGTTCTCCATCATCATGCAATGTTTTTTTGTACGCTCAGATGTTTCAATGATTTTCCAGCAATCTTCAATGTTAGTAGCAATAGGAACTTCACAGCCAACATGCTTTCCGTTTTCCATAGAGTAGAGAGCCATAGTAGCATGTAGATTCCAAGGAGTTGCAATTATTATTAAATCAATATCATCTCTTTTGCAAAGTTTTTTCCATTCATTATTATTCTTATGGTAAATTGTTGCTTTCTTTTTTTGCCAAATTGATAGTTTTTCTGATGCTAATCTTACTTTCTTCTCAGTAATATCTGAGAGAGCAATAATCTCTGCATGGTTTTTCTCAACTAAATATTGAAACATTTCTAGCAATGTATTTCCTCTATTGCCTAGTCCAATAATCCCAACTCTGATTTTATTAATCTTATCAGTAGTAAAACCAAACATACTTCCATCAGTATCTCTTTTGGTATTGTTAATTAGATCTTGTATTGAGTTGTTTTCAGCACCTAATGTTTTGAATGGTAATCCTAAAAATGCACTTGCTCCTATTATAGATTGTAGGAATTCTTTTCTTTTCATGTTGAGTTATTAAGGTTAAGTGTTCAAATATATAATTTTCTTGTGTTAGTTATCCTTACTATATATATAGTTTAGCAATATGAAAGGAAATGCTTTAGTGTTCTTTATTTTATTAATATATGGGGCTTATGGACAAAGTAAGACAGAAGTCTATATATCTGAATATAGTGAAATCGCTATTGATGAGATGAATAGGTTTGGTATTCCAGCTTCAATAACTTTAGCTCAAGGGATATTAGAGAGTGGAAATGGAGAAAGTAGATTGGCTGTTCAGGCTAAAAATCATTTTGGAATAAAATGTCACGATAATTGGAATGGAAAGACTATAATAGAAGATGATGATGAAAAAGGGGAGTGCTTTAGAAAATATAATAATGTTTCTGATTCATATAGAGATCATTCTTTATTTCTAACTGAAAGAGGACGGTATTCTTTTTTGTTTGATTATAATAAGAATGATTATAAGAAATGGGCTAAAGGCTTAAAGAAGGCAGGCTATGCTACTAATCCTAAATATCCAGCTTTACTTATTGATTTAATAGAGAAATATGATCTGAGTAGATTTGATAGTGGAGATAAAGAAAATAGAAAGTTTTATTTTACAAATTCTTATGGCTTTCCTTATCTGATAGGTGTGGGAGCATCTTATTTTAATCAAAGGTCGTTATATTTTACTGAGATAAATACTTCCTTTGCATTTACTGAAGCACATTTTGGTTATAATTTTGAACTTCTAAGTGGGTTGTACGCAGGAGCTAATTCTGGAATCATATATTTACCTTCTGAGGAATTAGATGTTATTCCACATATTGCTGCAGAAATAACATATAAAAGAGAAAAGAAAAAAAGAATGTTAATAAGGTTGGGAGGGCAGGTGCCTTTATTAGATATACCGAATTATAAGCAGTTTAAAGTAATTCCTTTTCTAAGGTTGACTTATTTATTAGACTAGTTGTCTAATTCATAATTATAAACAAAACCCTTTTTTATATTGATAATGTTAATCTTACCATCATTATCAATGTCTGAGATGTTAAATAAGCCTTCAGAGTAGATAGGAAATCCTTTTACAATTTTATTGTCTTTTATTAGGTAAAGGAGGTTAGAACTAGTGACTATTGCAATGTATTTATTAAATGAAGAGATATTATTAATAGGAGCATCAAGATTTAGTGTTATATCTTCATTAATAGTATCATTATAATAAGAAATAGAGTTTTTATTTGTTACATAGTAGCCATTATTATGTGATAGGATTAAAGATGTTGTAAGTAATTCTGGTAACTCATAAGTTATGGAACTGCCATCAACCTTCCCTGTCCAAAGCTTTTTATCTGTTGTAATTGCATAAAGATCTCCTGACTCAGATACTTGAACTTTATTAGTAAATACATGCGGGTCTTTAAATATAACCCTGTCACTTCCATTTCTAGCTACTAACTTAGTTGTAGTGTTGTTTGTTGCATTTAGTATAAAGTCTTTCCCTTCTACTGTGAAATGAATAGGATTTCTGTTTATTGTATTGTTACTCTTTGTGTATTTCCACCCATTGATTTGCTCTCCTTTTTTATTAAGATTGTAAAGAATATTATCCTCTCCAACAATAATTATTCTATATTTTTTATTTTGATTATAATCAAATACAGAATGTTCTATGTTTGTAGTAAATGGAAGCTTCTTAGGGAAGCCATCAACAGATTTCCCGTTTCTGTCAATTAGGTGAAGCTGATTACTAGTATTAAAGAGAGATTGATATTTATTGTTTTTATAAGCATCAATATGGTTTATTGATCCTTTAATCTTACTGTCAATTTTTTTCTCCCATAATTTTTTTCCATCAGAATTTATAGCGATAAGGTTGTTTCTATTATCTTGTATTAGTATCATCTTCTCTTTTGTAAAGTGATTATGTACAAATTGAGGCGTCATACTTGTGTTGGTGTCTAGTGGATAGTACCATTCTTCTTTAATAGCTTCCTTATACTCATTATCATGGAATAGGCAAAAATTATGTATTAAGCCATTTTTAGTTGAAGAAATTTGTAGCGTGAAAGAAGTGAATTTAATAATTGAATCAGTATTATAAGTTAGTGAGTCGCTAGTTTTCAACTTGCTGATTAGTGTTTTAGCTGCTTTACCTGGGTTGATAAAGAAAAAAAGATTAGAATGAGAGGATATGTAGCTGTTTATTTTTTTTAATGATTTTTTTTGTGATAGAATATTCTTTGCAATGAAATTGTCAATAACATATTCTAATGAAGCAAATGAGCTTCCAAAGATAAAATAATCGTTAATTATTGTGAAGTAATTATTTTCTACTGAGAATATGTCTCCAAATAGATTTGCGGTAAGGTTTTTATCTTTTATTTTATTTATGGTGTAATTTCTGTAGTCAGATGAAGAAATAATTAAACCTTGAAGCATGGAAGTTGCCTTGATAGATTCTTTAGTATTGAAGTAGGTGTAGGTGTTTTTAGAATCCAGATCTTTAGAGGTGTTAAATATTCCTGCTTCATTATCGGTTTCACTAATAAATTCACTGTAAATTACATCGCAGCTGTCTTGTATTGATTTAAGCTTTTTTTCCCAACTCCAGAATTCATTCTTATTCTGTAGAAGCTGGTTCTTATTTTCAAATAGTTTTTTCTGATTTTTGAAAGTAATTGCAAAAAGCTGTGTAGTATGTTCAGGTATAATGTCTAGGATATTTAATTTTTGACTTTTTTGCCTTACTAATAAATCAGAGAATTGATTTGTCTCTTCATTCTGTATACTTAATCCACTTGCAAGAATAGAATTGTCTTTTATTCTTATATCTGTAGCAACCCATTCAGAGAAGTTTGAGATATATGACTCTTTATGTGTGATTGTATTAATTAGTTTAAATAAATTGTTGTAGTTCAGCATGAGATTAATATCTTCTGATGTGCTTATTGTTTTATAGGCATTAGAAAAATTAGGGTTTAAAAAGAGATCATCTGTGTTTTTATTTGAGGTTCTAATGGCATCAGTAAGTAGGATTCTGCTATTAGAAAAGAATAGAATATCTCCTGATACACTGTAATATGTTTTCGAAGATTTATTGTAGTAAAGTGTCTTTTTATCATATTCTGATATGCTGATGTCATTTCCAAATAATTTAATAAGGTTTTCATGACTGGTTATATTTTCTTTATTGAAAGTGGCGCAATAGAGTACAGCATGATTGTTGGGGCCTACTTTATGGTATGATATAAATAGTTCGTTGGTGTAGAAGATTTTTTTATTAGTTAAAAAGAAATTGCTTATTTTTTCTGCTTTTTGATTTATAGATTTAACTTGATTGATGTTTTGTAGTTTTTCCCATATTCCAGAAATTTTGAGAGCTCTATTTAGTCTTGAAACATCATTTATTTGTAAGATTGCTGATGCATTTGTTGGTATTACTGTAATAGGGTTATTTGTAGAGCTTTGTGTTTTTTTATAATTTTTGTAGCCAATAAATAGAATAATCCCTATTAAGATGATAGGCGTTGTAATTTTTAGAATTCTTCTGAACATTATTAAGTATGAATAAAATACAAAATTAAGAATTTATATGTTTAAGATAAGCTGATTAGGAAGTAGTTTGAAACTTTCTCTATGATATATTGTTGTCCCGTATTTGCTAATAGCTTGTCTATGCTCTTTTGTTGGGTACCCTTTATTCTTTCTCCAGTTATATTGAGGGAATTCTAGGTCAATATTTTTCATAATGTTATCTCTATATGTTTTTGCTAAGATAGATGCAGCAGCTATTGATAGATATTTTCCGTCACCTTTTATTATGCATTTGTGAGGTATGTTCTTATATCTGTTGAATCTGTTCCCGTCAATAATTAGAAGTTCTGTTTTTGTATTTAATGTATTGATTGCTTTATGCATAGCCAAGAAAGATGCATTTAGGATATTTATTTCATCTATTTTTTTAGAGTCTACAATTCCAATCCCAAAACTAATAGCTTCTTTTTCAATAACTGTTCTAAGCATTTCTCTCTTTTTTGCAGAAATTACTTTACTGTCATTAAGCATTCGGTTCTTAAAATTCTTTGGTAGTATAACAGCGGCAGCAACAACAGGTCCTGCTAGACAGCCTCTTCCTGCCTCATCACATCCTGCTAATTTAAGTTCTGATTTGTAGTGTTGTGGCATCACTTAGGAATTAAACCTCTTTTTGGTTTTTTAATCTTTGGAATCTTTTGAGTATTTCTAATATCTATATCTTGCTCAAGCCACCATTTCCCTTTTTTATAAAAGTATGCATTAAATGTTCCTTCAGGAATATAGTATTCGTGAAGTCCTTCTAGATCTTTACGGCTTGGAATTAAATGGTTAAATACAATCTTTTTCTCTTTTTCGTGATATTTTACACTTACTGATGTTTTAGAATCATATTGTAATACAACTCTTTTTTGGCTTTCTTTTTTGCTCTTTTTGAAGATAGGCAATCCAAATTTTATTTTATTTTTCCCAGAAAAATACATTACATCAATTATCTTCTTTTTACTATATGGATCATTACCATCCCAACCAAGTAAGGTGTAAAACTTACGTCCATTCTTTTTGATGTAAGCAATATCATAATAAAGGCATCCATACCAATTTGAAGCATCTAATTCAGCTTGTTCAGGGTTTCGAATATTTGCAGAGTTATCAATTAATGGTATTAACTCATACCGTTTCCGGTTTTTATTATGGTAATGTACAAAGCCATAATATTCATAGGTTCCGTTTTCTTTTCTTAGAATCCAGTTAAATATCCGGAAAGTATTGTCAGTAGAGTTTATCCTTCCAATACTAGCAAGAGAGTCAAAAGGAAATTTGAATGACTTTTCATATTGTAAAGCCTCAGTAAGGTTAGTTGTAAATGCTGTATTAGCAATTCTTCTCTCTTCTTCAGTTTCTGCATTCATTATCTTGTATGCCATTACTTTTAAGGTGTCTTCATATTCAGCAATAAGATTGTTATTCCCTTTTTGTGCGAATACGCTAAATATTAGTAAAGACAATATGTTAATTAGAATTAACTTTTTCATTTCACAAATATAATCAATAAAGTAAGAGTATAATAACAGGCAATAATGTCCTTTTTTTGTAAATTAGAGCGCTAGGAAAGCATTAAATAATTTACTTTTTACTAAAACTTTTAACTAGTAAGATAATAATAAACGATTGTAATAGAGAGAGAAGGTAGTGTAAGGAGCTTATTTGAACTTTTGGATCTATGATATCAAATTTAAGTTCTAGAGTTTTATAGAATAAGTATGAAGTGCCGAGACCTATTAAATAACCAATTTGCTTGTTAACATCAATTCTCCCTAGTAGTTCTTTGTCTTGAGCGACTAATGTTTCCGCTCTAACTAGATAACCTCCAAAAATAAAAGTAATTTGATAGCTACAATAAATTAACAATGCAGATGTTAATGAATATTTCAAGAACATAAATATAATAATAGTAAGTAGCATTATTACTTCTACAGCTAATGAGATTCTAAAGAAATTCTTGATATTTAGTAATCTGTCATAGAATCGAGCAATCACTAGCATGGCGCTTGCTAAGAATATCCCTCCTAATGAATAGATGGAAGGGTCTAATGGTTGGTAGATTGTAAAGAGAATACCAATTGAAAGGCCTGTAAATGACGAATTAAAGAGTTTGTATGCTAAAAATTCCTTCTCATTTAACTTCATTCTTGTAGTGTCTTTCTATCTGTTAATAGTAGGTTAGTCTTCTTACTTTTGCGATTTGTTTTGCTAATCTAATAACTTGTTTTGTATAGCCAAACTCATTGTCGTACCAGATATAAAGAACAACGTCGTTTCCTTCTTCTGTCACAATAGTTGCGTTGCTGTCAAAAATGGCACAACAAGTATTTCCTATAATATCACTAGATACTAAGTCAGGGTCAACTTGATAGTTAATTTGATTTACTAGATTCCCTTTTAATGCAGCATCACGCATTGTAGAGTTCATATCTTTAAGTGTTGTGTTTTTTTCAAGGCTTAGCTTTAGAATTGCTAGAGAAACATTCGGAGTAGGGACACGTACTGCATTTGCAGTAAGCTTTCCTTTTAATGAAGGTATTACTTTTGTTACAGCATTTCCTGCTCCTGTTGATGTGATGACCATGTTAATAGCTGCAGAACGACCTCTTCTAGGTTTTTTGTGCATGTTATCTAATAGGTTTTGGTCATTTGTATATGCGTGTACAGTTTCTAAATGTCCTTTCACAACACCATATTTGTTTTCGACAACGCTTAAAATAGGAGCAATGCAATTTGTTGTGCATGAAGCTGCTGAGAAGATGTTCGTGTTCTCAATGTCTAACTTGTTTGAATTAATTCCATAGACAATATTAGGAATTTCTTTTCCAGGAGCAGTTAATAGAATCTTGCTAACTCCTTTTGCTTTTAAGTGACGAGATAATGCTTCTTTATCGGTAAAAGCACCTGTATTATCAATTAATAGCGCATCATTAATTCCGTGCTTCGTATAGTCGATATCCTCAGGATTCCCTCCATTAATAAATTTAATAATCTGTCCGTTAACAACAATTGATTGGTTAGCTAGGTCAACACTTACAACTCCTTTAAAAGAGCCATGAACGGAATCAGTCCTTAGTAGATCTGCTCTTTTTGTGATTTGAGCATCAGTTAACTTTCTTATGACAATGGCCTTTAGTCTCAGTTGCTGGCCTTTTCCGGCTTGTTTTATTAGCTCTCTGGCCACTAACCTTCCAATTCTTCCAAATCCGTAAAGGATTACATCTTTAGCTTTGTGAGAGCTTGTGTCAGCTGCAATAATATGATTTAATTTTTCAGATAAGAAAGCGTTTGCATCATTTGCCTTACTTTCAATATATTCTGCAGTTAATAAGCCTATGTCTATTTTGCTAGGAGCTAGTTTCATTTTTAGCATCTCAGATGCTAGAAGGCTTGCTGTCTCTATATTATTTTTTCTCCCAACCACATTGTTAGCATATGAGATATAGTTCATTAGTTCTGAAACCCCAATCTCTAAAAGTTGATTTCTGAAAAGTATTAGCTCTATTCCTTTATCATACATTAATGTGCCTACAGAGTTTAATAGATTTACTCCAGATTTTTCTTTGTTTACCCAATCGTTTAATTGGTTTTCATAAGAGTGTTCCATTTTTTTGTTTTTTTTGAGATTTCTAAAGTTGATGCAAAAATAGTTTTTCTTATTAAATCTTAGGTGGGATATTCAATGTTTTAAAAACATTAAATATCAACTATTTGCTAACAACTATTTTTCTACTTTTACCCAATGATTATAGAATTTTATAAATATCAAGGTACTGGCAATGATTTTATCATAATTGATGATAGAGAGGAGTCTTTTAATGTTAATGATCATCAGTTAATCACTGCGCTTTGTGAAAGAAGAATGGGTATTGGTGCTGATGGGCTTATTTTGTTAAGAGATCATACTAAGTATGATTTTGAGATGATTTATTTTAATTCTGATGGATGCCAATCAACCATGTGTGGAAATGGAGGTAGGTGTATTGTTTCTTTTGCTCAGTTGCTAGGAATTATTGATAAAGAAACAATTTTTATGGCCGTAGATGGTGAGCATAAAGGAAGGTTTCTAGAAGAAACTATTGCTTTGCAGATGCAAGATGTAGTTGAGATTAAGGGGGTTGGTGATGGTCTGTTTATGAATACGGGTTCACCTCATTATGTTGAAGTGGTTGATGACTTGCATTCTATGAATGTGAATAAAGAAGGAAGAAGGATAAGAAACTCTAAGCCTTTTAAGAAAGAAGGTGTCAATGTAAATTTCGTGCAAGATAGTGTGGATCTACAAGTAAGAACGTACGAGAGGGGGGTGGAGACAGAAACTTTAAGTTGTGGTACAGGAGTAGTGGCTACGGCTATTGCAATGCATTATGCAGATTGCATTAAAGATAAACAGGTAAACATAAACACTAAGGGAGGTGTGTTAAGTGTTAGTTTTAAGCATAATAAGGGTTCTTATCAGAATATTTGGTTGAGGGGTGATGTAAGCTTGGTTTATGCTGGAGAGTTTGAATGTTAGAAGGCAATAATATAATGCTAAGGCCTTTGAAGGAATCTGATTTTAATCTTCTTGAAAAAATTGAAAACAATACTGATAATTGGCAATTCGGCAGTGAGAATAAAATCTATAGTAAGCATGAGCTATTAGACTATATCTCTAATTCTAGAATTGATATTAGAGTAGCTAAACAATTCCGTTTTGTTATTGATTTAAATAGTGTTCCTATTGGCTTTATTGATCTATTTGACTATACATTTGATAGCGCAGGTGTTGGTGTTATAATTTCAAATGATTACAGAAGAAGAGGTTTTGCAAAAGAAGCATTATCGTTACTTTTAATTTACGCTACTAAAACTTTAAATTTAGAAAAACTGCATTGCATGATTAGAAAAGATAATTTATCGAGCATAAAATTATTTGCTTCCTGTGGGTTTCATGCTATAAGAGATAAAGAAGAAGAAGTAGGATATTTTATTAAATTAGCGAAAAATCTAAAATAAAAGACAATAGATTAATAATGAAAAAACTAGTACTTATATTACTTTTTTTGCCTATGATTGGGTTTGGTCAAATAATGGGTCTTGAGTATTATTTACCTGGAGGGAATGGAGGATTATCAGCTAATATAATAGCAGCGGACTATATTCCCCTTGTAAATCATGAATATACTGATTTGCCTGATTCACTCTATGGAAATACGTATACTGTTAATGCTGGTCTGCCTACATTTGCTAGTGGACATTATTATTATCATCCTGGCACAGAAATTGGAAGTGAATTGACAATAAATGGACTGCCATATTTCCAAGCATTTGGAATGGGAATCCTTGATAATAATTTACCTTTTATTTGGGATTGGTATTGGATTTCTGACAGTGCAATAAGTGCTGGTGTTGATACTTTTTTATATGATTTAAATAACAATGTAATAAGCAGTATTCAACACAGAACATTAACGTGGAATAGTATGCCTCCTCAAGTGATGAACGAATCACATAATATTACGGATTATATATATGATCAGGATAATAAGTTAATTCAAATAGATTTTATTCAAGACATTACCGCTATTGGTGGGATGTCTTATAATTTATCAGAAACAAATTATCTTTTTTATGATGGATCAGGAAGGTTGATAAGAGTAGAACTTCCTTTTAATAGCGAATTAATATATCATTATGGTAATAATGGAGTAAGTTCAGTAGTTTTATACCAGGCAAACAATTTTATTGATACAGTAAGTATTTGTGATTATGATGCAAATGGACTAATAAGTGAATTTATAAATAAAGATTATACATTAGATCCTATTAGTTATTTTCGAACACTGAAATATAATATTAATCATGATTTCAATGGTAGGTATATTTATAGATCACATGAATTATGGAATTCATTTTCAAATAATTGGGATATGCAAAATGAGTGGTATTATTTGTATAATAACCAAACTGCTATAAAAGATGTTGTGAATTTAAATAAAAAATTATTAAAAGCAATTGATGGTTCAGGAAGAGATATAAAACCGAAATCAAATTCACCGGTCTTTTATATCTATGATAATGGCACAGTAGAGAAAAGAATAGTAATTGAATAAATGAGGAGTCTCATTTCTTTATTTGCTATTGTTTTATTATTTTCTTGCCAAAGAGGAAAAGTAAGTGATTACACTACTTACTTAAATCATAATGATACTGTTAGGTATGTAGGAAAAGAGCAGTGTAGAATGTGCCATTCAGATATCTACGACTCTTATATGAAAACTGGAATGGGTCAGTCCTTTCATTTCGCAACAAAGGAGCATAGTGCTTTATCTAATAGTCAGATGCATGTTATACATGATAGTATCAGGAATCTTTTCTATCAGCCTTTCTGGAGAAATGACAGTCTTTATTTAAAGGAATTCCGGTTACAAGGTAAGGATACTATTCATTTACTTATTAAAAAGATCACTTATAAGATAGGTAGTGGGCAGCATACTAATTCTCATCTATTTAATGCAAATGGTTACGTACATCAGATGCCTTATACTTATTATACTCAAGAAGGGATTGGTGATCTCCCCCCAGGTTTTGAGAATGGTCAGAATACTAGATTCTCTCGTGAGATAGGTATAGAATGTATGAGTTGTCATAATGCTTATCCAGATCATGAGGATGGTTCAATCAATAAATACAATACTGTGCCAGTTGGAATTGATTGTGAAAGGTGTCACGGTCCTGGAGAGGTTCATGTAAAAAGAAAATTGGCAGGAGAAATTATTGACACCTCAAGATATATAGATTATTCAATTGTGAATCCTGGTAAGTTGCCTATAGACTTGCAGTTTGATATCTGTCAGAGATGCCATTTACAAGGAACAACAGTGCTAAATGATTTGTCCTCCTTTACAGACTTTAAACCAGGTATGCATCTAAAAGATGTAATGGATACTTATTTACCGAAATATAACAATGATGATGAGTTTATTATGGCTTCTCATGTAGATCGATTAAAGCAATCAGCTTGCTATAGTAATTCTGAGTTAACATGTATCTCATGTCATAATCCTCATAAGAGTGTTGCTGAATTAGATGTTGCTTACTTTGATAATAAATGTCAACAATGTCACTCAGAATGTAAGGATGAGCAAATCAATGATTGTACTAAATGCCATATGCCAAAGTCAATCACCTCTGATATAATGCATGTTTCTATTACTGATCATAAAATCGCTGTTCCTAATAGTGGTAAAAAGGAAAAAGGGAAGTTTATTGGTTTGCATTCTATTAACAATCCACAGCCAACTAAGTTATCTAAAGCAAAGGCATATTTAAAACACTATGAAAGTTTTGAACAGAAGCCATTTTATTTAGATTCTGCTTTTCAGTTCTTAATATTAGCAGATAATAGTTATGTGTCTTTTATTCAGTATTATTATCTTAAAAATGATAATAAAGGGCTTGTAGATTATGTGATGAGTAATAGTCTTGATCAGAGTAAATATTCTAAAACTGATTTAGCATTGGCTTATAGTAGGATAGCAGAGGTATTCGCTTTAAATGGAATAAATAATGATGCTGAAGAGTATTATAAAAAAGCAAATAGTTTAATGCCATTTATAATTAGTTATAAAATAAAATATGGTAGTTTCCTTATAAAGTATGGTAGATTAGAGGATGCGAGTAGTGTTTTTAAAGAGGCATTAGCATTAAACCCTACTATAAAAGAAGTTCATTTAAATTTGGGGTATATTTCTTTATTAGAAAAGGACTTTATTAGTGCTGAGAATAGTCTCAAGCAGGCTATTGCATTGGACCCAGATTATGTGCTAGCTTACGAGAACTTAGTTTTAGCTACACAGATGCAAAATAAAATAATCGATACAAAGCTTTATTTGCGTAAAATTTTAGAAATTGCTCCCAATCATAAAGCAAAAATAATTTTAGAGAACTTGTAATTTGAGTAAGAGAAGAAAATTTAAGAAGAAGTCTGGAATAAGAAAGTTTCTAATTTCCTTCTTTTTTTTGGTGTTAATTGGTGGATTTTTAATGGCTTATGAGTTATATTCAAGGGTTTATCAGCCTAATGTTATCCTTTCAGAAAATGCTGATGAGAAGTATATTTATATCCCTACTGATGCGGATTTCTTAGAAGTAGTAAAAATATTATCAGAGAATGGCTTGTTGATTAATACAAATTCTTTTGAATGGCTTTCAAAGAAAAAGAAATATACTACTAATATTAAGGCTGGTCGATATAAAATAGATAGATCATTAAATAATAATCAACTTGTTAATTTATTACGTTCAGGAAAGCAAACTCCTGTAAGAGTAACTTTTAGTAATATAAGAACGAAAGAGCAGTTAGCAGGAAATATTTCAAGTCAGATTGAATCTGATTCGCTTTCCATTTTAAACTTTATTACTGATACTTTTTTTCAGCAGAAATTAGCGTTAAATGATGATAATGTATCTAGTATATTTATACCTAATACTTATGAGTTTTATTGGAATACATCAGCTGAAAGTTTTGTAAATAGAATGTTAAAGGAATATTATAAGTTTTGGAATGCTGAAAGAAAAGATAAGGCTAAGAAGATAAATTTAAATTATTATGAGGTAGCAGCGCTTGCTTCAATAGTTGAGAAGGAGCAAAGTATTAGAATATCTGAACGGCCAGAGATTGCAGGTTTATATCTTAATAGACTGAAGAAAGGGATGAAATTAGAATCAGATCCAACTTTAATATTTGCTTTGAGAGATTTTACTATTAAGAGGGTCCTTAATAAAGATAAAAAGATTGACTCTCCTTTTAATACATATAAATATAAGGGGTTGCCTCCTGGACCTATTTGTATTCCATCAATTAATTCTATTGACGCTGTATTAAATGCAAGTAGTCATAAATATATTTTCATGTGTGCTAAAGAGGACTTCTCTGGTTACCATAATTTTGCAAGAACTTATAGTAGGCATTTAATCAATGCTCGTAAATATCAAAAAGCACTAAATAAACGAAAGATTTTACGTTAATTTTTTAAATTTGTATTCGATAAAACAACTAATATAATGGGAGATATAAAGTTTGGGACAGATGGTTGGAGAGCGGTAATTGGTCATGAGTATACCACTGATAATGTAGCAAGAGTAAGTCTTGCTGTTGCTAATTGGTTAAATGAGAAAAGTGATGACTCCTCAGTTGTAATTGGGCATGATTGTAGGTTTGCAGGAGAGCTTTTTGCAGAAACTGCTGCTAAGGTTTTAGCTAGTCAAGGGGTAAAAGTTAAATTAGCAAAGGGATTTGTTTCTACACCTATGGTTTCATTAGGTGTTGTGAAAGAAAGAGCAAATCTTGGTGTTGTTATTACAGCTTCTCATAACCCTCCTAGTTATAATGGATATAAATTAAAAGGTGATTTTGGAGGACCTTTATTGCCTGCTGATATATCAGATATAGAGAGTAGAATTCCTACTGTTAATTCAGTAGATTATGATGCTGTCTTGATAGATGAATTAGTTGCAGAGGATAAATTATCCTATCTTGATTTAGAAGATATGTATATTAAGCATGCTGAGGCTAATTTTGATTTGGATGCTATTTCTAATTCGGATATGAACTTTGCTTATGACGCCATGTTTGGAGCTGGAATGAATGCTGTAAAACGTTTATTACCAGGTACTACGTTATTACATTGTGATAATAATCCAGGATTCTTAGGTACTGCTCCTGAACCTATTCACAGGAATTTAAAAGAGTTTTCCAAATTTATGTATAATAATGAATTAGATTGTGGTTTAGCTACTGATGGGGATGCTGATAGAATTGGTCTTTATGATAGTAAAGGTAATTTTGTTGACTCACATCATATTATTTTATTACTAATTCATTATATGGTTAAGTATAAAGGAATGACAGGAAAGGTGGTTACTGCATTTTCTTGTTCAGTAAAAATAGAGCAAATGTGTAGACACTATAACCTAGAACAAGAAACTGTTCAGATTGGATTTAAGCATATTGCTGGTAAAATGATAACTGAAGATGTTCTTCTAGGGGGAGAGGAATCTGGTGGTATTGCAACTAAGGGGCATATACCTGAGAGAGATGGTATCTGGATGGGGCTTATCTTATTTGAATTCATGGCAAAATCAGGAAAATCATTAGAGGAACTTATTGAGGAAGTTTATGAAATTGTTGGGGAGTTTGCTTTTGAGAGAATAGATTTACATATTGATAATGAGGCTAAACGTTTGATTATTGAAGATTGTAACTCAGCTAAGTTTACAAAATTTGGAAAGTATGTAGTAGAAAGAGTTGAAACGATTGATGGCTATAAGTTTTTCTTTGATGCAGATACCTGGTTAATGATTCGCCCTTCTGGCACTGAACCTGTACTAAGAACATATGCAGAGGCACGGACACAAAATAAGGTTCTTGATATACTGGCTGATTGTGAAGCTACTATTTTGTAGATGAAACAACTATTTTTGATATTATTTTCCTGTCTCTTATTAACTTCAAATGCTCAGGATTGGGATGTGTCTAAGGAATATGGAGGTTGGGAACTAGATCAGTCCTATACTTTAGATAAAAGAAAGAGAAATATATTATTAATTTCAGAAGCAACTGCATATACTCTTGCTCTTGTAGGGCTTAATCAACTATGGTATGCTAATTATCCTAAAAGTACTTTCCATTTTATTAATGATAATGGGGAGTGGATGCAGATGGATAAAGTTGGTCACATGACATCTTCTTATTATACTGGAGTTGCAGGTATTAAAGCTTATCAATGGACTGGAATGAATAGAAAGAATTCTATTTGGTATGGCGGTATGACTGGCTCCTTCTTTCTCTTAATTATTGAGATCCTAGATGGTCATTCGAAAGAGTGGGGTGCCTCAGCAGGTGATTTAATTGCAAATACGTCAGGTTCTTTGTTGGCAATAGGTCAAGCACTAAAGTGGGATGAGCAAAGGATACAGCTTAAATATAGTTATAGCCACTCAAAATGGGCTAGTAAAAATCCTGAACAATTAGGTAGTAATAACTTAGAAAGAGTTTTAAAAGATTATAATGGACAAACTTATTGGTTGTCGTTTAATTTAAAATCATTAATTCAAATAGAAAATGATAATTTTCCTAGTTGGTTGAGTTTATCGCTAGGTTATGGAGCAGATTACATGCTAAATCCTTATCCAACAGATAAGAATTATCCTAAGAGACAATTTTTATTTTCTTTTGATGTCGATCTAAATAGAATAAAAACTAGCAATAGAATAATCAATTCGATATTCCATACTTTTGGTTTTCTTAAGTTTCCTGCACCTGCTATTCAGTATAGAAATGGTAATGTGTTATTTCATCCTATCTATTACTAATGAAATTTTCAGTTGGAGATAAGGTTCTCTTTAAAAAGGAGAGTTTAAGAGGAAGGGTTAGTAAGATAATATCTATCTATAAGGTTCTAGTTTTAACTCAAGATGGTTTTGAGATGAATGTGTCTGTAAATGATTTGGTTAGAGTTGAGGAGGGAACAGAAAGAATAGCTTCTTATGGCAGAGTTTCTAATTTTAAAGATTTTAAAGAAACTAGTTTTAAAGCTAAGAAAAGTCAAAAGAGCAAATCTATATGTAGGGTTGATTTACATATAGAGTTATTGACATCTAACTATCATTACATGAGCAACATAGAGATTGTTCAGTTACAGCTTAATGTATGTGAGAAGAAGATTCATAAGGCACTAAACAGTAAGGCTACAAAGTTAGAGATTATACATGGAATTGGCGAGGGAATACTTAGAGAAGAGGTGCACAACCTCTTAAGAGATTATAAGCTTAGATTTTATCTTTCTAAAGATGGAGGAGCCACTGAGGTGATATTATAATTGCTCTTCTCGTCTACTAATAATCTCTACTATCTGCTTATGAGTTATTCGTTTGGCAATAATCTTCTTTTCTTTATCTAATAGGTAGATTACAGGAGTAGAGTAAATATCATATTTATCTCTCCAATCACTACTTGCAACTGGGTTTCCATCATCATCATGATTTATGTCTGCTACATTTAACCAGTCTCCAGTTTTTTGATCATGTATAAATTTCTTCCATTCTTTTTTGTCAAATTCAGTTGCCACTGCAAAAGTTTTAATATCATGTCCTAATAAGATTAATGAATCAATATCATTTTTGATTTTGGGTATTTCTTTTTTACAATGGCCACATGTTGGCCCAAAGAAAACTAGCACTGTGTAGTTTGAATTAATTTCTTGTAAGGTATGAATAATTCCAAGAGTATCTTTCATAAATGGTCTTCCATAGAAATCAAGAAACTCTGATGCTTCTCTTCCGATTAGGTTAGGAGCAATCTTTTGTGCTCTATCAGCAATTTTTACTAGTTGCGTAGAATCAACCCAATCACATTGATTATTCATGTAGTAATTCTCAACCATGTGAACAAAAACAGCATCCATTCCCATAATCTTAGAACGTTCGTAAGTTGATGTGATATAAGAAACTACATACTGAAAGATCTCAGGGTTTTTTCTAGAATTTTCAATTAAAATATCTGCAGAGATATTAATTGAGTCAGGGTTCTTAGCAGTTAGTTTCTCAAGGTATTGATCCATTTTATTGAAGAATATCGGAGTTCTAAGCATTCTCTCATCAGAAAAATCTATATTATCCCAAAAATGCTTCTTGTAATATCTGTATGCGAAAGTTTTATCAGCTTTTCCTGTGCTATCTAGAGGCGCTTCCGGTATGACAGGCTCAGTAGTTGCTATTACAATTGATGAGAAGAATTTGTCTGCATGATCTTTAATAAAATTAGAGCGATATGATCTTACTTTTGTGTCAATATTTTTTGCCCTTTCTTGTAATTCTTTTTTAGCTTCACCTTTAGCATTTTCTAATTCCTTCCTTATTGGCGCAACATCTTTTTGCATCTTAGTAATAAAGTTTAGGTATTCATAAAAAGGAGGATTTTCTTTTGAATTCTTAAATTTCATACTACCAATTAAATCATCTAATTTTGTTGAAAATGAGAAATACTGCTCAGAAATAATAATATCAAAATAGTTGTTTTCAGACAGTACTACTAAGTACATTCCTCCTGGGAGCTTTGTATTTCCTTTAAACAAAAACTTGCCGTTTACTACATTTGCAGTATCGGTTGCATACTGTTTTCCTCCAAAATAATAAGCAAGCATTACAGTAGAATCTTTTAGTCCCGTTACTTCACCACTAATCTTATAGCCATCTTTTTTCTGTTGCAAGAGCTCTGATAAGCTTTGAGCATTAGAGATGTTTGTTAGGTAAATGACTGTAAATAGTAATAAGATGTTTTTCATTTTAATTTTCATTTATTTGATTTGGTTTGCAAAATTACTAATCAAAACGAAATTTACAAATATCTATTGTTTGTTTTTTAAATATCCTTCCAAGAATACAACTCCAATTATAATAGTACTTCCAATATAAAAAGACATATTCATAAATTCATCATCACCAAATATTAGAAGTGCTAGAATAATACTATAAATTGGCTCAAGGTTTATTGCCATTATTAGTGAATATGGGGTTATGTATTTCATGATTTCTGTCATCCATACAAACACTAAAGCAGTGCAAATGATACCAAGGATTAGTAGGTAAGAAAAATCAATTAAAGAAATTGCGTTTTTTATAAATGAATAATCTCCTTGTAGAATCAATAAAAGACTAATAATAATAAAGCCTGTAAACATCTCAATCATAGTTATTTTAGCAGCTTCGATCTTTTCTACATACCTAGCATTAAATAAAGTAAATAAAGTACCAAGTAATGCTGCCATTATTCCATAAAAGTATCCTAGTAAATATTTACTGTCTGTTCCAAGAATATAAGTGAGTGCTAATAATACAATGATGCCAAGGATAACTTCATAAATTAATATTCTTCTTTTAAAAAATAAAGGTTCGATAATTGAAGAAAATAAGGATGATGTTGCTAAACAAACTACAGCTATAGAGACTGTCGATACTTTAATTGCTTCAAAAAAGAAAATCCAATGGAAAGTGACTAATGCGCCTACACCCATAATTCCAAATAAATCTTTTTTATGTATTCCAAATAAATCTTTTTTTATTGCTAAGAAGATAAATAAACCTATAAAGGCAATCAACATACGATACCAAACTAACTCTAGCGTTTCTAAAGAGATTAATTTCCCTAATACACCTGTTAAGCCTAATATTAACACCATTAGGTGTAGTGAGTAGTTTTTATGTTTTTTTAGTAATTTATACATGAATATTATAAATTTGTGCAATAATACAATATAAGAATGAAGATTATAATATCCCCTGCAAAAAAACTAAATCTTGAATATGCTACAATAAACAAGAAGATGAAATTTAATTTTAAAAAAGAAGCATCAGATTTAATAAATACCCTTGAAAAAAAGTCAGTTAAAGAAGTTAAGAATTTGATGAGTTTGAGTGATAATCTTGCTCATACTAATTGGCAAAGGTATCAGAGATGGGGGGATGATGTTTTACAGACATATGAGGCAATATTCTTGTTTGATGGAGATGTGTATAAAGGTATAAAAGCTGATGAATTTAGTGCTGATCAGATGAGATTCGCACAAAAAAACCTAAGAATTATATCAGGACTATATGGTTTGTTAAAGCCATTAGACAGGATATTACCTTATCGATTAGAGATGGGAACAAAACTTACTAATTCAATTGGAGATAATCTTTATAAATTTTGGAATGATAAATTACGGAGTTATTTATTATCTGATATGAGTAATGATGAAGTTCTTATTAATCTTGCGTCGAATGAATATAGTAAAGCTCTAAAATTAAATAATTTCACATCAGAAATAATCACACCTATTTTTAAGGATTATAAGAATGGAAAATTAAAAGTGATTTCATTTTTTGCAAAAAAAGCAAGGGGTGAGATGGTTAATTTTATTATAAAGAACAAGATTAATAGTGTAGAGGAGTTGAAATTATTTAAAAATAATGGATATTCATTTTCTCACCATCATAATAGTGATATACTATTTCACAGGTGATAATCAGTAGGTTATAAAAAAGTTGTCTTTTTTTCTATATATTTGTAAGAAAAAATGTACAAATTTCTTTCATTTATATCACTTTGTGTATGTCTTTTAATATTTTATCCAGAGTCATCAGTTAGTAATAGTACAGGCTCTCCAGGAGGTAAAACAGGCTCCCCTATGGACAATTTAGATTGCACATCATGTCATGGGGTTAGTTCTACAAGTGGGAATAGTAGTATCTCTGTAAATATTCCTTCTAGTGGATATGTCCCTGGAACAGTTTATACTATTATCGCTAATATAAATAATGGGGCATCAACTTTTAATACTCAAGGTTTTGAGGTAACTTCTGAGGAGAATATAACCAATACTAAAACAGGAACTTTCTTTATTACGGATCCTAGTACCACTCAGTTAGTTAATAATGGCAATGCGGTAACGCATACAGCAGGTGGAAATAACTTAACTACATGGGAGTTTGATTGGGAGGCTCCTAGTAGTTCATCTGGGGATGTTACTTTTTATGGTGCTTTTATTGAAGCAGGCTATCCATTAGGGACTAATTTTACTGACTACTTTAGTTCTGTTACTTTAACAGTTAGCCCTAGCTGTATAGATCCTTCTTTAATTGATTCAACAGTTATCTGTAATACTATGTGGGATCCTGTTTGTGGTTGTGATAGTGTTACATACTCTAATGATTGTCATGCAATTAATTTTGGAGGGGTAACTTCTTGGACGCAAGGTCCTTGCAGTCCTCCAACTCCTTGTGAGGTAGAAATTAGTGGTGACTCTATTGTTTGTTCTTTTTCTACTCCTCAGGTTTTAACAGCGATTCCTAATGGAGGAATACCTCCATATACATACGCATGGAGTAATGGCTTGTCTAATACGTCTATATTAACTATTATAAACCCGGGGACTTATTGTGTAACGCTAACAGATGCTAATGGATGTATAGCTACAGAGTGTATTACTATATCAGTAGGGGATATTCCAATTTATTCAGCTCCATCCCCACCAATTATTTGTGTAGGAGATTCTATTGTTTTAGAAATAGACACCCTGGGGCTTTCTAATATTGTATGGGTGCCTTCAGGATCTAGTAATACAATTAACAGAGTTGTAGATTATCCACTTATTTCAACTATGTATGTTGTTGAAGCTGTTGACTTAGCTGGATGTGATAGAAGAGGTGAATTAGAAGTTTTTATAGATACTTGCGCAACAGCAGTTATGAATATTGTATCATCTCAGGTTCTAATCTTCCCTAACCCTTCTCAAGGTATAATGACAATTAGTTTGCCAGATTTTGAGTTTTTTGATTTAGTAATTTACGATATTATGGGGAAAATAGTTTTATCAGAGAGTAAGGTTTCTCAGCAATATATTATTGCTGAAAATACTTTAGAAAATGGAAGCTTTATTCTTCAGTTAATTCATGAAAAAGGGATTGTAACTAAGAAGCTAATTATTGAGTAAAATATTATTTTTAAATGATTCTATTAGCAAATGGAATGGTGATAGTCAAGATCTTTTGATGATTGTTTTTATGTTAGCCTTAACATTAACCTTTCTAATAAGTAGAAAATTATTCTTTAAATTATTAGCAAGGCTTAATAAATTAATACTTCCTTCATTATATAAGAAGGATATTTCTAAATTAAAAGCTTATGAAAAGGTAATGCTTGGATATAGATATTGGGTGACAAAGAATGCTTTATAGTTTTTCAGGTACTTCTATGTTTTGAAATTCATAATTAAAATCAAATATTTCCCATTTTAGATTGTCATTTTGTTTTAGTAATAAGTTTTCAGTATGATTTTTAGTCTTGGTATATTCAGATCTATATTTTATGACAACATAGAACCCATCCTCAAGGCCTTCTATCTCACTCATAAAGTAAGTATCGATAACGCTTCGGTTTTCAAATGTGCCATATTCATCCATTAGTAATGATATTTGTTTTTTCCAACTGTTAAATGTGAATCTTGTTTTAAGAATGTCTGAGAGTAAATTATATGCTTTCTGATATTCACTAGTATTAACTTGATTCCACCATTCTAAACCTATTTTATTAGCTTCAGTAATGTATTTTGTTGTATGTTTTTGTGCTAATAGATTGTTAAATAATAGGAGTCCAAATAATATGATTATAAATTTCTTCATTTATTAATAATTCTTGAATGTGTAAAATTAATTATTTCAATACTTTTCCAACGTAAATTTCAGTAAAAAAGTAATTTTCCAGAATAAATTATTCTATTATTTCATAGAAAAACAATAATTTAGTCTCAAATAGCAATATATTTCTTGAAAGTTATTAACTATTTAACCTAGCAAATAACAATTCTTTATCTAGTAATTATTATTTTAACACTTTAAAGTGTAAGCGTCTTATTATCATTCGTTTAAGTGTTTTTTATGTTCTTTATATAAAGTGTATTTTTTAAAATTTCTAAAACTGTAGATTAATCCTTCAAATCATACTTATTAACATTTTAAATGTATTTATATCTAGTAGATTTAGTTTGTGTAGTTTTTTTTTCTATATTAGTCCCTGTAAAAATATTATTAACCAAAAAAAATAAATTATGTCTTTTACGCACAACAACTCAAAAGGTACAACTTATCATTTAAATTGTAAGGATGTTACTTTAAAATCTACTGGTAGAGTTCAGAGAATCTACTATTTTTCTAAAGACTCAAGATCTACTGCTTGTGATAAGCCAGATGGTTACAATGTTAAAGAAAACTCAAGAACTGGTTTGCCATTCTTAACTAAGAAATAATCTTTAAGACTTTCTTAAAATAAAAAAAGCCCTGATTCAGGGCTTTTTTTTATATGACTATTTTTAATCTTTAAGAGAGATGTAATAAAGAAGGTAAGTGACTGCTGCTAATGCCGCAACTACATAAGTGCTTGCTGCCCATTTTAGAGCATCATCAGCATGAGCTAGTTCCTCATTACTAGTAATCCCTGATGATCTTAACCATATTAATGCTCTTTTGCTAGCATCAAATTCTACAGGCAAGGTGATTAGAGTAAATAGAGTTACTATTGCTTGTAGAATAATAAATATAGTCAACATACTACTGAAACCAAGTCCAATGAAACTTCCTCCGATTAATCCAATAATAAAAACGGTACTCATCATCTTATTACTAAGATTAACAATTGGGACCATCTGTGAGCGCATTTGTAACCATTGATATGCCGTTGCATGTTGTACTGCATGCCCACATTCATGAGCAGCAACAGCTGCAGCTGAAACGTGTCTGCCTTGATATACTTCAGGGCTTAGGTTGACTGTTTTATCTAGAGGATTGTAATGATCGGTTAGTTTTCCTGGTACAGATATGACCTTTACATCGGAGATCCCGTTATCAATTAACATTTTCTCAGCAATCTCTTTTCCACTTAATCCAGATAGAGTGGGTATTTGGCTATACTTTTTAAATCTATTTTTTAATCTGCTATTTACTATACCTCCAATTATCATGAAAGCAATCATTATTATCCAAATCATTTCTTCAATTTTAAGTTAGAGCAAAATTAGAAAAAAATACTATTTATTATACAACAATATTATAGTAGTTTTGTTGTTTTAAAAATAAAAAGATGAAAGAGCCTTTGATTTTAATTGTTAATGATGATGGTATTTCTGCTCCAGGAATTCGTAAGCTTATTAAAATAATGAATGATTTTGGAAAAGTAGTAGTTGTTGCTCCTGATGGCCCTAGATCAGGAATGGGGCACGCAATTACAATTGAAGCTACTATTAGATGTGACAAAGTTATTATTGACAAGGGACCTCAGACTGAGTATTCTTGTAGTGGTACTCCTGTTGATTGTGTGAAATTAGCTGTAAACCAACTTTTAGATAGCAAACCTGATTTATGCGTTTCTGGCATAAATCATGGCTCTAACTCATCAATAAATGTAATTTATTCTGGAACTATGTCAGCTGCAGTTGAAGGAGCAATAGAAGGAATTCCTTCTATTGGATTTTCGCTTTTAGATTATGATCATAATGCAGATTTTTCAGAGTCAGAAAAGTATATAAGAAAAATAACTAAAAGAGTCCTTGATAATAAATTAGATCCAGGTGTTTGCTTAAATGTAAATATACCAAAGACTAAAGAAGGAGAAGAGTTAAATGGCTTGAAAGTTTGTAGGCAAGCGGATGCAAATTGGGAGGAGGAATTTGAGAAAAGAACTGATCCAAAAGGAAGACCATATTATTGGCTTACTGGTATATTTGTGAATTATGATAAAGGAACTGATACTGATGAGTGGGCACTTGATAATCACTATATATCTGTAGTTCCTGTCCAATTTGATGTTACAGCTCATTCTTCATTATCCTCAATAAAATCATTGTTTGATGAATAGGGATCTTAAGAAAGGGTTATCTATAGGTGTTATTGCTCCAATAGGAACACTGTTAGTGTATATTGCTTTTGTTTTAGAGGTTGATATTGATTCTGCACTATCTTCTTTTGAGAAAACAAATACATTAACTCATCATATTAGTTTGAGTGTTTTTCTTACTAATATACTTCTTTTTTTCTTTCAATTAAGAAGAAATAATGAGCAGGTTGCAAGAGGTATTATAGGAGCAACTCTTATATATGCTTTTCTTGTTGTATATATTAAATTCTTTTAAGTCTTGAGGTATTATATTATTACAGGAGAACCTTCAGGGGATATGCATGCAGCTAATTTAGTTAGTGAGTTAAAAAGTTTAGATGATAATAGTATAATACGAGCTTGGGGAGGAAAGCGATTAGTCTCTGAGGGGGTTGAGATATCTAAGGATATTAAGGATATTTCATTTATGGGGCTTTGGAGTGTCATCATAAACATAGGTGTAATAAAATCTAATATAGAGTATTGTAAGAAAGATTTGTTAGCTTTTAAAGCTGATGCATTAATTTTAGTTGACTATCCTGGCTTTAATTTAAAGATTGCTGAATTTGCAAAAAAGAACGGCATCAAAGTGTTTTATTATATCTCTCCAAAAGTTTGGGCATGGAATAAAAGTAGGATCTATAAAATCAAAAAGTATGTTGACTATTTATTAGTAATCTTTCCTTTTGAGGTAGAGTTCTATAAGGATCATGGTGTAGAGGTAACTTATGTTGGGAATCCTTTGCTTGATGAAATTAAAAAAAATAATATTTCATTCTCATATAAGGAGTCTAAACCAGTTATTGCTTTGCTTCCTGGTAGTAGAAAACAAGAAGTTGATAAGATTCTACCACTAATGTTATCAGTAGTTGATGATTTTCCTGAATATAATTTTGTGATTGCAGGGAATAAAAATTTTGATAAAGATTATTACACTAAATTTATTAGAAATGATAATGTTTCTTTAGTCTATGATCAAACTTATGGGCTTTTAAAAAATTCAAAATATGCATTAGTAACTTCAGGAACAGCAACTTTAGAGGCTGCGCTTTTCAAAGTACCGCAAGTGGTCTGTTACAAAACAAATTGGTTAACTTATATTATTGGAAAATTGCTTATTAAAATCAACTATCTATCTCTAGTAAATATTTTATTGAATCATTTAGTTGTCAAGGAATTAATTCAGTTAGAATTAACTAAAGAGAATTTAAGATTAGAAATAGATTCAATGATAAAAAATCAAGAAGATATTATAAGTGATTATAACAAAATCATTAATTTATTAGACAAAAAAGGGGCATCTAAGAATGCAGCTAAGTTTATTCTCTGCAATTAGTACGGAAATAATGTTAATGATCTATTTGCCACCTATTATTTATTGAAAGTTATTAATATTCCTCACTACTTTCTTCTTGAAGATCATTGTTATTAATATTAGTTTTATTTTTAGCATCTTTGAAAGTCAATTCACCAATAGTATATTTAAAGCTTATTCCTATAGAGCGGAAAGGCATTGTTCTTACATATGATTGTCTAAAATAATCTCCCTCTAATTTAGTTTCAAATTCTTTGAATTCATTAAAAGGCTCAATAATTCGTAATCCAAGTGATCCTCTTTTATTTTTAAATATTTTTTTTATACCAAAACTCATCATTGAAAAATTAGCAGTATAACCTTGAATTGTTTGAGTAGGGGATCTAAAGAACCCAAAGGTTTCTGCTTTCCAATTTTTACCTAAATCATAATTTCCACCAATAAAATAACTATATAGTAAGACTGCCTGTGTCCAGTCATCATAACCTAAGCTTTTATCACGAGCACTATAATTATAAATATCAAAGGATCCTCTAAGGCTTAGTTTATTTAATTTAATTGACCCAAAGAAACTTCCTCCCATTTGTTTGCTTTCGCCTATATTTTTGTAAGTTGAAAATGTTGTTTCATCTTGAATGGTGTCAAGGAATGATTCAATTAGACTAAAAGAATTTTTATAATATAATTGTGTGCTTCCCTGTAATACCTTCCCAAAACTATTAACCGCTAGTTCCAATTGATGAGTAATGGTTGGCTCTAAATTAGGGTTTCCAATAGTAATATTTCTCTTGTCAGTTCTGTCTTCATTTGTGTTTATATTCTTTACACTAGGCCGTCTAATTCTTTGATTGTAACTAAATTTAATTGAGCGCATTGGACTAAATGATTTTGAGAAAACAAAACTAGGTAAGTAGTTGTCGTATGATTTGTTAGTAAAATTTAAACTATCAGCATTTAACCAGTCTCCAGAGGTTTGCGTGTTTTCATACCTTAATCCACTTTTAATTCCCAGTCCATATGGTAGACTAAATTCAGTTGAGATATATGAAGCAGATACTAGTTGATTATAATTAAACTCTTCAGAATTATTATATGTTCCATCATTTCTATTAGAATAAACCATCTCTCTATCACGATTAATAATTTTAGCTCCTATCTCTATTTTGTTTGTATTTGTAACTCCATTTTGAGGTCCTCTCTTTCCTCCTCTACTGCGACTATTCTCTCCTCTTGTTGCTGTTTTATTAGAATTTGAAGAGATATTATTCTTTGATGATCCAAAAGGGTGTATATAATCTATTTGAATAGTTTCTTCAATTACTTTCTCATCATTGTAGTTCTCTAGGGATCTTGCGCTTTCATTAATATTAGTATATCCGTCGTTAATATCACCTCCTATTTGAAAAGCCAAAACTAATTCACGATTATCATTATCAGAAAATTTCTTCGTGTAATCTGTAGTCCACTCCATATTTAGGGATGAATTTGTTTTTTCTGTAGCATTTAGTTTCTTATATGATACCGTGTCGTTTTCAAAGTATTCAATAGTTTCTTTATTATCTGTATTCATAGTTCTTCCTCCAAATTTAAAAGATGAATTAAAAGTGTTATATGCATTTGCATCATAAAATGCATTAATAGAACCTCTGTATCCTTGATAATAATTTTCTCCTTCTCCATATTGTATTAATGAATCTTTATTCCCATTTTCATCCCAATTTACTCTTTTATAATCACTTTCAGCAATCCTTCCAGGCCAACTTCCATGCGAGCCTCCTCTTGCTGATAATCCAAAACGTCCTTTTCCAAGACTTAAATTTAAACCTGTTCTGTTTACTTTTTGACTTACCATTCCATTAATACTTGCTTTGTACCCGTCAATTCTAGTTTTTTTAGTAATAATATTGACAATCCCTGCATCACCTTCACCCTCATATTTAGCCCCAGGGCTTGTAATTACTTCAATAGTTTTTATTTGGTCAGCAGGAATCATCTGTAGTGCATTAGCTACATCAGATGAGAAAAAAGTAGAAGCTTTTCCATTTACTAGAAATTTAATATTTCTTGAGCCTCTTAAACTAACATTCCCTTCTAAATCTACAGAAAGAAGAGGTGCTTTTCTGAGCACGTCTGTTGCATCAGTTTCTGATTCATTAAGATCATTTTCAGCATTATAGACTATTTTATCAATTCGTGTTTCATAAATTGCTTTTTCATCCTTAATTGTCACCTCTGAAAGCATTTCTGAGTTTCTTGAAATGAAGATGTTTTTTAATCTATTATCAGGATTTTGATTAGTTGTTTTGATATTTATTTCTTTTTCTTCAAATCCTAGAAAACTAATTTTTAACACATACTCTCCTGTTTCTATATTGTCAAACAAGAACCGTCCTTTTACATCCGTAATTGTTCCTTCTTTTAATTTACCAGATCTTTTTTTAATTATACTTACAGTTGCAAATTCAAGTGGTTTTTTAGTCTCAGAATCTTTTATTCTTCCTGAGATAAAACCTTTAAATAATTTTTCTTGCTTTGCGTCTCTTTTCCATGTAGCTCCTGAATTCGCATCAACCTTTGGTTTATTAGGTTTTTTTTGGTTCTTTTCTTGTGCAATGCTAAAAAAAGGTAGTGTTAAAAGAATGATTAATATGTTTCTCATCTAGTTTTAATTTGATAAATATTTAATAATAAGCAAGTTTATTCTATAGCACATGAAGATGAATCGAAAAGATGTTTTTCTTTAATTAAATCTGCTACCCCATCCGGAACTGATTTTTCCCATGTACCTTCTTCACATGCTTTAATCTTTCTTAGCACATCTATAGAGAAGATACTCAGTACATCAGGGTTGTATTCTAAATCTTTAATTCTTCCATTGCTCTCTAAATAGTTATACAGACCCTTAACTCTAGGGTGTATTGGTAGATTTTTTGAATTTAATAAATCAGTCTCTTGGTTTGGTTTATAAGGGTATAGATAAAATCTGATATCCCTTGTAAATATTATTCCAAAAGCTTCCATTGTTCCACCATTAAGATTTCTGTAATATCTTTCTTCAAACATGTCTATTAGATTATCTACACCTAGGATTAGCCCCATTCTTGATTTTGTATATTGAGATAGATATTCTATTATTTTATAGAATTTTTTATAGTTGGAGATCATTACAGTGTAACCTAGAGAACACAAGATGTCAGCTCTATCAAGAAAATCTCTTTCATCAACTTCACCATTAGCCTTAAGATTACTAAGAGTAATCTCAAACAGGATTTGTATGTTACTTTTGTCAACCTTAGGATTAGCCTTAAATTCTTTTAGTCCTTTTTCCAGCATATCAATATTTACTTTTGTAACAGGTCGGAAGCTCCCTCTCATTGTAAGGATATTCTTTTTATGTAAAATGTCAGAAGGTTGCTGGTTTGAACCGTCAGGTGTAAAGATTACTGCATTAGTCATTCGTTCCTTTACTAGAGTTAGACTGAGTAATCTGTTGTCAACATCCTTAAATGCAGGTCCTATTACTTCAACCATATTAATTTCAAACTGTTCTTTTTCTAAAGAGTCGTAGGTTCTTTTTAGAATCTCTTTTGGGTCAGTTTCATTAAAACAAGCATGAAGGAGGTTTGTTCCTATAATTCCAATAGTCTCTTGTTGTAATTTTGCATCTTGATCGTGTAGTATGACATGGATAATAAAGTCTGAAGGCTTTGCATCTGGACTGTTTTGAAACCTTAAACCAATCCACCCATGCCCTTCTATTGTCTTTGAATAATTGGTGGTTGTAATTGTATCAGCATAAGTGAAAAATTTATTCTTTTTATGTCTTTCGTTATCTAGTCTTTTTTCAAGTAATTCATATTCATGGTTAAGCATTTTTTCTAGTCTGGATTTACAAACATATCTACCATCTTTTTCTTTTCCATAAATGGCATCAGAAAAGTCTCTGTCATAGGCTGACATAGTTTTTGCAATTGTCGTAGATGCAGAGCCTGCTTTAAAGAAATTACGAGCTACCTCTTGTCCTGCTCCTATCTCAACAAATGAACCGTAAATAGTATTATCTAGATTGATTTGTAATGCTTTTTGTCTTGCTGTTAAAACCATATTATTTGTCATGAAACAGTTTATTTAATAATTATGAGCAAATTTATGCAGATATTTCTTAAAAAAAGCAATTATCTATTTAATTTTACGCCCATTCATGGAAATAAAAATGAGAATAACTTTATTGGGAACAGGAACTTCGCAAGGAGTGCCTGTGATTGGATGTGATTGTATTGTTTGCAAATCTCATAATTTAAAAGATAATAGGTTAAGGTCATCGGTTATGCTTGAAGTTGATAATAAGACATTAGTAATAGATACTGGTCCAGATTTCAGACAGCAGATGTTAAGAAATAATGTGAAGGATTTAGATGCAGTCTTGTTTACACATCATCATAAAGATCATGTAGCAGGAATGGATGATGTAAGAGCTTTTAATCATAAATGGAAGAAAGTTATGGAGATTTACTGCACAAGAAAAACTGCGAATGCTTTACATATGGAGTTTCCATATGTATTCTCAGGTAAAAAGTATCCAGGTATACCTAATGTGAATATTAATATAATTGATTCTAATCCTTTTAATATAGAAGGAATAAGTGTTATACCTCTTGATGTTTTGCATTATAAAATGCAGGTTTTTGGTTATAGAATAAATAATTTTGTTTATTTAACTGATGTAAGTGAAGTTCCAGATTCAGAAAAAGAGAAGATGAGAGGTGCAGATTTAATTATATTAGATGCTCTTAGAAAAACTAAACATGTGTCACATCTTTCTCTAGAGGATGCGGTAAAGTTACTTGATGATCTAAAGCCAAAGAAAGCGCTATTGACTCATATCTCACACTTTATGGGTTTACATGATGAAGTGAATCAGGATTTGCCAGAGAATATTCAATTAGCTTATGATGGACAACAGATTATTATTTAGGCACCAAGAATGCAAACTTTTTTAAGAATGAAAATTAGTTTAGTAATTTTATAACATATTGCTTTCATAGATGTAGCCTTCTAAATGTTATTCAGAATGTAATTGTTTCATTATATTTTTTGGGTTCCTTTTGCAAAAATATGTGTATTTTTACATAAAAATTATTCCAGAAAAATGAAAAAAAATATTTTAATACTTTGTAGTGTACTTCTTTCAATTCATTTATCTGCTTCAAAGCATAATCATAATGATAAGAATGAAGTGAGATATGTTAAAGAAAACCCAGTACTTAATCCTCAATATCAACAACTTTTAAGAAGTGGAGATTTATGGAAAAACTTTAGCTTAAATTATGCTGATTGGTTTGTGATTTTCAATGAAAAAAATCAACTACCACATAGAGCTTTTGGAGCGCCAATTCCAGTAAATGATTTAGAGGTTTTTTTAAGTTCAAATAATTTTATTTTACCTAATGATTTAAGAGAGGTCTCAGTTGTTAAGAATGATAAATATATAAATAAAAGATATGTACAGTATTATAATAATCTTGAAGTTATAGGAAGTAGTCTTTATGCTAAATTTACTCTTAATAATGAGTTAGCTACTTTTGGTTTAGATGTATTTAATGATATTAATATAGCAACTATACCAACTATTGATCAGCAATCTGCTATTGCTAGTGCTACTGAAAATATTTCTAATGCTATTACAGATATTACTGTAGAAGAAGAACTTAAGGTGTTAGCAAATCCTAAATATAGAAGTTATAAATATCATTTAATTTATAAAGTTTCCTTTTCTACTAGAATGATAGAGGGACCTGCTAATTATATATGCTATGTTGATGCAAATAACGGTGAGCTTTTAATGCGTAAAAATACAGTCATGTATGAAGCTCCTGCAACAGGAACAGCTACTGTATCTGGAGAGGTGTATCCAACAAATCCATATAACCCAGCAGTTACTCAGAATTTTAAATATTTAAAAGCAATCAATCAAAGCAATAACACATTTGAGTATACTGACAACAATGGCGATGTAGTCTTACCATGGAATATAGGAACACAAGTTAGATATAAGCTTGAAGGGAGATATGCTGATGTGCAGACTTCTGGTAATACTCCAGATATATTTCAGGTATTATCAGCTACAAATGCTATAAATTTTGACGGTTACTCAACCATACAAGAAAGAACAGCCTATCAAGCAGTTAACAATATTCATGATCATTTAAAAACAGTCTTCCCAACTTATACAGGATTAGATATTCCTATGGAGACTAATATTGACGAAACAGGAAGTTGCAATGCTTTTTATGATGGTAGCTCAATTAATTTTTATGCTGAGGGAGGTGGTTGTCACGCTACTGCCAAGATACCGGATGTTGTTTATCACGAATATGGACACGCAATTAATGGTAATAGATATAATGGAACAAGCTGGGGGGGAGGTATGGAGAATGGTGCTATGAATGAGGGTTTTGCTGATGTTTGGGCTATCTCATTAACAGACTCTCCTGTCCTTGGTTTTGGTTGGGATTTATTAGATCCTACTATCTCTGTAAGAAGATATGATCAAAATAAGAAAGTATATCCTCAAGATTTAGTAGGTCAGGTTCATGCTGATGGAGAAATAATAGCTGGAGCATTTTGGGATACTTATCTTAATTTAGGAAGTATGTCGCAAATGCTAGATTTATTTAAATATACATATGATAGTGGAGTAGATGGACCAGATGGTACTGAAGGAGACCTCTACACAGATATTTTAATTGAGGTACTTTATGCTGATGATAATGATGGTAATTTAAGTAATGGTACGCCAAATGATGTTGCTATTGTTGATGCTTTTGCTGCACATGGTATTACTTTGCTTTCAAATGCTGTAATATCTCATAATCCAGTAAGCACATCAATTGGGAGCACACCTATTACTATTAATGCTAGTGTTGGAGTTACATATCCTTGGGCATTAGGAACTACTAATTGCTTTTATAGATTAAATAATAGTAATTCATGGAATAATCTTTCAATGAGTGGGGCTTCTTCATTTACCACATCAATACCTGCGCAGCCAAATGGGACTGTAATTGCTTACTATATTTCTTTGTCAGATAATTATGGTAATGAGTCAGGTGTTACACCTATAGCTTCTAATCTAGACCCTATAAATAATGCTAACTTACCTTATTTCATAATGGTAGGTTATGAATTAATGGAAGAAGAAGATTTTGATAATAACTTTACTTTCTGGCAAACAGGTGGTCCTGGAGATAATGCAACAACAGGAATATGGGACATAGGTTCCCCAATAGGTTCTTATGGTGATCCTAATGATCCGTCATCTATTTGTCAAACAGATGCTCAACATACTCCAGGTGGGTTTCAATGTGCTTTTACAGGAAATGCATCCTCAGTTAATGATGGATTAGGTACTAATGATGTTGATGACGGGCATACAACTCTTTATTCACCTTACTATAATTTATCATCTTATGATAATCCTGCCTTTTCTTACTATAGGTGGTACACTAATAGTCCTGCTAGTGGTGCAAATCCTGGTGCAGATTGGTGGCAAGTAATGATTACAGATGATGGAGTAAATTGGCATTATGTAGAAAATAATATGAGCTCTGATATAAGTTGGAGGAAGTTTGCTTTTAGAGTAGCTGATTATGTAAGTTTAACTAATGATGTCCAATTAAAGTTTATTGCTTCTGATAGCTTGCGTATAGGGCAATATCTTGATGGGGGTAGTTTAATTGAGGCTGCAGTTGATGATTTGATGCTCTATGAAGCTAAAGCATCAGTATCACAAATTACTGATTTCACTGGAATAAAAACAGAGCTAATCAAAATTACTGACTTATTAGGCAGGGATGTTAAACGTATTAATACAACTGAACACACAACACTTTTTTACATCTATAGTGATGGTAGGGTAGAGAAAAGGGTTGTTATTGATTAGGATTCTTTAAACTGTCCATTATTAAAGATAGCTAATGCTTTTCCTGTAAGTTTTTCACCGATAAATGGTGTGTTTACTGATTTTGATTTTATATCATTTTTACTAAACTCCCATTCAATTTCTGGATTAAATAGGGTGATGTTTGCCGATGTTCCCTCGCTAATACTAACTTCAGGTAATTGTAGAATTTTTCTAGGATTAATTGATATTTTCTCAATTAGTTTCTCTAGCCCAATATTTGGGAGGATATATTTTCCTAAAAGTCCGAAAGCAGTTTCTAGTCCTATAATCCCATCTTTTGCATTATCAAATTCGATTTTCTTATACTCATTGTTTATTGGACTATGGTCAGTGCTAATAACATCAATAGTTCCATTATTTAATCCTTTTATTAGTGCTGAGGTATCTTTTTTAGTCCTTAATGGAGGCATAACTTTATAGCGTGTATCAAAATTATTCACAGCTTGTTCAGTTAGAAAGAGGTTGTGGATTGTGACATCAGCTGTAATATTAAGTCCCTTGGCTTTTGCCTTTTTTATTTTATCTATACTTTTTTTTGTAGAGATATAGCTTAGGTGTAGTTTACATTTAGTATATTCACAAAGATTAAGGTCTCTATCTACCATCATTTCTTCTGCTAGTGCTGGTATTCCTCTTAATCCTAGTTGTGTGCTAATATTTCCTTCATGCATTACACCATCATTAGCTATACTTTTATCGTTTGGATAGTTCATTATTAGTGAGCTACTGTCTTTCGAATAAAGCATGGCAATTTTCATTACTTCATTTCTTTTTATTGAATTCTTATCATCAGTAAAAACTTTGCATCCTGCTTTGTTCATTTCATGCATCTCAACAATATCATTCCCTGCTCCATCTTTTGTGATATTACCAGCAGGTATGACATCTACTATATTATCTTTTGTCGCATTTCTAATAAAGTTGATCATACTTTTGTTGTCAATAGATGGTTTATTGTTTGGCATCACCATGACCCCTGTGAAACCACCTTTCAGAGCAGCATTACTTCCTGTTTCAAGTGTTTCTTTTTGTTCGTATCCTGGTTCTCCAAAATTTGAATGTAAATCAAACCAGCCTGGAGATATATGAAGATTCTCTGCTGAATATATGAGCTCTGACCCATCTTGAACATTCTTATCGTTTGATTTAATCTTTTTTGCGATTTTATCAATTTTCCCATCTTTAATAAATACATCGCAAATTTTATTGTTATACTTACTTTTCGGGTCAATTATTTTTGCTGATTTGATTAGTATATTCATAGTTTGATAATTTTAATAATTAGGATTTCTAATGCAAAGAATAGTAGTGAAAGAAGTAATGATATTTTCCAATATTCCTTTCCATTTTTGTATTCTTTTATTGTGTTAGATAATTGTTTGTTACTAGAAGAGAGTAGACTGACATTTGCGATTCTATTTTCAGATATATAGTTATTTAATTGCTTGTAAGACCATGCATTGGTTCGGCTTTCTTTATTATTATAATTAAAAGCAAATTTATCTACAATCTTATTATTGTATTTCAAGCTGTAAATACCATTTTTATTTATTTGGTTATGCATCTCAAGAACTTGCTTTCCGTTTTTGTTTATTGGTGTTGGTATTATATCAATCTCATTACCAATAATATGTGGGGTTTCTTTTTTTATGTTTTTATAGTTACTATTAACTTTATCATCTCTATCAATAATATAATAGGGAGCATCAATCTGTATTGATGCAGTCGCCATATTAATAAATGTAGGCACAAATAATGCATGCTTTGTAAAATTATTATAATTAAGATCTAATGGGCTAGAAAGTTGGTAGATAGTTCCCTTTCCTTTATTATATAAGCTTAAGAAATCTTTTTGATTTGAAAAACCAATAATTTGTGTGCTAAGTTTATTATTATTTATTTTGTAATATTCTTTACAGATAGGATAATTTATCTGTTTTAATTCCTCTTTAAATACATTCTTGTAAATAGAATGTTCTAAGGTAAATTTATTAATCTTTATCTCATTCTTAATACTTTTTGATATTAAGTTAATGTCCAAAGACTTTAACATTAAATTATAAGATGAGAAATTATTTAAACCTGCAGGAGGAATGATGAGCAGGCTTCCATTATTTTCTAGATATACTTCTATTGCACTTAGCAGGCCGCTACTTAATTCAGACACTTCGTTAAATATTATAAAATTTTGTTTTGCTAAAGTGTTGTAGTTTATATTTTCTGTATTAAATGATGTGTAATTAAATAAAGAAGTGTCAGCCCCAAATAATGATCCTAAGGCTGTATTTTCATTCTTTTCATTTATTGTTAGAACATTTATTTTATTATTTCTGTATAATGTAAAATATAAATTATTATCAAAGGATATAGGTGAGTCATGTGTTCTGATCTCTCCTGAAATTATTTGATTGTTTTGATTAGAGAATTTTAAGGTTATCTCTTTTTTCTCATTCGATGAGAGGTTAATGTATTGTTGAGATCTTTGTTTATTGTCAATATATAAAAAAAGCACTTCATCTAGGATATCTTTCTTACTTGTATTACTAATAATTACTTTAAGTTCAGTCTCATTATCTGACATAAATATTGGGCTGTTAATAAAGCAGCTATCTATACTAATATTCTTGAGCTCATTATTTTTGATACACACAAGAGTTGTCTTGTTGTCAGTTTTTAGCTTATTTAAGCCATCAATGTCTATGGTTTTTTTCTGAAAATCTGAGATTATATAAAGGTGATTTCTTTCTGAATTAAGAAGATTTATTCTTGAGATGATATCTGAAATTCCCTTTTGTCTTGAAGAGGCTTGGATATGATCAATTTGATCTTGGATAGTATTAATACTATAGCTAATATTGTCACTAGCGTTAAAGTTATTAGTAATTAAGTGAAATTGATTATCTGATGAATATGCTTGAATGATATCTTTTGATATATTTTTAGCTAAGTTTAATAAGTTTCCTTCTCCATAATCGACATCCATACTAAGAGAATTATCAATATATATAAAGATATTATTTGTTTCTATATTGTCTGATTTTGGGATATATGGTTTTGAAAAAGCAAGAACTAAGAATGTAATTGCTAGAATTCTACTCGTCAGTATTAATAAATTCTTTAACTGTGCTCTTTTCTTTCTCTTTTCTTTAATTTCTGTTAAAAAACGGATACTACTAAAATAGATTTTCTTGTGTTTTCTTAGATTAAAGAGGTGAATGAGAATAGGAATTGCTATTGCAAATAAGGCATAAAGCAGCTGTGGGTTTTGATATCTCATCAAAGTGCAAAAATAAACTATTCTTATAAGATAGTCCTGTTTTTTACATTAAATTATTTTTCCATCCTTTATCTCAAGCTTTCTGCTTGCCAAGTTTGCTAAGGTGTTATTATGAGTAATTATAACAAAAGTTTGTTGCATTTCTTGATTTAGTCTTAGGAATAAGCTGTGTAGTTCTTCTGCATTCTTAGAGTCTAGATTTCCAGATGGTTCATCTGCCAGTACAATAGAAGGGGAGTTAATAAGAGCACGAGCTACTGCTACTCTTTGCTGTTCTCCTCCAGATAACTCATCGGGTTTATGGTTTGCTCTTTCTTTTATTCCGAGTAGATTAAGCAATTCTAACCCTTTTTCTTTTGCTTTATTTTTGTTACTTCCTGAAATATAGGCGGGTAAGCAAACATTTTCTAGTGCCGTGAACTCAGCTAGTAAGTTATGGAACTGAAAAACAAAACCAATCTCTTGGTTTCTGAAAAATGCAATTTCTTTTTCTGATAGATTGTGTATTTCTTGACCATTTATTTCTAATGAACCTTCTTGAATATTATCAAGTGTTCCAAGTAGTTGTAATAAAGTAGTTTTTCCTGCTCCTGAAGCCCCTACAATACTTACAAACTCGCCTTTATTAATATGGAGATTAACACCTTTTAATACTTTTAGGTTGCCATAGGAATAATGTATGTTCTTTGCTTTTATCATTTTCTGAGGTAAAGATAATCTAAATAATAAATAACTTTTAGCGACAAACTATTTTGTTGAGCCAAATTAAATGATTCGTCTAAATTATCAATCCAATGATTGATTAAAATGTTTTCTTCATTATCTATAGCATTTTTCCAAACCAGGCTCATTTGACTGCCTGGAGCAAATCGCCAGTTAAAAGCTATGTCAGAAGTCCAAGTCGTATAATTGATGTTATGTTCTCCAGTATATGCACTTTTCTCTAAATACCCTTCAGAATCTAATTTTCTGAACTCTAGGTTCTTAACTTGATCTATATGATATCTTAGCTTAACAGATAGAACCATCTTATTATTCACAATATAATTTGAACTTAGCACATTAGTAATCATATAGGTATTTCTTTTAGCAAATATGTAATCAACTTGTAGAGGGCTTGTAAGTAAAGCTGAGGTATCATTCGTAATAAATCCAATGTCATTGAATTTATTTCTAATAGATAGTATATAGCGCAATGATATTTTATCATTAATTCTGTATCGAGGGGCTACTCTCCATCGATAGCCATAGCCTTGATATAATGGGCTGATATTAGCTCCTCCACCTATGTCTATTGCAAGTTTTTTTCTGTAGTCTGTTGAGATCCATCCGCCACCATTTATTGATTTGGATCTTTTAAGTGGGTTTTTCAGATTTTCTGTCCTAGCTTCGTAGAAATCATTCTTCTCATAAGGGTTAAAATTAGTGCGTATAGAAACAGTAGTATAGTTTTTTAATGTTATACGTGCTGATGCTTCTAACTCTAGATTGACAAACTTTTGATCAGTAAATAAGCTTTGGTGATTTATATTTATATTTATATTTGATTTGATAAATCGTTTATTTTCATTAAATTGATTATAACTTAGAGATAACCCATGTGTTATCTCATTATTTGAATACAAAAATCCTAAATCATTAGGGTTGTACTTGTCATCTTCAAAAAATGAGTATAAGTCATATTGATATCTTCCGTTAGTCTTTCCTAATGCTAGCATACCTGCGAATCCTTTTGTTAAGTTACTTCCTTCAAATTCTTGACTCATTTTTAGTTTTCCTACATATGTTCTAGTATTCTTTTTATTATTAATTTTTGTAAGAATACCAGTTACATTAGCATCTTTGCCTATTCCTTGTTGTAGCATATGTGTATTCATTAGGCTTAATGAAGAGCTATTCCCGAAGGCTTGGTCAAACATCATAACATTATAATTAGTGAGGGGGTCTTCAGTTGTTTTGTTTGTTACTGCATTAAGGACTGAAATTCCTAGTCCATTTTTAGTCCTTCCAGTAACTTTTGAAGCATTTAATAGGTCATCTTGTAACCTCCTACTATAGAACATGTCTCCTCCTTTTTCAAAGAGTTCTGTTCCTTCATTAAAGAATTGCCTTTTTTCCTCATATTTCACTTCAAAAGGAGAGAGGTTTAATACCATGGCATCAGAAGCTACCTGTCCAAAATCAGGTATGAGTGTCATGTCTAGAGTAAAACTTTCATTAATACCATATTTTAAATCTATTCCATAATTATAAGGAAATGTGGTTTCTCCATCATACATGTCTGCGTAAATAGATGCATAAGGCATAAAGGAGAGACGTAAAGGAGAGTTAATATCTTCAATTCCTTTGATAAGTCCGGCTTGTAATGCAAAATTAGAATACTCAACCTTGATTGGATTCCAGCTATAGTCTTCACGGTATCTTCTTATTCCTCTAGCCATATTGATTGACCATGAGTTATTATTGTCTGGAAATCTTAATTGAGAGAAGGGTAAGGCAAATTCTACGACCCAACCTTCTTTATTTATTTTAGCAGATGACTTCCACACTGCATCCCATGAGTTATCATACGAAGAGCTAGTAATCTTGGCATCTGTCTGTACCCCTGAAGCTGAGATCATGAATTCATATTCAATTTGCCCGTTATTGAATGGGTCAATATAAATACCGAAGTGATCTGCATTTGCATTATTATTATCTCTTATTGCTAGCTCTTTTAATATACTGTCAGGTTCGTTGTCATACATCATTACACCAAAATAGATATTCTTACTGTCATAGCAGATTTTTACTTCAGTTCTTTGATATTCCCTTTCAGGCTCTCCGTTATTTGGAGAAATTTGAGAAAAATTCTGAGCAACATTTAAATTAGACCAGACTTTATCATTTAGATCTCCATCGATTATAGGGCTAACAGATATCTTTTCAATATTATACACTTTTTTTTCTGAAAATTGCCCGAAACTTAGCAGAGGTAATAGTATAATAAAACAAAAAATATTTTTAATTTTCATCAGGCTTAAAATTTGGCGCAAAAATATATAATTTAATGTCAATAGAAGTTTGTAATTCAAATCAATCCTATATTTTTGCGGAACTAAAAAATAACTAATGAACTTACACGAATATCAAGGGAAAGAGCTTTTAAATAGTTTTGGAGTAAGAATACAAAGGGGGATAGTAGTTTCAACTTCTAAAGCTGCAGTTTCTGCTGCTAAACAACTGAATAAAGAAACAGGAACTAGTTGGTGGGTTGTAAAAGCTCAGGTTCATGCAGGGGGTAGAGGAAAAGGAGGGGGAGTTAAACTAGCTAAATCATTAGATGAGGTTAAGTCAATTGCAGATGATATACTAGGGATGCATCTGGTAACTCCTCAGACTTCTGCTCAAGGAAAACTTGTGCATCAGGTTTTAATTGCTGAGGATGTATATTACCCTGGTGAGAGTGAGACTTCAGAGTTTTATATGTCGGTATTATTGAATAGATCAAATGGACGTAATATGATTATGTATTCTACAGAAGGTGGCATGGATATTGAAACAGTTGCTGATAAGACTCCGCACTTAATTTTTAATGAGGAGATTGATCCTAAGGTTGGTCTTACAGGATTTCAATGTAGAAAAGTAGCTTTTAATTTAGGTTTAAGTGGAGCTGCTTTTAAAGAGATGACAAAATTTGTTCATGCACTTTATACTGCTTATGATAAAACTGACTCCTCGCTCTTTGAAATTAATCCAGTATTAAAAACTTCTGACAACAAGATTTTAGCAGTAGACTCTAAAGTATCTATTGACGATAATTCATTATTTAGGCATAAAGATTTCATAGAATTAAGAGACAAGAGGGAAGAGGATGCTACTGAAGTTGAGGCAGGTGAGTATGGTCTTAATTTTGTTAAATTAGATGGTAATGTTGGATGTATGGTAAATGGGGCAGGCCTTGCTATGGCTACTATGGATATTATTAAAATGGCAGGAGGTAATCCAGCAAACTTTTTAGATGTTGGAGGAACTGCAGATGCAAAAAGAGTAGAGCAAGCATTTCGTATTATTCTTAAAGATGAAAACGTAAAAGCTATTCTAGTAAATATCTTTGGAGGAATAGTGAGATGTGATAGAGTTGCTCAAGGGATTGTAGATGCATATAATAATATAGGAGGTATTGACATTCCATTAATTGTACGTTTAGAAGGTACAAATGCCAAAGAAGCTAAGAAACTTATTGATGCTAGTGGGTTAAAAGTAGAATCAGTTATTTTATTACAAGAGGCAGCCGATAAAGTAGCAGAGGTTTTATCCTAAATACTTTAGAGTTCTTTATAATTAAAAAAGCCAAGCATTCTTGCTTGGCTTTTCTTTTATAATTATATAAAAAAATCTATTTTTTAAGATTCTTAAATAGATTATTCATTTTTGGTTTTAGAAATCTAGTGTGATTAGTATTTCCGATTCTTTGGTTTGTATTATTTGTAGTAAATCCATTTTCATTTCTTGTGTGATTTCCTGTAAAAGTAAAATCTATATTATAATCTACCCCGTTTTCTGAGAAGTTTTGATTTCCAGTAACTTCATGCACTAAATTTGTTTTGTTTACACTTAATATCTCACCAATAATTACAGTATCTGTTGTTATGGTTACAGTAGTTCCAGATTGTACCCAGGTACCACTATCAATAAGATTATTATTGTTGTCCCAGAATTTGACATCTCCATTTTGCAAGAATTTCTGAATTGCGTGTTCCATTGAATCAGGGTTAGTTTCAGTCTCTGTAAATAATGTGTCAAGTAATATAAATGATCCCATAGAAGCTGTTGCATGCATTTCAAGCACCTCACTATCTGTAATCCAAGCTCCACCTACAATTCCAAAAGTACAAGAACCATCATCAATGGTAGCATTATAGTTGTAATTTGTGGCAATTGTATCCATGCAACCATTAGTCACTGTTGGATTTGGATTCATGTTTTCTTCTTCTTCTTCTTTTTTACAAGCAGTAATTATTATAGAAAATGCTAATAATATATAAAGGATATTTTTCATTATTTATATTTTTGATGAATTACGGCAAATATACAACTATTGCTATAATTAAATATTAAGAGTTCTTACTATATTTTTGAATTTGTCAGACTCATTATTTCATCTTCTAGAACATTAGCATTGTCGACTAATGCTTGTCCTTTAATTAGAATATCATTGACAAAATTCTTATCAGTACAATCCCCACAATTAATTTTTACATTTAAGAATGCTCCCATTACTGCAGTACGAGCACATAATGCTCCAACACCAGCGTCTGTCACTGAGTTAGGGTTTCCAAATTCTGCCATAGCTTTCATTACTTCCATGGATTTGTAAGATATTTCCATTACTTTAAAAGGGGTAAGGATAGCGTGTTTTGTAGCCTTTTGTATGGCTTCTTTTCTAATATTTATTGCTTCTTCCGTATCTTTTGGCAGACGGAATGCATCCATTATTTTATTAAATGAATTTGTATCTTCATCTACTAATTTTAGTAAGGTGTTTTGATATTCCATTCCTTTTTCTGCCCAATTTGAGAATTCTTCCCATCTATTATCCCAACCTCTTTTATGTGCAGATAGATTAGCAACCATTGTTCCTAGTGAGATACCCATAGCACCACAATAAGCTGAAATAGAGCCTCCTCCAGGAGCAGGGCTTTCGCTTGCAGTTTCATTGGAAAAATCAGTTAGTGTCATGTTTACTAGAGGGTTTTTTGTTTCATCTTCTAGAATGTATTCAATCACTCTTTCTCTAGGTTCAAAAGGCTCTAATTCATCTAATCCTAAGGTTTTAATTGCGATTTTTATGATCTCGCTTTCATGTATTCCTGTTGAACGTTTTTGTTTCTTTAAAAAGTGTTTTCCAGCATCAATTAATACTTTTTTAGGAACTAGCCCTACTAATTCGGATCCTGTTACTCTCATCCCTCTTGCAATTGAACGTTCACACGTTTTTTCGAATACCTCATGTAAGGGTGAGATATTGATGTTTGTTAAATTATAAGATATTTGTGCTATTCCATATTCTTCAATAAACCAACCTATTCCTTTTACACATTTAAATAATCCTGGTGTTTTTAGTGGGTCTCCATTTTTGTCAGTTATTATTTTTCCAGATAAGGTTCCTCCTTCTCTTTTTATTCTACCTGCTTCACGAATATCAAATGCTACTGCATTTGCTCTTCTAGTTGATGTGGTATTTAGATTAATATTATAAGCTACTAGAAAGTCACGAGCTGATATAGCAGTTGCGCCTGATCTTTCTACAGAACTGTTAAATTTTGCTGGGCCAAAATCTGGTTTCCAAGAAGGATCAATTATTTTTTTTGCTAACCCTTCATATTCACCCTTACGGCAATTTGCTAGATTTTTTCTTTTTTCTTCTTTGGCTGCTGCCTCATAGTAGTAAATAGGAATTCCAAGCTCTTTTCCTACTCTTTCTCCTAATTTGTGTGCCCACTTTATGCATTCATCCATAGTAATGTTTGAAATTGGAACTAATGGACAAACGTCAGTTGCTCCCATTCTAGGATGTTCTCCACAGTGTTTGCTCATATCAATAAGTTCTTGAGCTTTTTTTATCAGTAGAAATGCAGCGTCTATTACTTGTTGTGGCTCTCCTACAAAAGTAATTACTGTTCGATTTGTTGCTTTTCCTGCATCTATATTCAATAGTTTTACTCCTTCAACTTGTTCAACAATTTGAGAAATATTTTTGATTTTTTCTTGATCTCTCCCTTCTGATATATTTGGAACACATTCAATAATTTGTTTCATGCTTTTAGTTTTATAAAAAGCAAAGATAGTATTCTTCTTCAGAAAAAACATATTTTTGCCAATATGGACAAACAGACAGAATTAGCATTGAAGAGAGGAGAGTACTTGCCATTAATGGAAGGGTTTTATACAATACAAGGAGAGGGTTTTTTTTCAGGTAAGGCAGCTTATTTCTTGCGTATTGGAGGTTGTGATGTTGGTTGTAGATGGTGTGATGTAAAAGAAAGCTGGAATGCAGACTTACATCCACCAACTTCGATAGTAGATATTATAAAAGGAATTGAGAAGTACTCAGTTGATACTGTTGTAATTACTGGTGGAGAGCCATTAATGTGGAATCTCGATAAATTAACTTTGATTCTTAAAGAAAAAGGCTTAAAAGTACATCTGGAAACTTCTGGCGCATATCCATTAAGTGGATATTTTGATTGGATCTGTTTGTCTCCAAAAAAAATGCAAGCCTCATTGTCTGAAATAAAACCATTGGTAGATGAGTTAAAAATAATAGTGAATAATAAGCATGATTTAAAGTGGGCAGAAGAGCAAAGGAAATATGTTAAAAAAGACTGTAAGTTATATTTACAATCTGAGTGGAGTAGGCGAGAGCAGAATATTCCGATTATCATTGATTTTGTAAAAGAAAATATAGAATGGAGTATTTCATTACAAAGTCATAAATACATGAATATTCCTTAATGTATAGATTGCTGTTAATATTATTATTGATACCTGCTTTTTCTTTTGCACAGAAGAAAGACTACAAGACTTTTGATAAAGCTGTTAAATATAATAATAATGGGAATACTCAGAAAGCAATAAAACTTGCAAACAAAGCTTTAGAGAGCTCGCCTAATTGGAGTAAGCCTAATTTACTTATGGCTTCTATCTATGCTAATGATAACCAGATTGAATTAGCAGCTGATTATCTGCTTAGAGTATATGATGAGAATGAGCCTCAAGATGCAAAAGGAATTGAGCAGATAGTAAAGTTATATTATTCGAATGGATTTTATCATGAAGCTTTATTCTATGCAGAAAAAATAATTGCTCAGGATACCAATAAATATAGATTTAATAATAAGATTGATAGGTATATTAAGAATTGTAGGTTCGCAATTGAGGCGTTAAATAATCCTGTTGAATTTAATCCAGTCAACCTTGGAAATAAAATAAATAGCGAACTTGAAGAATATCTGCCAGCAATCTCTATTGATGGAAAAACTTTAGTATATAGTAGGAGATTAAATATTACAAATATCTTGCAAGAGGATTTCTATATATCTGAAATAGATGAAGATAATAAATGGAGTCAGTCGCATCCATTTGAGGGCAATTTAAATACCTTAGGTAATGAAGGGGCTTTTTCTTTTTCTCCAGATAAAGAAATGGCTGTTTTTACAGCTTGTGATAGAGAAGATATGATTGGTAGGTGTGATTTATATATATATATTAATGGTAAAAGTTATAATGCTGGCAAGAGTATTAATTCTAAGGAATGGGATTCTCAAGGATGTTTTTCCCCTGATAGGAAGTATTTATATTTTGTAAGTAGCAGAAAAGGTGGTTATGGTGGAAAAGATATTTGGAGGTCAGAAATTACAAAAGAAGGTTTTTTAAAACCTGAGAATTTAGGTCCTCATATTAACACTAAGTTTGATGAGATGTCTCCTTTTTTACATCCTGATAATCTGACATTATATTTTGCTTCAAATGGCCATATAGGAATGGGTGATTATGACGTGTTTGTTTCTAGAAGGGAATCTTCTGTAAATAAATGGTCTAAGCCTAAAAATATGGGATATCCTATTAATTCTTTTAATACTGAGAATTCATTAATTGTATCTAGTAATGGAAGAACTGCTTATTATACTTCGAATGTAAGTGGTTTTGGACTAGAAGATATATTTATGTTTGAATTGCCTAAGGAAGTGCAAGCTGAGGCAATCACAACATTAGAGATGAATATTATTACATCTAAAGTGGGAGAGGAGGTGATCCTTAAGAATGTAATTTTTGCTTCTAATTCTGCTACAATTGATTCTGCCTCATTTCTTGAATTGGATAAGTTAATTATTTATCTTAGAAAGAATCCAGAGATTAATATTGAGATTCAAGGTCACACTGACAATGTTGGGAGCAAAGAAGATAATCAGATTTTATCAGAAAAAAGAGCGGAGGTTGTGTTTGATTATTTGAATACTAGAGTTAAAAATAAACTTATTTACAAAGGCTTTGGGGAGAGCATACCTATATCCAATAATAAAGAAATAAATAGAAGGACCTCTTTTGTAATTATTCAGTAAAGATATCTTCTTTTCTTTTTGGCTGCTCATTTCCCCTCCATTCAAATCCCTTTAGGTACCTATCTTTTTCTTTTACTTCTTCATATGGGGTTGTAATTGAATTTGGCTTGATCTCATAATTGAGTGTTTTTAGTTTATTGTCTTTAAAATAAAGTATAAGATCAGTGCATTCAGTATAATTAACTCCTATCTTTTCTTCTGTTTCTTCATCTTTAACTATAAATATACTTTGCCCATTTCCTTTTATATTCATTTTTTTTATTTTATTCTCTGAAAAATATGCAATCATATTCTTTCCTTTAATTTGATTGTAATCTAATGAGTCTTCTTGAACAATAATTATAGGGTTTGGCTTTAAGAATAGTTTCTCGATCTTACCATGACTTACAAGGAAATTTAGGCTGTCAGCAGTTATTTGATATTCATTTGACCATAGTATAGGGCGTCTATACATCTGAATAATTGAGTCAGTAAAATGATAGCTTAAAGAATCGCACTTTCCTTGAAAATCTGGCTTAAAAAATTTCACTTTATTGTAAGCTAGTATTTTTTTATTACCAATTTTTTGTTGGCTAACAAATTTATTAGCATGCATAAACAGAGTGTCATCTGTAAATAATATCTGAAGCATAGGATTTTGTGTAATTTCAACAAACTCTTCTCTTTCAAAATATTCTGCAAATCCACCAAATATAGTTGTGTTCTCTACAGTATCAATTACTTCAACATTATTGATTGCTATTCCATAGCCTTTATTTTTATTATAAAAGAGACTATCTCCTTTTAGTATATAATTGTCAGTTGTAATAATCGCATTTTTCTTAAATTGTGCAATATCAGTTTTAGTATTATACCATCCATTCTCACAATAAATAGTCTTGTTTTTTGAGATAATATTTGAAGGTCCAAAGAAATAACTAAGTTCACTCTTAGAATTATAATGCATATTATCAGTAAATATATTGTAGTCTTTAGCAATAACTGTTACTGAGTCAGTAAAGATAAATTTATGAGTATTTGAATAATATGATCCTTTCTTTGAGTTTATGGTTTTTTCATTATCAATAATTGTTCCTGCATTAGGGTATAATGCAATATTAGTTTTAAGATTATATAAGATCTTTTCTGTCTTTAAAGTCATATGTTTATCAATAAGTATAACATTCCCATTTATCTCAGCATTGTTTTTTTTACCAAAATAAATGAGTTTTTTTCCGATCAGTGTAATGCTATCTCCTTGATTTATTATCACTTTCCCAAAAGCTTTCATTTTATCTTCATTAGCATAATGATAAGCAGAGTCACAATGCATGAGGGCATTATTATGCTTAAAAGATACATTTCCAATTAATCGCCAATAATCAGGGTGTTTATTAGTGTTGGCAATAGTATTGTCAGCATTTAGGATTTCTATCTTTTTACTTGTTTGTGCATTTAAAGAAATACTCAGAATTACTAGTAAAATATGTAGTGGGAATTTCAAGCTTTATCTAAAAAGTGTCTGTTTCCTGTCAGGACCAACTGAAATAATTGTAATTTTAGTTTCTAATTCAGCCTCTAGCCATTCAATGTAATCATGTACTTCTTGTGGAGCTTTAGAAAGGTCTTCTAATTGCATTAGATCCATATTCCATCCTTTTATTTCTTTATAAACAGGAGTGAGATTTTCATTGTCTTCAAATGGTAGGTAGTCAATTTTTTGCCCATCTAACTGATAGTGAGTACACGCCTTAATTTTAGGTATTCCTGACAAAACATCAGCTTTCATCATCATTAATTGCGTTACTCCATTAATATTGATTGCATATTTTAGGGCAGGGATATCAATCCAGCCACATCTTCTTGGCCTTCCTGTTGTAGCTCCAAACTCATTCCCAACCTTTCCTAATCTTGCGCCAACTTCATCAAATAATTCTGATGGAAAAGGACCGCTGCCAACTCTAGTACAATAAGCCTTAAAAATACCGAATACTTCTCCGATCTTATTAGGAGATATTCCTAGTCCAGTACAGGCTCCGGCGGCAATTGTATTTGAAGATGTTACAAAAGGATAAGAGCCAAAGTCAATATCTAATAATGTTCCTTGTGCTCCTTCTGCCAAGATCTTTTTGCCTGATTTAATAGCAGTATGAATATAATGTTCACTTTCAACATGCTTAAATTTTTTTAAGGTAGTTAATGAAGAGAACCAGTCAGATTCTAATTTATCTAGCTCATATTTAAAATCATAGAAATGAAGAATTTGAATATGCTTCCGTTTTAATTTCTCATATTTTTCTTTAAAATTAGGAGAAGAGATGTCTCCAACTCTTAATCCGTTACGACCTGTTTTATCCATGTAGGTAGGTCCAATGCCTTTTAAAGTTGATCCAATTTTTTGTTTACCTTTTGCTTGTTCTGATGCAGCGTCAATTAATTTATGTGTAGGTAGAATCAAATGTGCTTTTTTAGATATTAATAGTTCTGACATCTCAATATTTAACTTATTAATTGCATCTATTTCATTTTCAAAGATCACCGGATCAATAACTACTCCATTTCCAATTAAGTTTATAACTCCTTTGTGAAATATGCCAGAAGGAATAGTATGTAGAACATGTTTTATGCCATCAAACTCAAGTGTATGGCCTGCATTTGGGCCACCTTGGAATCTAGCAATAATGTCATATCTTGACGTTAATACATCAACAATCTTTCCTTTTCCTTCATCTCCCCATTGGAGTCCTAATAATACATCTGCTTTCATCTATTTTTTGAGATTTTATTTTTTTATTTTTATTTGACATTCTTTACAGATTCCATATAGGTTTAATGCATGTCTACTGATTTTAAAGTGCATGTTTTCTTCTATAACATTTTTAATGCTTTGTATTCTTGGATCGCAGAATTCAATTACGTTATCACAACTTGTGCAAATTAGATGGTCATGCTGTTTATTAGAATAAGATTTTTCATACTGCGCTTGAGCCTTACCAAATTGATGTTTTCTTATTAAGTGAGCATCCAATAAGATTTCTATAGTGTTGTATAGCGTTGCTCTGCTTACCCTATAGTTCTTATTCTTCATTTGAATATACATTGATTCAACATCAAAGTGTCCATTGTAATTATAGATTTCCTCTAGAATTGCATAACGTTCAGGAGTTTTTCTATGATTCTTTTTAATTAGATATTCTGTAAATATCTCAGTAACACTATCAATTATATTTGGCTTCAATTTTTGTCTATTGGATTTAAATACAAAATTATAAATTTTACTGATTTAAATATTAAAAAAATAGATAAAGAACTTGAAAGCTAATTATGTTTATAAGTTCTTGTAATTGATGATATAGCTTCTACTTTCTCCAGCTTAATTGTTAGTTCTTTTAGGAATGAAACATTGTGAACTTTTAAAGTGATAATTCCTTCAAAGGTTCCGTCATTACTACTAATATTAATACTTTTAATATTTACATTCATTTGATTAGAAATAATTTGAGTGACTTTGTTCATAAGTCCTACACTGTCAATTCCTTTTATATTTATGGTAGCAACAAAATCTAATTCATCTTTTCTTATCCATTTTGCAATAAGAATTCTGTAAGAATAATTTGCTCTAAGTTGTATGGCGTTAGGACAATCTGATCTGTGAATCTTAATTCCATCAACAACTGTTAAAAAACCGAATATATTATCTCCAGGGATTGGATTGCAGCATTTTGCCATTTCATAATCTAACACTTCGTCATTATCATTAAAGACAATTACTTTTTCTGATTTTGAAGAGTTCTTTGGCACAGGAGGTCCATATATTTTATTTTTAATTGTTTGATACCATCCTCGATTCTTAAGACGAACAAAGTTCTTTATCTCACTATTTGATATTGCTCCCGTTCCAAATCTAAAATATAGTTCTAGAGAGTTTCCAGATTCAAAGTGTCTTATTAATTCTGTTTCAGTTTTATTATTTAATTTAAGTTTAAGATGTTTTAGTTTTCTTTCTGCAAGTTCCTTGCCTATCATAGCAATTTTCTTTTTATCTTCTTTCAGTGCAGATTTAATTTTTGATTTTGCTCTGGAGGTTACAACAAATCTCAGCCAATCTTTTCTTGGTCTTTGTTTCTTAGATGTAATAACTTCAACTTGATCACCACTATTAAGTTTTTTACTTAGAGAAACTAATTTTCCATTTACCTTAACCCCCATACACTTTAATCCAATATCAGTATGTATTGAAAAAGCGAAATCAAGCGCTGTCGCTCCTTTTGGCAGTACTTTTAAGTCACCTCCAGGTGTAAATATGTATATTTCTCCTGAATACAGGTTAAGTTTAAAGTCGTCAATAAAATCAATTGCATTTACTTCAGGGTTCTCAAGCAGCTCTCTTATATTCACAATCCATTCGTCAAGTGAATTTTCCTTACTTCCTTTTTGTTTATATTTCCAGTGGGCTGCATACCCTTTTTCAGCAATATCATCCATTCTTCTGCTTCTTATCTGTACTTCTACCCATTTTCCATCATCACCCATTACAGTAGTATGTAATGATTCATATCCATTTGCTTTTGGTGTTGAAATCCAATCTCTCAATCTATCAGGATTAGGCTTATAGAAGTCTGTAACAATAGAGTATATTTTCCAGCAATCAGATTTTTCATCTAAACTGCTTGAATCGACAATGATTCTAACCGCAAATTTGTCAAAAATGTTATCAAAATTTACGCTTTTTGAAACCATCTTATTTCTGATAGAAAATATAGATTTAGGTCTGCCTTTAATTGAGAAATTTAATTTATTTTCTTTTAGTTTAAATTTTATAGGTTTTGTAAATTTTGTGATATATTTTTTGCGCTCCTCTTTTGTCGCTCTTAATTCTTCAGAGATTGCCTTATATACTTCAGGTTTAGTAAATTTTAACCCTAAATCTTCTAATTCTGTTTTTATTGAATAAAGTCCTAGCCTGTGAGCAAGTGGTGCGTATAAATAAAGTGTCTCTGATGCAATTTTAAGTTTTTTATGAACTGGCATTGAATGGAGAGTTCTCATATTGTGTAGTCTGTCCGCAAGCTTTATGAGGATGACCCTCACATCATCTGATAATGTAAGTAGCATCTTTCTGAAATTTTCTGCCTGCATTGATACATTTTTATCAAATACATCTTGGATTTTAGTGAGTCCATCAATAATTGTTGCAACTTTTTTTCCAAATATTTTTTCAATATCTTCTAAGGTGTAGTCAGTGTCTTCAACTATATCATGTAACAATGCGCACATAATAGATGTTGCTCCAAGACCGATTTCTTTAGCTGCAATATGTGCAACAGCAATAGGATGGTATATGTAGGGTTCTCCAGTTTTTCTTCTTTGTTCCTTATGAGCCTTAACTGAAAGATCAAAAGCTTTTCTGATATCTTTCTTGTCTTTTTTATCAACTTTATCAGCGCATGAGCGTAATAAAGATCTGTATCTATTCAGTATCTCCTTTTTCTCTTTTTCTAAGTCAATTGGCTGCATTGTTTTTATGCAAAAATTGGGTAGCTACTCATTAGTTTATTTACCTCTACTCGTACATTATTAATTATATCTTCATCTGTATGATTTAATATAACTTTATCGATTAAATCAACAATAACAGGAATTATATCTTCTTTTATTCCTCTTGTAGTTATTGCAGGTGTTCCAATTCTTATTCCAGAGGTTATAAAAGGGGATTGAGTGTCAAATGGGACCATGTTTTTGTTAGTTGTAATGTCAGCTTTTACTAGTGCATTTTCTGCATCTTTTCCTGTGATGTTTTTATTTCTTAGGTCAATAAGCATACAATGATTCTCTGTCCCTCCTGATATTATATTGTATCCTTTTTTTATAAATTCATTCGCCATTATTTTTGAATTTTTTATTACTTGCTCTGCATATATCTTAAATGAAGGATTTAGAGCTTCTCCAAAAGCAATTGCTTTAGCTGCAATAACATGTTCTAATGGCCCCCCTTGTGATCCAGGGAATACTGCAGAATTTAAGATTGTAGACATCATTTTATTTTTGCCCTTAAGGGTTTTTAATCCCCATGGATTTTCAAAATCTTTACCCATCATTATCATTCCTCCTCTAGGACCTCTTAAGGTTTTGTGTGTAGTGGTAGTGAGTATATGACAGTAAGGAGCTGGGTTGTTTAATAATTTTGCAGCAATTAGTCCTGCAGGATGAGCAATGTCACCCATTAGTAGTGCTCCAGTTTTATCAGCTATTTCTCTAAATCTTGCATAGTCCCAATCTTGTGAATATGCAGAGGCTCCACAAATAATTAATTTTGGTTGTTCTTTTAAAGCAATTTTTTCTAGTGTATTGTAATCAATCTTCCCGCTTGATTCTTCTACATTATAGAATGATGTGTTATATAATTTACCTGAGAAGTTTACAGGAGATCCATGTGTTAGATGTCCTCCGTGAGATAAGTTAAACCCAAGAATCTTATCTCCAGCATTTAAACATGCCAACATTACAGATGAGTTAGCTTGTGAACCAGAATGAGGTTGTACATTTACGTATTCAACATCAAATAGTTCTTTAGCTCTGTCAATAGCTAATTGCTCTATTTTGTCGACAATTTGACATCCTCCATAATATCTTTTATTAGGATATCCCTCGGCATATTTATTTGTTAAGCAAGAGCCCATTGCTTCCATTACTTCATCGCTTACAAAGTTTTCTGAGGCGATTAACTCTATTCCATTTCTTTGTCGTTGGTTTTCTTCTGTAATTAAATCAAAAATTATTTGATCATTTTTCATCTTATTAATGTATTTAAATTTTTATTTTCGTAATCGCAACAAATGTAAAAATTTATGAATAGAGTAAAAGAACTTTTTGGAATAAAATATCCAATAATTCAAGGAGGAATGATCTGGTGTAGTGGTTGGAGGTTAGCATCTGCGGTTAGTAATGCAGGAGGGTTGGGTTTAATTGGTTCAGGTTCAATGTATCCAGATGTATTTCGTGAGCATATTATTAGATGTAAAAAGGCAACAAAGAAGCCTTTCGGGGTCAATCTTCCTTTAATTTACCCTGATATTTCAGATCATATTAAAATATTAATAGATGAAGGGGTTAAGATTGTTTTTACTTCAGCAGGTAGCCCTAATAAATATACTTCACTATTTAAGAGGCATGGAATAAAAGTGACTCATGTTGTTTCTAGTGAGAGTTTTGCAAGAAAGAGTCTTGAGGCAGGTGTTGATGCAATCGTTGCTGAGGGGTTTGAGGCAGGTGGTCATAATGGAATAGAAGAGATTACTACTATGTGTTTGATTCCAAAAGTTGTTGATTCTATTGATCTTCCTATAATATCAGCTGGAGGTATATTTGATGGTAGAGGAATGTTAGCTGCTATGAGTTTAGGAGCTGATGGAGTTCAGGTTGGAAGTAGGTTTGCAATTAGTAAAGAGAGTTCGGCACATGAAAAATTTAAGAATTATGTTGTTAATTCTAAAGAGGGTGATACAAAACTTACTTTAAAAGAATTAACTGCTGTAAGGTTACTTAAAAATGACTTCTATCAGAAGATACAGGATGCATATAATGCAAAAGCGAATATTAATGATTTAAAAGAATTATTAGGTAAGGGAAGGGCTAAAAAAGGAATGTTTGAAGGAGACTTAAAAGAAGGTGAGTTGGAAATTGGTCAGGTGTCATCTATGATTAATAAAATAGAGTCAGCTTCTGAAATAATTATTGATATGATGGATGGTTTTTATAAAGCAAAAGAATCTACCTCAAATATTCTAATTTAACAATAAAAATAGAGGGTTTTGGGCGATATTATCTTTAGTCTTTTATAGCTATCATGGTTACTTTTGGGATAGTAAGATTGTTGTATCCCCTTGCTTCTTTTTCTGATCGTATAAATTTTCCTTTTTGTATATTTGCTGAAAATTAAATTATAATATGAAGAAATATTTCTTACTGTTTTTAATGTTAATACTTTCTTCTAGTTTATTTCCTTCACATTTTATAGGAGGAGAAATAACATGGGAATGTAATACAGATCCGATGAGTCCTGATTATGGAAAGTATACGCTTTTTCTACATATCTATCAAGACTGTGATGGTATTGATTTTAGTTATTTTAGTGAGAATATAACAGTCCACAATCATCCTTCTTTATCTTCAATTACTTGTAATTGGATAGATACAAATGATATATCTACCTCAGGTGTTTCTGGGTCTTCGGCTTGTTATGATTGTGATAACCAACCCTTTGGAGAATTTGGTGCTGTTAAAGAATGGATTTATTCCTCTGGGCCAATTGTGATAAATGGAACTCCACCTGCAGGTGGTTGGCACTTTACCTGGGGTACCTGCTGTAGAAGTAGTAACTTGACACAGGGGATGAATGATGCTGATTGGACTATAAGGTCAGTATTATATCCATATACAGATCCTAGTGGTACAGTTTTTCCTAATAATAACATCTGTCATGATAATTCTCCAATATTTAAAGAGCAGCCAAAAACACTTTTGTGTACAGGCTATCCATTTTCATATAGCCACCTGGCTTTTGATGTTGAACTTGACTCATTAAGCTACAGTTGGGCTGAACCATTAGGTGATGAGTTTCTTTATGATCCTAACAATCCTGCTAGCATTGCATTGCCATTTACTGCTCCTTATTCTGTAAATGCTCCAATTCCTGGAAATCCTACGTTAAATAATGAGAATGGTGAAATCTCATTCTTATCAAACATTTCTGGAATATTTGTAACTTGTGTAAAAGTTGAATCATATAAATGTGGGCAATTAGTTGCAGAAGTATTTAGAGATGTTAATGTAGCATTAAAAGATTGTGGAACATTACCAAATGGGGCGCAAAACCTACCTCCAGTGATTACGGCACCTTTAGGTTATCAGAATTGGATTACAAATTTAAACCCTTCTACAAATTTACCATCATATGAAACTACGATTATGGCTGGTGAATTGGTTAGTTTTTCTGTAGTTGCAACAGATGATGATGTTAATATTACTGGAAATAAACAAAATATAACCCTAGAAGTTGAAGGTGGGCAGTTAGATCCTTTATTAGCATTAAGTAATCCAGCAACATTTATAACAGATTCATTTGCTGCTGGTTTTGTTTCTGGAAGTTTTTTATGGGAGTCTAATTGTGATCACATGCAGGATTATGGATGTGGAAGGCAGGGGGGGGCTTATACTTTTAATCTTAAAGCATATGATGATTTTTGTCCAGCAAACGGTATTGTAATTGCTACAATCACTATAAATGTAATACCTCCTCAACCAGACTTAAGGTGCTTAGCCGTAGATGCTACTGGAGGCGTAGATTTATATTTTTATTTTCCAGCAGGCGTTGTTGATACAAATATTAAGTATGATATATATCATTCTAAACAAATTGATGGGCCTTATTCATTAATTGATAGTATTTTTTATCCTGATACAAATTATTATCATTCAGCCTCTAATGCTAGTAATTCAAGGAGTTATTACTATCTTTTAGGAAGCGTTACATGTGGAACGAATATTGGAAGTGCATCAGACTCTTTATTATTCTCTGATACTTTAAGTACAATTTTGATGGATGCATATGCTATTAATTTTGGTAATACTGCTGAAATGAATTGGAATCCAATTCATACTCCATTATTAAATTCTTCTGATTCAGATTATGATTTACATTATATTAATGCATATAATTCAGATAATATTATTGCAGTGTTGCCAGATACTTTTTATCAGATGGATGGAGATAACTGTAATTATTTCCCCGAATTCTATGTTGAGATTTCTGATATAAGTGGATGTTCTTCAAGATCATCAGTGAGTACTGTGCATCTGCTTGATACAATCACTCCTATTACTCCAGTTATTGAGAGTGTTTCTGTGAATAATCTTGGGCAGTCAGAGGTCTCTTGGGCAAACTCAGCGGGTGCTGATTATTACATTATCTACATTCAAGATAATAATGGTGCATGGATTACTTTAGACTCTGTAGATGCTGTACAGAATAGTTATCTTTATCAAGCTTCGCAAGCAGGTACAATTATTGAAAGATTTAACATTAGAGCTGTTGATAGTTGTGGGAATTCAAGGGTTCAATCTTTAGAGCATAATTCAATATTATTGACATATAATTCCGATGCTTGTGAATATTCAATTCAATTGGATTGGAATGAATATATTAATTGGACTGAAGGGACTAGTCATTATAAAGTCCTAATTACTGAAGTAAATGAGGATAATATTACAATTAATACCGAGATTAGACTTGAAGATGATACTGAATTGATAATTGAGAATATTGGATCTTTATCAGACTATTTTGTTATAATTGAGGCATATAATTTTGATTCTTCTCTTGTTTCTAGATCTAATCAAATAGAGATAAATATAGCCTTAGCGAACAAGCCTTTATTCAACTATATTGAATATGTAACAATTAATCATGATAATGGCTCAGTAGATATTAGTTGTCTTGTAGATTTATCGGGTGTTATTAATCATTATGATGTATATAGATCAATTAGGTATGATGAGAATTTCTTTAAAATTGGAGAAATAGATTTTTCAAATGAGAATCCAATTTATTATAATGATTTAGATGTGTCTACAAGTAATGATTTCTATCAATATAAAATTTATCCTGTTGATACTTGTGGAATAAGTCTCATAACACCATTAATTAACCTTCCAGAGTATGTAGGTGTTGTCTCATTTGCTCAAACAATTCTTCTTGAAGCTGAGATAAATGTTGATTCATTGCAAGATATTTCAGATTATACAGGTCAATATACAAATACTTTAGTTTTTAATAATTATGACAAATGGTTGGGCGAGGTATCACATTACAATTTATATAGATCTTATAGTGGAGAGGATTTTAAATTTTTAAAAACTTTAGATCCAGATAATCCATTAATCTATGTTGATATAGTTACGGAGTTTTATGATGGAGATGGTAAGTTCTGCTATTATATTGAAGCTGTAGAAGGAGGTAATACTCCTTATGGACCTACTATTGAAGGAAGTAGGTCTAATGTTGTGTGCGTTTCACAAGTGCCGGCAGTTTTTATTCCATCAGTTTTTACTCCTAATGGTGATGCACATAATGAAATCTTTATACCTATTACATATTTTGTTTCTAAAGAAGGTTTTTCTTTTTCTATTTACAACAGAGATGGTGAGGTTATTTTTGAAACAAATAATCCAAAAAAAGGATGGGATGGTTCATTTTTTAGGTCACAAGTGCAAAATGGCAATTATGTTTATCGTCTTCAGTTTGTCAATGGGGATGGTAAATTGTCTGAGAAAACAGGTGTAATATCTCTTGTAAGATGATAATTATGATATATGATAAATAGTCCCTTTTTTAGGGACTATTTTATTTTTTAAAGTGTTAATTTTGCATAATTTTTATAATTTACGATATGAGTAATAAAATAATAATGAAAGAAGGACTAACTTATGATGATGTATTAGTTGTTCCTGCATACTCAGAGGTACTTCCTTATGCAGTGGATACTTCAACATTTTTTACTAAGAATATAAAATTAAATATTCCTGTAGTTGCAGCTGCAATGGATACAGTCACAGAATCAGACATGGCTATTGCAATTGCTCAAGAAGGGGGTATTGGTGTCCTTCATAAGAATATGAGTATAGAAGATCAAGCCCTTCAAGTAAGAAAAGTAAAGAGATCAGAAAGCGGTATGATTTTAGATCCAATTACTTTGGGTTTAGAATCTAATGTAGGGGATGCTTTTAAGATGATGAAAGAAAATAAGATAGGAGGAATACCTATTGTAGATAAAAATTTATATTTATTAGGAATTGTAACAAATAGAGATTTAAGATTTGAGAAGAATATGGATCTGTCGATTAAGAATGTAATGACATCTGAAGCTCTTATTACTACTAGTCTTAATGATTTAGGTAATGCAGAGAATATTTTAAAATCTAATAAGATAGAGAAATTGCCAATAGTTGATTCTGATAATAAGTTAGTAGGATTAATTACTTTTAAGGACATTATTAAAAATAGAATGAGACCTAACGCATGTAAAGATAAATATGGAAGATTAAGAGTAGCTGCTGCTGTTGGTATTACCTCAGACTTAATAGATAGAGTCACATCTTTAGCTAATGCATCAGTTGACGCTATAGTTATTGATACTGCACATGGACATACAAAGGGTGTTGTTAATGCTCTTAAATCTGTAAAGGAATCTTTCCCTAATTTAGATGTTGTTGTAGGTAATATTGCCACTGGTGACGCCGCTGAAGCATTAATTAATGCTGGAGCAGATGCAGTTAAGGTTGGTATTGGTCCAGGATCAATATGTACCACAAGAATTATTGCTGGTATTGGTGTCCCACAATTGACAGCAGTAATAGATGTAGCTGAGGTTGCATTAAAGAAAAACATTCCATTAATTGCTGATGGAGGAATCCGATATTCAGGAGATATTGTAAAGGCATTAGTTGGAGGCGCTAGTACTGTAATGCTTGGTTCGATAATTGCTGGAGTTGAGGAAGCCCCTGGAGAAACAATTATTTTTGAAGGAAGGAAGTTTAAAACATATAGAGGTATGGGGTCAATTGACGCTATGGAAAAAGGATCTAAAGATAGATATTTTCAAGCTAATGAGTTTGATACGAAAAAGCTAGTTCCTGAAGGTATAGTAGGAAGAGTTGCATATAAAGGAAAGCTTTCGGAAGTGATTCATCAAATGATTGGAGGATTAAGAGCGGGTATGGGATATACTGGTTCTGAAAGGATTTCTGATTTGAGTAAATCTGATTTTTTGAAAATAACTTCAGCAAGTGTAGCTGAAAGCCATCCTCATGATGTTACAATAACAAGAGAAGCACCAAACTATAGTAGAAAATAAAAAAAATAAAAAATGAAAAAATTAGTATCTAGTGTTTTATCAGTAGCATTTGTTTTAATCTCACATGCTCAGAATGTATTAACTATTGGGGATGAAGATATTTCCTTAAATGAATTTAAGAGTATTTTTTATAAGAACAATCAGGATCTAGAATTGTCAAAAGATTATCTAGATGAGTATATGAATTTATTTGTAAATTTCAAATTAAAAGTTATTGAAGCCAAAGCATTAGGTTTAGATACAGTGTCATCTTTTATTAATGAGCTTGATGGTTACAGAAAGCAATTAGCAAAACCTTACTTGAAGAATAATGAGTTTGATGCTGAGATGCTTAATGAGGCGTATGAAAGAATGAAAAAAGATATCAATGCAAGTCATATTTTAATTGCTTTAGATGAAAAAGCATCTGAGGTAGATGAAAAAGAAGCTTATGATAAATTGTTAGAACTAAGAAAATTAATCCTTAGTGGTAATATTTCTTTTGAGGAGGCTGCAGAATATAATTCAGATGATAAATCAGCCGTGTCTAATAAAGGTAATCTTGGCTACTTTACTGCTTTCATGATGGTATATGATTTTGAAACAGCTGCTTATCAAACAGGACTTGGTGAGATCTCAATGCCAATAAGAACGAAATATGGCTATCATATATTAAAAGTAAATGATAAAAGAGATGCTGTTGGAAAAGTAAAAGTAGCTCATATTATGTTTAAAGTAGTGAAAGGGGCTAATGAAAATCAGATTAGTCAAGCAAAAGATAAAATTAATGAAGTTCTAAAATTATTGAATAGTGGTGATGAGTTTGCTGATGTTGCAGAACGTTATTCTGAAGATAGGTCTACTGCTGTTAAGGGAGGAGTTTTACCGCCATTTGGTGTTGGAAAAATGGTTCCGAAATTTGAGAATGTTGCTTTTTCACTTAAAGATATTGGTGATCTATCGGTTCCGTTTAGGACTGAGTATGGTTGGCATGTTATAGTTTTGTTAGAGAAGTATCCTATTAGTGAATTCGAGGAAATTGAGGTAGAACTAAGGAGAAAAGTAGAGAGAGATAGTAGAGGTGAATTGAGTCAGAAGGCTCTTTTTGAACAACTACATGAGACATATAAGGTGAGAAACAAACCTGCTCAATATAATAAATTCAGAAAAACTTCAGCTTTAAAAGTTGCTAAAGGAACTTTTAAGATTTTAGTGAAAAATAATGCAACACTCTTCACTATTGATGAAAAATTAGTTCAGGTAAATGATTTTGCTAAATATATTTTAGAGAATCAAAAGACAGGAAGTAATATTGATGACATGTATACTGACTTTGTAAATAATGAATTATTACTTTATGAAGAGAGTTTGTTAGAAAAAAAGTACCCTGAGTATAAGGCTTTATTAAATGAATATAGAGAAGGGATTTTGTTATTTGATATGACAAATAGTAAGGTTTGGAGAAAAGCTGTAGAGGATACTCTAGGTTTGAAAGCTTTTTTTGAAGAGAATAAATCTAATTATAGCTGGCAAGAGAGGGTTGATGCAACTATATATAGTTGTATTGATTTATTTACTGCAAAGAAAGTAAAGAGGGAGATTTATAAGAAACATCGAGGAAAGATTACTGATGAGGAGATTTTAGAGAAGATTAATAAAGATGCAGTATTGTCTTTACAGATTGAAAGTAAGAAATTTGAAGGGGGAGATAATCAATATATAGATGATTTAGAATGGAAATCAGGTATTGCACAGGATATTGTTTTAAAAGATGGTTCTTATGTCTTAGTTGATATTCATGAAGTCTTGCCTTCAGCTATAAAAGCAATGGATGAAACTAGAGGTAAAGTTATTTCTGACTACCAGAATGCTTTGGAGAAAGAGTGGCTTTCTAGTTTAAAGTTAAAATATCCTATTACAATTAATACTGAGGTGCTTTATTCATTAATAAGGTAAGATGTTAGTTAGAAAGTTCCCTGTATATTTAGGTGCTCTTTTATTATTTTTTTCTTGTTTATCTAAAAAAGATAATAGAATAATTGCTAGCGTTAGTGAAAGCGATTTGTTTTTGTCTGATATTTTAGATGAAATGCCAGCTCAAGTTGAAGATTCCGCTTATTTTGTTGAAAGGTATGTGAATAAATGGATTAGAGAACAGTTGATGGTCTATAATGCAGAAATGAATTTAAGTAGTCATATGAAAAATTATGATAAGCAAATAGAAGACTATAGAAACTCTTTATTGATTTATGCTTATCAGCAGGAGTTATTAAATCAGCATCTAGATACTGTAATTGATAAAGAAGATATAGAATCTTACTATAATCAGTATATAGATCAGTTTAAGCTTACTAAGAATATTTTTAAAGGCAGGTTTATTGTAGTTAATAAGTTGGCCCCAGATATAATTTTATTAGAAAAGTTAGTTAAATCAAATAAAGAGGGAGCATTAGATGATTTAATTGATTATTGTCAACAATTTGCAAAGGAATATTATTTAGAAGATGATAAATGGGAATATTTTTCAATATTTAATGAAAAATTGCCAGAATTAATAGTAGAGGAGGCTTATTTTTTAAGTAATACTAAAGGAGTTTCTTTTGAAGATAATGTATTCAGGTACTATATATATATTGATGATTATAAACTGAAGGGTAGTCTTAGTCCTCTAGATATGGAAAGAGATAAGATTCAGAACGTGCTTCTTAATAAAAAGAAAATAGAATATTTACAGCAATTAGAAGATGAATTATATCAGAAAGGGTTAGCTTTGAAAAAAATTAAAATTTACTAATGAAAAGAATCTTAAATATATTTCTTTTAAGTTGTTTAACATTGATGTTAGAAGCGCAATCAATTGACAAGGTAGAGGCAATTATAGGAGGTGAGATTGTCCTTACCTCAGATATTGAGTCTCAATATGTACAATATTTGTCTCAAGGAAATCTAAAATCAGATTTTGTAAAGTGTGAAATCATTGAAGATCTTTTGTTTCAGAGGTTACTTATTAATCAAGCAAAAATAGATAGTGTTAACATAACAGAAGAGGAGATTGATCTTGAGGTTTTAAAACGATTAAATTACTTTGAAAGCCAGTTAGGCTCAGTTAAGAAGGTTGAAGAGTATTTTTCAAAGCCTAAAGCTGAAATAGAGTTAGAGTTAGAGAGAGTAATTAAAGATCAATTTTTAGCTCAGAAAGTAGAAGCATCAATTACTTCTAATATAAAAGTAACTCCATCAGAGGTAAAAGAATTTTTTAATAGTCAAGATGTATCTGAAATTCCTATTGTACCAACTCAGGTTGAGATGTCTCAGATTGTGATTAGGCCAGAAATATCTGAAAATCAGAAAGATAAAATTAGAGAGAAGCTGAGCTCCTTTAGAGAGAGAGTATATAATGGAGAGGATTTTAAAGTTTTAGCTGCTTTATATTCAGATGACCAGGGCTCTGCTTCATCTGGAGGGGAGCTTGGATTTGTAAATAGAGGAGAGTTAGTTCCTGAGTTTGAAAGAGCTGCTTTTAGATTAAGTGAAGGCGAAATATCAGAAGTTGTAGAGTCTCAGTTTGGTTTTCATATTATTCAATTGATTGAAAGAAGAGGAGAGCAGATTAATGTTCGCCATATTTTACTTAAAATAAAAGTTAGTTCTACAGCATTATATAATGCAAAGATGAAAATTGAAGATATAGAGAAAGAAATAAAAGAAGGAAAGATCTCCTTCGATGAAGCAATTGAGAAGTATAGTGATCATGAGAGTAGAAATAATGGAGGATTATTATTAAACCCTAATACTATGTCAACTCTGCATACAATTGAAGATATGGATCCTACTCTTAGATATGCAGTCGAAAATCTTAATGAGAGTGATATGTCAGCACCATCAATTATGAAATTGCTTGATGAGACTAAGGCTTATAGAATATTAAGAATAAATACAAAAATAGAAGAGCATAAAGCAAACCTAGTTGATGATTTTTCTATGATAAAAGATTTTGCAATAAACATTAAAAAACAAGATCAGTTAATTAAATGGATTGGAAAAACTATAGAAAAGACTTATATTAAACTTAATAAAGAGATTTCTATTTGTGAATTTAAAAATAAATGGATAATATGAATAATGATGTAGAATCTATTAATAAGTTTGTTCTCAGGTATAATGATTTTAAGACTGAGATATCAAAAGTTATAGTGGGTCAGGAGGATGTCATACAACAAGTTTTAATTTCAATTTTTTGCAATGGCCATTGTTTATTGGTAGGCGTTCCAGGTCTTGCAAAAACATTATTAGTAGAAACTATTGCTAACTCTTTAGGGCTTAACTTTAAACGTATTCAATTCACTCCTGATCTGATGCCTTCTGATATAGTAGGCGCTGAGATATTAGATGAAAAAAGAGAATTTAGATTTATTAAAGGACCCTTGTTCTCTAATATTATCTTAGCTGATGAGATTAATAGAACGCCACCAAAAACACAATCAGCTTTATTAGAAGCAATGCAAGAGAGATCTGTAACAAATGCAGGTGATAAATATATTCTAGATAAACCATTCTTTGTATTGGCTACACAAAATCCTATAGAACAGGAAGGGACTTATCCTTTGCCTGAGGCTCAGTTAGATAGGTTTATGTTTAATGTATTATTAGATTATCCAAATTATGAAGAAGAATTACAGATAGTAAGACAGACGACAGTTAAACAAGACGTCAAGCTAAATATTGTAATGTCAGCTGAAGAGATTGTAAATTACCAAGAGATCATTACCAAATTACCGGTTACCCATAATGTATTAGAATATGTAGTAAGCCTTGTGTCTAAAACAAGGCCAAATTCTGATAAAACAGCTGATGTTGTGAAAGAATATATTGAATGGGGTGCAGGGCCACGAGCATCACAATATATGCTTATGGCAGCAAAATGTCATGCTGCGATTCATGGTAAGTATTCTCCAGATATTGAGGATGTTAAAGCTGTTGCAAAGCCTATATTGAGGCATAGAATAGTTAGAAATTATAAGGCAGAGGCAGAGGGTTTAAGTGTAGATAAGATTATTGAGTCAATTTTATAATGATATTACCAATAGTTTCTTTTGGATCAGCAATCTTAAGAGAGAGATGTAAGGATATTAATTCAGACTATCCTGATTTGGATATATTGTTAGGTAATATGTGGGAAACCATGTATCAGGCTAATGGAGTAGGACTTGCAGCGCCTCAGATTAATAAAAATATTCGCTTATTCTTAATTGATACATCGCCTTTTTTAGAAGATGATGAAATTAAAGAGACTGCAGTAAAGAAAGTATTTATTAATGCACAAATAGTTAAGGAAGAAGGTGATGAATGGAGTTTTAATGAGGGTTGCTTATCTATACCTGAAATAAGGGAAGATATATTTAGGAAGTCTACTATTGTTGTTGAATATCTTAATGAGAGATTTGAAAGAAAAGTAGAGTCTTTTGATGGAGTAGCTGCTCGTGTAATACAACATGAATATGATCATATTAATGGAATACTTTTTACAGATAAATTGTCTCCTTTACGTAAAAGAATGATAAAAAGTAAGTTATTTGAAATTAGTAAAGGAAATGTAAAAGTTCCTTATAAAATGAGGTTTCCTAAGTAGATCTTTATTTTATCACTACTTTAAGTATTTCCTCATTTTTAATAAAACCTTTTAGTATGTCTCCATTCTTTACTGAACCTACTCCCTTTGGTGTTCCGGTAAATATTAAATCTCCTATTTTAAGCGTAAAAAATCTTGAAGCATAAGCAATAATTTGGTCAAATGTAAAAATCATTTCATTACTATTGCCTTTTTGAACTTCTTTCCCGTTTTTATTTAAAGAAAAGACAATGTTATCTAATTCCAGATTAGACTTATCAATGAAAGATCTGCTAATTTGTGCTGAACCATCAAACCCTTTAGATTTTTCCCATGGGTGTCCTTTATCTTTACATTCGTTTTGTACATCTCTAGCAGTAAAATCAATTCCTATACCTATTTCTGAATAATATTTATAAGCAAATTGCTCTTCAATGTTTTTACCTGTTTTGTTTATTTTTATTACTAACTCTACTTCATAGTGAATGTTATTTGAAAAATCAGGAATAAAGAATGGATGTCCTTTTGGTTGTATTGCAGTTTCTGGTTTTAAGAATAAAATAGGCTCTTTTGGAATATTATTTTGTAACTCTTTTGCATGATCTGCATAATTTCTTCCAATACAAATAATTTTCATGCTATTAAGAGTTAAATTTATTTTTCAGTTTCATTTGGGTGGCAAAATCACTCATCATATTTTTAGTGTATAAAGGAAAATCTGCTTGATTAATCCAGGAAAAATATCCGGGGTTTTCATTCCATATTTTTTCTAGCGTTTCCCCTCTGTATTTACCAAAGCTAAGTATTTTTTTTCCTTCTTCATTATATCGTATAAATCCAGCCATATCAGCAAATTTTCCACCAACTTGAGAGAATTCGGCTAAAAACCGTGTATTATTCTCTAGTTCATTGTACTTTTTAAGTTGGGAAAGTAATACTTCGTAAGTTGCGATAGTATCTGCCTCTGCTGAGTGTGCATTTGTTAAATCTTTATTGCAATAGAATTTATAAGCTGCAACTAATGTTCTTTTTTCCATTTTATGGAAGATGTTTTGAACATCAATAGATTTTCTATTTTTCATATTAAAATCTATCCCAGATCTTAGGAATTCCTCAGCAAGTAAAGGAATGTCAAATTTATTAGAGTTATACCCGCCTAAGTCACAGTTCTTTATTAGTTCTGAAATCTCTTCTGCTAAATGCTGAAATGTTGGTTCATTTGCTACTTTCTCATTAGATATTCCATGTATTTCTGTTGTTTCTGGAGGAATAGGTATAGTAGGATTTACAAGCCATGTTTTACTTTCTTTATTTCCGTTAGGGAAAACTTTTAGTATAGAGATCTCTACTATTCTGTCTTTTGATATTTGTAAACCTGTTGTTTCTAAGTCAAAGAAAACAATAGGTTTTTCTAAATTTAAATTCATAGCAAGTGAAAGTGCTAGTAAGTTTATGGATTTTAATAAAATCTAGTAAATATTATACAATTGTATTTGTATCAAAATTCTCTAAATAATCAGCAACTTTTCTTACAAATTGACCTCCTAGAGCCCCATCAACAACTCTGTGGTCATATGAAAGAGAAAGAAACATCATATGACGGATTGCTATTACATCTCCATGTTCAAGTTCTAAAACAACTGGTTTCTTTTTAATTACTCCGCATGCCAATATAGCTACTTGAGGTTGATTAATAATAGGTGTCCCCATTAGGTTTCCAAATGTTCCGACGTTTGTCATTGTGATTGTTCCTCCTTGTATGTCGTCAGGATTTAGTTGAGCTCCTCTAGCTCTTGAGGCTAGGTCGTTTACAGACTTAGTAATACCTATTAGATTCTTATTTTGACATTCTTTAATTACAGGAACAATAAGATTTCCATCAGGTAGTGCAGCAGCCATTCCAATGTTTACGTTTCTATGAATATGAATGTTGGTTCCATCAACAGAAACATTAATCATAGGGAAGTCTTTAACTGCTTTTGCCATCGCTTCAATAATAATAGGAGTAAATGTAATATTTTGACCTTCTCTTTTCTTAAAATCAGCCTTTACAGAGTTTCTCCAATTTACGATATTTGTCATGTCAGCCTCAACAAAAGATGTGATGTGTGCAGACGTTTTCTTAGACATAGTCATGTGTGATGAGATTAGCTTTCTCATTCTGTCCATTTCAACAATCTCGGTATCTCCTGTTATAGGGATATCTACTTTATTATCTTCCTTAGCTTCATCAATAGGCTGAGTTGTTGTTGTTGTTGTTGTTGTTGTTAAAGGAGGGTTCTTTCTATTCTTTAAATAAGACATCATGTCTGATTTAGTGACTCTGCCTTCTTTTCCTGTTCCAGAAATAGTTTCTAACTCATCTAGATTAATTCCTTCTTTCGAAGCCATATTCTTTACAAGCGGGGAGTAGAATCTATCTGCTGAGCTAGTAATTGTTGTACTGGTATTAGTAGTCTTTATGACTGACTCTTCGGTAGGTTTTATTGGTTCTTGATCTTTTTTTGGTTTAGAAGGTGCTGAAGCATTAATAGTTTCATCGCCTTTGGTTTCCAAAATAGCAAAAGCCTCACCAACTTTAATGACGTCATCTGCTTGAAAAAGCTGCTCTACTAGTTTTCCTTCATGAGTTGAAGGTACTTCTGAATCAACTTTGTCAGTAGCAATCTCTATAATTGTTTCATCAATTTCAATCATGTCTCCAATATTCTTGCTCCATGATATTACGGTTGCTTCTGAAACACTCTCACCCATTTTGGGCATAATAAGCTCTACTCTTGCCATAGTATATTAATTTTTCGCAAAATTAAGAAAAGAAAGCAATTTAATTCTTTTTTGATAGTTAGTTTTTAATACCATTTTGTTAGTTGTGAATTACTCAGAATAAGGCATTCTACTTGAAATGGCTGTTCCTAAGGTTATGTCATCAGCATACTCAAGCTCATCACCTATTGCGATTCCTCTTGCTATTGAAGATATTTTGATGTTAAAATCTTTTAATCTTCTAAATAAATAAAAGTTTGTGGTGTCTCCTTCCATTGTAGTGCTTAATGCAAAAATGACTTCTTTAACATTATCTGAATTAATCCTTTTTATTAGCTCATCAACTCTTATGTCTGTTGGTCCTACACCATCTATAGGAGATATTAGTCCTCCTAATATATGATAAACACCATTAAATTGCATGGTGTTTTCAATTGCCATCATTACTCGTATATCTTGAACAACGCAAATTGTCTTACTATCTCTTTTATTATTAATACATACCTCACATAATTCATTGTCTGAAATGCTATAACATTTTTTGCAATAATTAATCCTGTTAATTAATTGAATAAAAGAATCACCAAATAATTCTATTTTATACTTGTCTTGTTTAAGCATATGAAGTACAAGTCTTAATGCAGATTTCTTTCCAATACCTGGAAGGCTAGATAATTGCTCAACAGCATTCTCAACAAGTTTTGATGGAAAATTCATATATGCAAATCTAATATTAATGTACAAAACTTTTAGCTTTGTAAAAAAAAATATCTATGTCCCCAATTCTATTAATTAGTATAATTTCATTATATTTTATACTACTTTTCTTTATCTCATATTTAACAGGTAAAAATGATAGCAATGAAACTTTTTTTAGAGGTAATAGAAGCTCTCCATGGTATGTTATTGCTTATGGGATGATAGGGACAACTCTTTCAGGGATTACTTTTATTTCAGTTCCTGGATGGGTTGATTCTAGCCAGTTCTCTTATATGCAAATGGTATTCGGTTTTTTCGTTGGATATTTTATTATCTCAAGAATACTACTTCCACTTTATTATAAACTTGAGTTAACGTCAATATATACTTATTTAAGAGATAGATTAGGAAATAGTAGCTATAAAACAGGTTCTTTGTTTTTTATACTCTCTAGAACAATTGGCGCTTCATTTAGACTTTTTCTAATTGCTACAGTTTTACAATTTGCTGTTTTTGATTCATGGAATGTTCCATTTTATATAACAGTAATCATTACGATCTCTCTTATTTGGCTTTATACTTATAGAGGTGGTATGAAAACTATTATTTGGACCGATACACTTCAGACAACATTTATGTTATCTACTGTTATTATTATTGCTTATACACTTATTCAGAAAATGGATTTAAACTTTTTATCTGTTGTTTCATTAATTAATGAGTCAGATTATTCAAGGGCTTTCTTTTTTGATGATTGGACAGATAAAAAATACTTCTTTAAACAATTCTTCTCTGGTATGTTTATGGCTATTGTAATGACTGGTCTAGATCAGGATCAGATGCAAAAAAATCTGAGCTGTCGAAATTTAAAGGATGCACAAAAAAACATGACATTCTTCAGTACAATACTAATCTTTGTGGATCTTATATTTCTGTCACTTGGTGCGTTACTTTACATATATTCAGATACATTTAATATAATTATTCCTGGAAATGCAGATATGTTGTTTCCAAACATTGCTTTGAATTCTGGACTGCCAGTATATGTTGGGATACTATTTATAATTGGAATAATAGCTGCTGCTTACTCTAGTGCAGATTCAGCATTAACTTCTTTAACTACTTCTTTTTGTGTTGATATTATTGAATTTGAAAAACAAGATCCAAATCAGCAAGTTAAAACAAGAAAATATGTTCATTTATTATTCTCTCTTATTCTATTAGCTGTAATTTTAATATTTAATGCTATTAATGATCAGAGTGTAATCAAATCATTATTCACTGTTGCTGGTTATACTTACGGACCACTTCTTGGAATGTTCTCATTTGGACTTTTCACCAAATATAAAGTTAAAGATGAATATGTTCCATTAATTGCCATTGCCTCTCCAATTATCTGTTATATTTTAAATCTATATATTCCTTTTGGATTTGAATTATTGATATTAAATGGTTTGATTACATTTATAGGCCTATATTTATTAAAAACTAAATAAAAAAAATACTTCTTAATCTACGATGACGGAACAGTAGAGCAAAGAATAGTTATAGAGTAGATTTTTTATTTTTATTATATAAAATAGTACAACCTGTTATTCCAATAAGGACTAAGCAGAAAGAAATAATCTCTGCCTGGGTAATGCCTCCTAATATATTATATTCGGTATTTATTCTTATCTTTTCAATAAAAAAACGTTCAATACCATTTAATACTAAGTAGGTGAAAAACATGACTCCAGCTATTTTTATCCTTTTACGAATAGTCCATAAGAAAGAAAAAATAAGAACCGCCATGATAACTTCATAAAAAGCAGTAGGCCATACTGGATTTGCTAATTCATAGCAATAAGGGTGCCAGAATTTATCTCCACAATCTTCCATTGGTATTCCAGCACGAATCACATTATGAGGAAAGTTATAGCTCCACATCCAATCAGGTAAGTAGCTCATCCAATCAGGTTTTGCAGCTAAATTATTAATACCCCAGTCTCCATCTCCTGACATTTGACAGCCAATCCTGCCAACTCCATAAGCAAGCATTAGTCCAGGTGCTGCAGAATCTGCTAAATGTAAAGGTTTTATTTTATATTTTTTGCCATACCAAATAACCGCTATAGTTCCTGCAATAAGTCCACCATAAAAGGTAAGTCCACTAAAAGAAATTAATTGACTTATTGGATCAGCTAAAAAAAGATCTATATTCTCAAGGTTATGAAATATTTTTGCTCCTATAATACCAGATATAGCAGCAATCATAGTCATATTACCTGCTAATTGAAAAGGATGAACCTCTTTCTCAATCTGTTTTGGAGTTTCTAATCTATCTTTATTTTTTTCTTTATACTTTAAGTAAATTGAAATCCCAGCAATAATGACTCCTCCTAACATATGCCCCCTTAATGATAGAATAAATCCTTGTGGATCAAGGACTAAATCAGAATAGTTTAAGATAGCTTCTATACCTTTAAATCCTATGATAAAACCACTAATAAGAGAAGATAGAATTTCTGTTTTTGTAATGCCTTCTCCTATAACCTCTTTTATCTTGCTAGAAGATATAATTCCTTCTTGTTCTTTTCGCTTTAGTTCAAGCAATAGTATCATGCTTGCAGAAATAAATGCCATAGCTACAAAAAAACCAAAGGTTTGAATTGGTAGAGGAATATTCATTCCAAAAAGATCATATATAAGATGACTTATTGTTGGGTACATAATTTTTTTTGATATTATTATTTAACTTCCGAAAGAACATTTAGATTTTCATCGAACGAAAGTAATTTTATTTTTAGTGTTTGTTGTATAAATTTGTCAGAAAATGGAATTTTTACTTTTATATAGTTGTCTGTAAAGCCAAAAAGAAAACCATCTTTATTGTCTTTTTCAAATAGTGCTTTTTGCTCAGTTTCTATATATCTTTGATAGAATTTTCTTTGTAGTTTGTTAGACAATATTCTTAATTTCTTGCTCCTTTCAGATCTTTTCTTTTTGGTTATAGAACCATCTAATTTTATTGCTTCAGTGTTTTCTCGTTCAGAATACGAGAAAACATGTAGATATGCAATTGGTAAATCTTTGATAAAGTTAAGAGTTTTATTAAACTCTTTATCTGTCTCACCTGGAAAGCCAACAATTACGTCAGCTCCTATACAAACATCTTTTATTTCTTTATTTATCTTAGTTATTTTATCTCTGTAAATTCTGGTGTTATACCTTCTTTTCATTTTACCTAAAATCATATCAGATCCTGATTGCAATGGAATATGAAAATGTGGCATAAACTTGTCTGATTTTTTTATTTGATGAATTGTTTCGTCTTTGATTAAATTAGGTTCAATAGATGATATTCTATAGCGTTCAATTCCATTTACCTTATCTAACTCCTTAATTAAATCAGTAAAGTTTCTATTCCCATCATTAAAAAGACCAATATTAACACCGGTAATTACAATTTCTTTTATTTCTTTTGAAGATATCTCATTTGCGTTAGTTATAATATTTTTAATAGTATCACACCTGCTTTTTCCTCTTGCAAGTGGAATAGTACAATATGTACAAGGATAATCACATCCATCTTGTATCTTAAGAAATGAACGACTTCTATCGTTTAATGAATAAGAAGAAAAATAATCTAAATTATCAATCTCACATCCATGTATTTTAGTGGTATTAGTATTGTTGAGATTCTCTAGTAATTTTGGTAAATTAAATTTTTCATTTGCACCAAGAACCATATCGACTCCATTAATGCCTGTTATTTCTTTTGGTTTTAGTTGTGCGAAACAACCTGTAACAATAATAAACGAATTTGGTGAGTTTCTTTTTGCTTTCCTGATAATCCTTCTGCATTCTCTATTTGCATTCTCTGTTACTGAACAAGTGTTAATTACATAGAGATCAGCTTGATCATCAAAAGATGTTTTAATAAAACCTATTCTAGACAGTTGCCTACTAATTGTAGATGTCTCAGAGAAATTGAGTTTACACCCCAATGTATAGAATGCTGCTTTCTTGTCTTTAAACATAATGCAAAAGTAGAAAAAGGAAAAATATTAAACATTTTGTAACCAAATATATTTTGATCACGTAATAAATGATATGTTCTCCAAGACTAATTTTAACTAAATCCAAATTTATGACAATATTGTTACTGTTTAGTTTTTTCTGTAAAAAAAAATATAATATTAAAGAAACTTCTTTAAAATACATTTTCTTAGTCCTTATAGCCATGCTTGTTTCCTATAGCGCAACCTCACAAGTAACAGCTGATTTTACGACAATTAATTCTACATCAGGATGTGGCTCATTAGTAGTTGAGTTTGAAGACTTATCGCTTGGTAGTCCAACATCGTGGCTGTGGGACTTTGGGAATGGAAATACATCAGTTTTAAAAGACCCAATTACAATTTACAGTGTTCCAGGTATTTATGATGTAACATTGAAAGTGTCAGATGCTTTAGGTGATAATGTAAAGACTAAGTATGCTTATGTAAAGGTGTATGAGAATCCAGTAGCAGTTTTTCAAGCCAGTACAGCTGTGGAAGGATGTATGCCTTTAAATATTGATTTTGAGGATCTGTCAACTCATACTGTTCCTATTGTTTCATGGCAATGGGATTTTGGAGATGGGGGCGGAAGCTTTGTTGAAGATCCGTCATATAATTATTTAAATAATGGTGACTTCTCAGTGTCATTGTCAATAACTGATGATAATGGCTGTCAAAGCTTAGTTACTGATCTAGAATTAGTAACAGTACATAAAGTTCCTGTTGTAGATTTTGAGTCAGATATTTTCTTCTCATGTAATTCATCTGAGTCGGTCTCTTTTACAAATAATAGTATGTTTTCTACTAATTATCAATGGGATTTCGGTGATGGAAATGTTTCTAGCATTGCAAATCCGACACATATGTATAATTCCGGAGTATATTCAGTAACACTAATTGCAAAAGAAGGAAATTGTTCAGATACTCTTGTTTATAATGATTATATTAAGATAGGAGATTCCCTAACACCTAATTTTATAGTTAACACAAATTCTGGGTGTGAAGATTTAGATGTTGTATTTACGGATGTTACTATTAACAATCCAGATGTTTGGCTCTGGGATTTTGGAGATGGAACAACTTCAACCAACCAGAATCCATCACATACATATATTAATGCTGGAGTCTATGATATTACATTGACAACTAGCCTTTCTGGGCAGTGCTTAACTTCATTGGTTTTTCCTGCAAAGATTGATGTCTTTGAGAATCCAGATGTTAATTTTATTGCAGATACAACTTATGCATGTTCTGCTCCTTTTGATGTTTTGTTTACTGACAATACAGCCAATGTTTCGAAGTGGCTCTGGGATTTTGGTGACGGACAAACTGATAGTATAACAAATCCTCTTCATTCTTTTGTAAATTATGGATCTTACGATATTACTCTAACTGTTGAGAACTTAGATGGCTGTTCTTCATCTTTATCTTTATTAGATCTCATTAAAGTAGATAAGATAATAGTTGATTTTTCTGCAAGTAATCTTGAGGGGTGCGCTCCTTATGCTATTGACTTTAATGATGTTACTGTGTCATCAAGACCATTGATAGATTGGAGCTGGGATTTTGGAGATGGCAACTTCTCTAATCTGCAAAACCCATCTAATACTTATTTAAATCCAGGAGTATTTGATGTAAGTTTAGTTGTGGTAAATGACTATGGATGTCAATCATCTTTTGGTTTCACCGATTATATAAAAGCTGATGAGGCTCCTTTAGTTGATTTCACTTCTAGCACAGTAACTTCTTGTGCGGGTCAGGATATTAATTTTACTGACTTATCATCTTTAGGAGCTAATAACTGGCAATGGAGTTTTGGAGAGGGTATATTTTCCAATATACAGAGTCCTGTTTATCAATATTCTTTACCTGGTCTTTATGATGTAAGCTTGATTGCTGGTGTTAATTCATGTCGTGATACATTAGTGATGTCAGATTATATTAAAATTATTGAGCCAGCTGCTATATTTGAAGTGGAATATAATTGTGATAATCCTCTTTTAGTTAATTTTTCTAACCTTTCAATAGGTGCAGATTTAGTTAATTGGGATTTTGGTGATGGTGTAAGCTCTAACCAGTTAAATCCGAGTCATGTATTCACTACTCTTGGTGTGCATGATGTTTCATTGTCCGTAACTAATAATATTACAGGATGTACACATGAATTTATAAAGCAAATAAAACTTACTGAACCAGTTGCTAATTTTGATTACTTAATAAATCCAACTAATGGGTATCAAGATTCAGTTGGCTGTGCGCCAAAAAAAGTATATATTGATAATAAATCACAAGATTGTGCTTACTATAAAGTATTATGGTCTGATGGCTATGTTGGTTATGGTAGAGAGGATCATACTTTTACTGCAGAAGGAGATTTTGATGTTACGCTTATTGTAACAGACATACATGGGTGTAAGGATACAATGATGGTAGAGAGTATGTATCATATATATGACATAGAAGTTGATTTCGGTATATCAAATATTTTGGGATGTGATTCTATGTTGGTTGGTTTTACTGACCTTACAGTACCTGCATCATCTAACTTATTATGGGATTTTGGAGATGGAGAGAGTTCTCTTTTTAATAATTCAGAACACATATATTATAATGAAGGGTATTATGATGTAACAGTTTTTGGAGAGTCTTCTAAGGGTTGTAAGGATACTTTAAAGAGATTAGAATATATTAAATTTCAATATCCTACGGCTAACTTTAGTGTTAGTAGTCAGGGTATTTGTCCTGGTGATGATGTCTTCTTTACAAACTTGTCTAATGGATTTCAGATCAATTCAGTATGGGACTTTGGTGATGGGAGTCAGTCTAGTGATGTTAGTCCAATACATCAATTCAGTTATAATGGAGTCTATGATATTAATCTAATGGTTACCGATTCTTTTGGCTGCTCAAATAGCTTAAATTTAAATAGCCATATTGAGGTTCAGAAACCAACGGCTGATTTTACTACTCCAGTTCTTGGTTCAAGTTGCCCTCCTCTAATTTCAGATTTTACAAATTTATCATCCAATGATGCTAGTTTTTTTACTTGGGAATTTAGTGACGGAGGTAGCTCTACAATTGAGAATCCTACACACTTGTTTTCTAATTCTGGAATATTTGATGTGTCATTAATTGTTGAAAATTCATTTGGTTGTCAAGATACATTAGTAAAATTAGGCTTAGTAAATATTTCTGGTCCAATTGGGAGTTTTATAGTTTCTGATTCATTAGTGTGTAAAAATCAGGGTGTTAATTTTATTCCAAATTTAGTTAATACATCTGCGTATTTGTGGGACTTTGGTGATGGTTTTTATTCTAATGATAGTTTTCCAACTCATGAATATGCAGTAGCAGGGAATTTTATTCCTACATTGATTGCAGAAAGTGATTCTGGTTGTCAGATTACTATTAGTTTATTCGATACTATTCATGTGAGAGAGGTAACTGTTGATGCGGGAAGCTCTGATGAGATATGTTTGGGGGAGTCTATTCAGTTAAGTGCAACTGGTAGTAGTACGCAATTTACCTGGGTTCCTTCAGCTACATTATCAAATCCTAATATTATTGATCCTGTTGCGCTGCCTTTAACTGATGTGTTGTATTTTGTATATCATAGTGACGGAATTTGTGATGCAGTTGATTCTGTTTTTATAGCTGTTCATAGTGAAGTTCCAGAGGCAAGTTTTACTACAAATAATAATTGTGAGGGTGATATAACATCATTCTTTGCAAATTCAGGATTAAATACTGTAAATGTATCTTATGATTGGAGTTTTGGTCAGAATGGGCAAAATGTAAATACTTCTCTAAATGTAGGAAATAACTTAATTATGCTTGTTGTAAAAAATATGAATAATTCTTGTATTGATTCTGTTATTAAGAGTGTCCAATTATTTCCATTGCCAGTAGCTGATTTTTCTGCAAGTGATGCATGTTTAGGAGAGGATATTAATTTTACTGACAATTCATCAATAAATACTGTGGAGTGGTCATATAATTTTGCCGACGGGATAGGGGTTTCTAGTGATCCAAGTCCATCATATCTTTTTCCAGAAGTTGGAGTCTATAATGTTACTTTAAGGGTTACTTCTAATGAGGGGTGTGAGAATATTGTTAGTAAGGGTGTTCAGGTTCATGAATTGCCTTTAGTTGATTTTATTATTGAGAATCATTGTGAGAATCAAGGAAATATATTTACTGATTTGTCTTCTGTTTCTAATAGTCAAATATTAGGGATTCAGTATGACTTTAATGATGGGAACATTTCAAATGATTCTATTAGCTCTCATGTCTTCTTAGGTAACGGGCTTTTTGATGTGAGCTTGACGGCTGTAACTAAAAATGGTTGTAAAAGTACGTTGATTAAAACAGCAGAGGTTTATGCTAAACCTATTGTTGATTTTACAATTTCAGAATTCTGTCTTGGAAGTCCAACAATCTTTAATGATTATTCTTTTGTAGAAGGATCAGGTATTACAAACTGGAATTGGATTTTTGGTTTAGAGAGTTTCTCAACTAATAATAATACAGTTTATACATTTAAGAATGACGGAATCCATTATATTAGCCTGTCAGTTATGTCTGCTAGAGGATGTCAAGGGCTAAAAGAAGAAAAAATTATAGTAAATAAATTGCCAGAGCCTGTTTTTGAAGCGCCTTCATATACTTGTTTAGGTAGTGAGTTTAGTGTTAGTGATATGTCAGATGGTAATGGTGCTGATATAATAGCTTGGAGTTATCAATTTGGGGATGGTAGTTCTTCGAATGAGCAGAATCCTGATCATACATATCATTATATAGGAGAGTTTGATGTTAGCTTAGAGGTGGTCTCGCAAGACGGCTGTATAAAAGATACTATTATTCCAAACATGATTACTGTTCATTCTCTTCCTGTAGCGGATTTTCAAGCTAGTGCTTTAATGGTTTCGGAAATTAATTCAGAGATTAGTTTTTATAATCATTCTGAAGGAGCTACATCTTATTTTTGGGATTTTGATGATGGTGATTATTCAGTTGAAGAAGATCCTGTGTATGATTTTAGAAATACAAGAGATTATAATGTGTCATTAACAGCAGTAAGTGACTTTGGCTGTGAATCAGAAATCATTAAAATTATTAATATTTATCCTGAGTTTACAATTTTTATACCTGATGCCTTTACTCCTGATGGCGATGGTATAAATGATGTGTTTGAGGTTCAGGGAAATAAGATTGCAGAGTTTGAAATGCAAGTTTTTGATAGGTGGGGAGGGGTGGTTTTTGAGTCGAAGAGTATTGATTTAGGATGGAATGGTGCTGATTATTCAGGATTATTGACAGATAGTGGGGTTTATTTGTATCGAATCACTGCACATGATCTTAATGGTAGAATTTGGGTTTATAATGGAGAACTAAACCTTATGAGGTAATTTTAATTACTTAAATTAGCCAACTTAAAACTGAACTATGAGGTGGAAAGTTGGCTTTTTTGTTTTAGGATTATTTTTGAGTTTTTGTGGAAGTAAATATTCAAATGATAATTTGTCAATATTTAAGTATAATGAATCTGCTGGTATTAATACATTAGATCCTGCTTTTGCAAAGGATCAGGCTACGGTATGGGCAGTAAATCAATTGTTTAACGGATTAGTTCAATTAGATAGTAGTTTAATAGTTCAGCCTTCCGTAGCAAAATATTGGAATATATCACCTGATGCTTTAGTTTATACTTTTTTTCTACGAAGTGATGTTTTCTTTCATGATCATAGTATATTTAAGGATGGAAAAGGAAGGAAGGTCGTGGCTTATGATTTTGAGTATTCATTTAACCGGCTTTTAGATAAAAAGCTAGCTGCACCAGGGGCTTGGGTGCTTTCTAATATCAAATCTTATTCAGCTGTAAATGATAGTACTTTTAGAGTAGAATTAGTGAAGCCTTTTCCTGCCTTCTTGTCATTACTAAGTATGCAGTATTGCTCTGTTGTTCCAAAAGAAATAGTGGAAGGGGGTAATTTTCATAGGCGCCCTGTGGGCACTGGGCCATTTAAGTTTCAGTTATGGGAAGATGGTATTAAATTAGTGTTTAGAAGTAATCCAAATTATTTTGAAAAAGAAGCGGGTAAGTCGTTGCCTTATCTAGATGCTATTGCTATTACATTTGTTAAAGATAAGCAGTCTGCATTCTTGCAATTTATTCAGGGTGAGTTAGATTTTATATCAGGAATTGATGCGTCTTATAAGGATGATATTCTTACTCGTAATGGAGAGCTGCAAGATAAGTATAAGGAAGAAGTGAGACTGCAATCTCAGCCATATCTAAACACTGAGTATCTTGGGTTTTTGATGGAGAATAATGCTTTGCCATTGGAGGTAAGAAAGGCGATAAATTATGGGTTTGATAGGGTAAAGATGCTTAAATATCTTAGAAATAATATTGGTACTCCTGCTACAAATGGTTTTGTTCCTGTTGGTCTTCCTTCTTTTAGCGAGAGGGTTGTTGGTTATGGGTATAATCCGGAGAAAGCAAGAGAGCTGATTAAGGTTTCTGGATTTAATACTCAAGATGAGATTGTGTTGTCTACAACTGCATCATATCTGGACTTATGTGAATATATTCAAAATAGTTTAGAGCAAATAGGTTTAAATATAAAGCTAGAGGTGAATCCTGCATCTGCTCATAGGGAAATGGTAGCTAATTCAAGGCTTCGTTTTTTTAGAGGAAGTTGGATAGCAGATTATCCTGATGCAGAAAATTACCTCTCTCTCTTTTGTAGTGAGAACTTCTCTCCTGGTGGTCCTAATTACACTCATTTTAGTGATATTAATTATGACATGTTATATGAAGAATCATTGTCAGAGACAAATGATAGTTTAAGGGCTTTTTTGTATCAGAGAATGGATAGTATAATTACAGAGAATGCAGTATTTGTACCTCTTTATTATGATAGAGTTTTAAGGTTTAGTCAAAAAGAGATTAGTGGGTTTAATAGTAATGCTATGAACTTGCTTGATTTAAAAAGAGTAAAAAAGAAATAATATATCATTAAATGATTGATAGCATTAGTCTTAGTGATTTTTACATAAAGCTTTTATTTATATTATTTTATTGATATTTTTTTTTTATTTTTGTACTGATAAGTAAAAAAAGAAGGGGCAAGCCGAAAACCATTTTAGAGTAGGCACTATAAAAGTATTTTATGATGAATATTACACCTTTTATCAAAGAATTATTTCTTTCAAGAAAAATGAGCCTTTTATTTTTAGTGGCGTTTTCTTTTGCTTCGTGTAAGGAATGTCAAGATTGTACATGTACAGCTGAGGGAATATCAACTACAGAAGAGGTATGTAAAGAAGATATGACTACTGCTGAATATAATACGGCTATTGCAGTAATAGAGAATAATGAGGAATTTGATTGTCAATGTAATTAATATAATTTAATAACAAAAAAACCCCACTATTTATTGGTGGGGTTTTTTATGTTAAAAACCATCAAAAAATATAATGTAAACTGACATTGTATTTTTATATTTTTGCATGTATTACAAACAACTGTTAAATGAGAATATCTTACAACTGGCTAAAGAATTACTTAAATCTTGATCTTCCTTCTGTAGAGATTGCTGCCTTACTAACTGATACCGGACTTGAGGTTGAAGGAATAGAAGAGGTAGAAAGTATTAAAGGAGGCCTTAAAGGAGTGGTAATTGGCAAGGTGCTTACTAAAGTCCAGCACCCCAATGCTGATAGATTAAGCCTTACCACTGTAGATATTGGAGCAAAAGAATCATTGCAAATAGTTTGCGGAGCACCTAATGTAGAAATTGGCCAGAAAGTTCCCGTAGCAACAGTAGGAACGTGGCTTTATGATAATGATGAAAAATTTAAGATAAAAAAAGGAAAAATAAGAGGAGAAGAGTCTGTAGGTATGATTTGTGGAGAGGATGAATTAGGACTTGGAGACGCAACAGATGGAATCATGGTTCTTGATGATAATGCAAGGGTAGGGATGCCCGCCAGTGAATATTTTCGATTAGAATCAGATACAGTATTTAATATTGGATTGACACCAAATAGATCTGATGCCATGGGTCATATTGGTGTTGCTCGTGATTTGCTTGCTGTTTTAAACCATAAAGGGAAAAAACTACAGATGTGCAGGCCATCAGTTAATCGTTTTAAAGTGGGTAATACGAAAAAAACTATTGCTGTTGAAGTAAAAGATGCTGAGCGTTGTCCTAGATATTCTGGAGTAAGTATTAGTGGTGTTAAAATAGAAAGTTCACCTGATTGGCTGCAAAATAAATTAAAAGTAATTGGCCTCACACCTATAAATAATGTAGTAGATATTACTAATTATGTGCTTCATGAGCTGGGTCAGCCACTACATGCTTTTGATATTGCCAAAATTAAAGGAGACAAGGTTATTGTTTCAACTATCAAAAATAAAACTAATTTTATTACACTAGATGAAAAAGAACTAGAAATTTCATCTGATGATTTAATGATAAATAATTCAGCTAAACCAATGTGTATTGCTGGTGTATTTGGTGGTGTTGATTCTGCTGTTTCTAACACAACAACTGACGTGTTCCTTGAGTCTGCCTATTTTAATCCGGTTAGTGTTCGTAAAACAGCTAAGAGGCATACACTAAGCACTGATGCATCTTTTCGTTTTGAAAGAGGATGTGACCCTAACATAACTATTTATGCACTAAAGCGTGCAGCACTTTTAATCACTGAGATATGTGGTGGAGAAGTTTCTTCAGAAATTATAGATATTTATCCTAAGAAGATTAAGCACTTTGCTGTTGATCTTACTTACAAGAAGATGGACGCACTTATTGGTGCGAAAATTGACAGAGAGGCTGTAAAGTCTATTCTTCTTGACTTAGAGATTGAAATTATAAGTAGTTCTAATAATGGTTTAAGCCTACTTATTCCTCCTTTCCGTTCTGACGTGGAAAGAGAAGTAGATGTAATTGAGGAAGTTTTAAGGATCTATGGATTCAACACAGTAGTAACTTCTACTAAATTAAATACTTGTATATCAACCAGAAATAGTGATAATTCACAAAAAGTATGCAATAAGATTTCAAGTCTTTTAACTAATAATGGTTTTTATGAAACAATTAATAACTCTCTAACAAAAGGAGCTTATACATCGCTTATTTCTGAATTAGATACATCCAAAAATATAGAGTTATTAAACCCATTATCACAGGATTTAGATGTAATGCGTCAATCTTTAATGTTTGGTGGTTTAGAGAATATAGCTTATAATCAAAATAGAAAGAATCCTAATATTAAATTTTATGAATTTGGAAAAACATATCATAAAACCAAAGATGGTAATTTGGAAAATTGGCACTTGCAACTAATAGTAAGCGGAAGGGTGAATGCTGAAAACTGGGACAGTTTAAATCATAAGATAGACTTTTATTTCATTAAACAACAAGTAGAGCATATTCTGAGTAGATTAGGAATTAAACAATTTAACTCAGAAACTATTTCCACACATGGTTTTGCCGATGGCTTAATGTATAAGTTCAAAAATAAACGATTGGTTTGTTTTGGTGAACTTGATAAGAGGCTATGTAAAGCATTTGATGTGAAATCAGAAGTATATGCTGCTGATTTTAACTGGGATTTCATATTAGAGCTTGTAACTTATAATAAGATTAAATACAAAGAAGTTTCAAAATTCCCTAAAGTCCGGAGAGATCTCTCATTATTAGTGAATAAATCAGTTTCTTTTGATGATTTAAATAATATTGCTCGGAAAACTAATAATACAATATTAAAAGCAGTTAACTTATTTGATGTATATGAAGGGGATAATCTTCCTGAAGGAAAGAAGTCATATGCATTGTCATTTATCATGGCTGATTCTACTAAAACCTTAACTGATAAATATGTAGATAAAGTTATGGATAAACTAATCAAATCTTTTATTGAAAAAGCAGGAGCAGAGGTAAGATAAGAAGAGTATTTAACACTTATTAGCACATTTTTCACCGTCTATGGCAGCTGATATAATGCCTCCAGCATATCCTGCCCCTTCTCCACAAGGAAAAAGTCCTTTGATTTGCGTATGCTGAAATGTGTCCTTATTTCTAGGTATGCGTACAGGAGAGGAGGTCCTGGTTTCTGGAGCGTGTATTACAGCCTCATTTGTTAGATATCCTTTCATTTGTTTTCCAAAATGAATAAAACCTTCTTTTAATCTATCATTTATAAATTTTGGTAATACATCACTGATTCTTAGCGTTTCAGTTCCAGGAAAGTAAGATGTTTTAGGAATGTCATTAGATAATTTATTATTAGTAAAATCAACTAATCTTTGTGCTGGAACCTTTTGTGTACCTCCTGCTAATTTACAGCAATTTTGTTCAATTTCTTTTTGAAAATACATCCCTGCTAATGCTCCTTTATCTCTATATTTTTTAAAATCGTTTAACTTAAGCTCTACTACAATTCCTGAATTTGAGGTTTTATAATCTCTTCTTGATGGCGACCATCCATTAGTAACGACCTCACCAGGACTTGTTGCGCATGGAGCTATAATTCCTCCAGGACACATGCAAAATGAGTACACCCCTCTTCCATCTACTTGTTGTACAATAGAGTAGGGTGCAGGAGGAAGGTATTCACCTCTCTTTTGACATTTATATTGTATTTGATCTATAAGCTCTTGAGTGTGTTCAACTCTTACCCCTATAGCAAATGCTTTAGTTTGTATTTCTATTTCTTTTTTATATAATAATTCAAAGATATCTCTTCCTGAATGCCCAGTTGCTAAAATAACTTTTCCGGCATTAATAACATCTCCATTTTGTAAAACTACCCCATCAGTTTTTTTGTTTTTAATAATAATATCTATTACTCTAGAATTAAATATAACCTCACCTCCGTATTGAAGTATTGTTTCTCTAATATTTTGAATAATCTTGGGTAGTTTATTGGTGCCTATATGGGGATGTGCATTTACTTTTATATTATGATTAGCTCCATGATTGATTAATATATCAAGGATTCTATTTACATCACCTCTTTTTTTAGTTCTAGTATATAGTTTCCCATCTGAAAATGTTCCTGCGCCTCCCTCGCCAAAACAGTAATTTGAGTCTTCATTTACAATATGTTCTTTAGTTATCTTTGCAAGATCAATTCTTCTTGATCTAACATCCTTTCCTCTTTCTAAGACTATTGGTTTCTTTCCATTTTCTATTAGCTTTAACGCAGCAAATAGTCCAGCAGGTCCAGCTCCGATAATAATAACCTCTTCTTCTGCATTAGTTACATCTTTATAATCAGGAATATACATCTTTCTCTCACTAAATTCCTCATTAATATATACATTCATTATAAGATTAATCTTTGTTATTCTTTGCCTAGAATCTATAGATTTTTTTAGAATCTCAATATGATTAATCGAAGATGCTTTGGTATTTATCTTATCTGAAACAGCTTTTAACAGTAAATTAGGGTTTTCTGATTGGTTAGGTAATACTTGTATTTGGATATTTTTTATCATTAGTACAAAATTACATAATACAATCTATTGTATCGTAATCTGATTATATTTGTTGCATGAGATTTTTTATTCTTTTTGCTTTTATTTTACTATTTAATCAGTCTTTTTGTCAAGATCAACAATTCAATGTAATAGATTTTCAAGTAATTGATGGTGATACAATATTTGTTTCTAATGTTCCTGAGATAGAGGTCTTGTCATTTAAGAATCAAAAAGAGCTATCGAGATATTATATATTAAAAAGGAGAGTTTTGAAAGTTTATCCCTATGCCTTAGCAGCAAAAGAAAAATTAGAAGAAATAAGAAATGAACTCGATTCAATTCCAAAGAGAAGACAAAAGAAACGATATACAAAAGAGGTTGCTAAATGGGTAAAAGAAGAATATACAGAAAGATTAAAGAATCTTACTATGAGTGAAGGAAAGATATTGGTGAAATTAATTTACAGAGAAACAAGAACTACTTCATATGAAATTCTAAAATCATACAGAGGAAGATTTAATGCGTTTTTTTGGCAAACAATGGCAAAGCTTTGGGATAATAACTTAAAAACTGAATATAATCCTTTAAACATAAGAGAGGATATGCTTATTGAACACATTCTAATACAAGAAGAAATAGAAGCAGCTTTAGAAGAATAAAGAGAAAAACATTTCCTTTAATTATTTTCTATACAAATTGTGCTGATACTTTTTTATTTCTGACCCCTTCTGAGTAATCATAAAATCCTGCTCCTGATTTTATACCTAAGTGTCCATTTTTTACCATATCAATTAATAATGGACATGGGGTATACTTTTCACCACCAAACCCATCATGCATTACTTCTAGAATAGATAAACATACGTCTAATCCAATAAAATCTGCCAAATGTAATGGGCCCATTGGGTGTGACATACCTAGAATCATTACAGTATCAATACCTTCAACAGAGGATATCTTTTCATTTAAAGTGTAAATAGCTTCATTAATCATTGGCATTAGTATACGATTTGCTACAAATCCAGGAGCATCATTTACTTCAACAGGTATCTTGTTTAAAGATTTGCTTAAACTCATTATAGAGTTAGTTACTTGATCTGATGTTTGTTTTCCTCGTATTACTTCTACAAGCTTCATAAGTGGTACTGGATTCATGAAGTGCATTCCAATTATTTTTTCCGCTCTATTAGTTACTGAAGCAATTTCAGTAATTGAGATAGATGAAGTATTTGAAGCTAAGATGGTGTTTAGATCGCAGATTTGATCTAATTGTTGAAATATCTTTAACTTTAAATCTTTATTCTCGGTTGCAGCTTCTACCACCAAATCAGCTCCGTCCACACCTGATTCTAGATCAGTATATGTAGATATATTAGCTAAAGTATTTGATTTCTGACTCTCAGTAATTTTTTCTTTTTTAACCATTCTTTCAAGATTTTTTTCAATGGTTTTTAAGGCCTTTTCAAGCGCTTCACTTGAGATGTCAACTAGCTTAACGTTAAAATTTTTCTGAGCAAATGTATGAGCGATTCCATTTCCCATTGTTCCTGCACCAATTACTGTAATATTCTTCATTTTCTTTGTATTTAGTTTCTTTATATCTATTATTTCTTTATAAGACGGATACTCGTATTATTTACTTTTATAACATATACTCCTTTAGATAAAGAGTCTATATTAATTTCATTCTCAGACGTCTCCAAAACTTTCTTTCCTAGCATATTGTAAATCTCTTTTTTACCAGTATAATTTATAGTAATACTTTTGTCAGCAGGGTTAGGATATACTAGAATAGTATTTTGCATGTCCTCATGTATAGAATTGGTGATATTTGCGCTAATATTAATATTGTCAATAAATAGATTATTTTCGTATTGATTCACATTCCTAAATTTAATAATTACACCATCTATATTTATATAATTATTTAAATTAATAGACACAGAATTCCAATCATTATTACCACTAGGGAACCATTCAAATCCATTAAATATCGGTGTTGTGGTTACTAAATTAGCTCCAGCTTTTTCCCACACCTTCTCCCAACTTAATCCGCAATCAGAAGACACTAGAATAATTAATGTGTCAGACCAGTTTTGTGCCAAACTAGGATCTGTCCATAGCGAATAAGCATAATCAAAACTTAAGTCAATATTGCTTGCATTAGAGAAATTTAATGTCGGTGAATTAAGATCATCATACTCTCCATTAGCTGAGTATATTGAGTTTTCAATAGATATACAGCCGCTACTGTTGTAACCATAATTTGAATTAACTTCCCATGTTTGATCACCATCAGGATTATCAATAGACCAATTATTTGGAAGCGTTGTATTTTGGAATCCTTCAGTTATAGGAGGAGTGTCTCCAGCACAACCACAAACTGCTAAACACGCATTATAACTGCTGTAAGAACCATTTCCTGTACCTGGATCGACACAATTGCCTTGATTGTCACAATCCCATGAACTTGCAACAATACCGTTACAATTAACAGAAACAGTTGAGTTCTTTAACTCAACTCTTCCTCCTTGCCATGTTGAAGCATTTAATGTGCCTAGCATTACATCTACCTGTCCCTGAGAAAACATCCATTGATCGCTTGAATATGACATATAATTCTCATCCATATCTAATACATTGCTTGTAAATATATTTGAATAAGATAGATCATTACATGTGTTGTTATTTGTAAAAGCATTAACACTACCAAAATAAATATCTTCTGTTGCAGGAGTGTCATCTACATCTCCCCAACTATATATACTAGAGAGGTCATTATCACAACAGCCTGAACTTTCACAAAATGTGTGACTTAAACCTAAATAATGTCCAACTTCGTGTGTAGTTGTTCTGCCATCACTAAAATTACTAGAGCTACCGACAGTACCAAAATATCTGTAATCTACAACAATTCCATCTTTCCAAGATTGATTGCCAGCCTGTAAGCCAGGAAGATAAGCATAACCAAGTGTTTGTCCGCCTCCTGAAGATCCAATTTTGCAAATCCAGATATTAAGATACCTTAATGGATCCCAATTATCAATCCCTCCAGTAGATGCTTGTTTCATATCATTAGATTGCGTGTCATAATCCCAATCTGAATTAGAAGTAGGAGTTCTAGTTATTCCTGTTGTTGGATTTCCAGATGGATCAATACTTGCTAGGCAAAATTGAATCTGTGGGTTTCCTACATTATTAATAAATGTATTTCTTGGAGGGTTAGGGAACTCTGGGTTTGTTTGACTGTAATCTTGATTTAATATTAATAATTGATCTTCTATTTGAGCATCTGGTATATTTGTATTTGAACCTATTGCATCTTGTGTTCTATGAACAACATGAATTACTACTGGGATTGTAATTACAGGTTGATTTTTATTGTCTATAAACTGATTGTTTTTATTGTAGTTATAAAGATTCTGTCTATTTAATTCATAATCTAGATTATTTTTTAACTCATTTTTTATTAGATCAGTTGTCATGCATTTTTTTGTGTTTGTTTGGCAATAGATAAGATTGCTTAAAAAAAGCGATATTGAAATGATTAAGATTTTTTTCATTGTAAATGTTTAATAATTTGTTGTTATAAAAATACGACTTTAAGGTTATCAAGATAGATCTTCTTTGTTTCAAGTGTAGATCCTTTATTAGCGCCTATGAATACTTTAAATGACTCTGCTCCTATTCCTTCAGATATTGTTTGAGTAAGGTCTATATAAATTTTATTCCATTCTGCTTGAGGGTATATTAATTGTAATTCTTTTTTAACAACCCCTCCAGGAAAATTTATATATACGCCAATTAGGAAGTCTGTATCGCACTTATAGTCAAGTTCTAAATAAACATCAGCACCTTGCTGAGGAAGATTCTCTAATTTATTTGTAGTTATTTCAGATAAAAATACTGAATCAACAAGATTTATTGTGCCGTAATTACCATCAATAGAGTTGAAATTTTCAATGGAGAATGTTGAGCTGTCAGTTTCTAAACTTAATCCAGAGCCATCAAAATCTTCAATAAAAATAGAATCATTACTGTAAAGGGATTCTACTGACGGGTTAACTTCAATAGTTGTTCTCGATTCAAAATTATATTCATCAATAATATATGATGTGTAAAAAGGGTATGCAATTCTACTACTTGCAATTCCATTTTTCTTAATTCCTGCCTTTACTCTTAACTTATGTGTTCCTGAAGATAAAATTGGAAAATGTGCTGGTAATTCATAAACTCCTTGTAAATTATCATCAATATAAATCCAAGCATCAGTAATGTTGTACGTTTCGGTTGAATCTAGATAAATATTTTTAATACTAATATAAGATGGCTTATTAATATCGCGTTTTTCACATGAAAACAGTATTAAAAGAATTAGTAAGCTTAGTATTTTATTCATATTAACAATATAGTGTGTAATTAACAATACTTAATAATGTAAAGAAAACCATTTTATTGTCTTATTTTGTATTGTAAACTTGTTACAAAAATAGTTAAAAGATTTATAAAAGATAAGTAATGTTAGATAGTTTTAGGCACCAAGGTATGCGAAAGCAATTAGTTGATCATCTGAAAGAGAAAGGAATTAAAGATCAAAATGTTTTAGGTGCAATTAATACAATACCTAGACATCAGTTTTTAGATACAGCATTTGTAAATTTTGCTTATCAAGACAAAGCTTTTCCAATTGGATCAGGACAGACGATTTCACAGCCATTCACAGTTGCCTTCCAGTCTCAACTGTTAGATTTAAAGCCAAATGAAAAAGTACTTGAAGTTGGCACAGGTTCTGGATACCAAGCTGCTGTACTCTCTTTGTTAGATGCAGAGGTGTTTACTATTGAGCGTCAAAGAGATTTATTTCTAAAAACAAAGGAATTTCTACCCAAGTTAGGCTATAACTGTATGTTTATATATGGAGATGGATATAAAGGATTACCTAAGTTTGCTCCTTTTGATAAGATTATAATTACTTGTGGAGCTCCTTTTATTCCTGAGGACTTACTAGCTCAGTTAAAAGTAGGAGGGAAGATGGTGGCTCCTATTGGGGATGGCAACACACAATTAATGCATTTGATTGAGAAAATATCAGAGAAAGAAAATAAAATAACAACTCATGGGAACTTTTCTTTTGTACCTATGCTAAATGATAAAAGCAATGGAAACTAAAGATTCAGTAGGAAACTTGCTCAATGATGGAGATACAGTAATTATCTCGAAAACCTTAAAAGTAAAAGGAATGTCAAAGACTCTTAAAAGAGGAGAGAAAATTAAAAATATACGAACGATAGGGGATCCTCAAAATATTGAGTGTAGAATTGGTAAGAATCAATTAGTAATAAAAACTCAATTTATTAAGAAGGCGTAAGATGTAAAATGCATTTTTAAAAGTTTCATTTTTTTTTAGTATAATTGCACTTTATTATGAAGAAATTACTATTATTTTTTGCTATAGCCTTTGTTTTTTCTGCTTGCAATAAATGTAAGGAATGCACAGATGGAGATCCATGGACTGTTGGAGGATATTCTGGTATTAGTGAGCAAGAAACATATGGAGACCAAATAACCGAAGTATGTAGTGATAACTTTGAATCTAAGAAAGATTTTAATGATTTTATAGATAGCTTGGAAGATGATGGTTATGATTGTAAAAGTGATTTCTGGAACTAAAATTAAAAAAATGAAAAAAATATTATTATTTTCGGCAGTAGTACTTATGTTTTCTGCTTGTAATAAATGCAAGGAATGTACACATGATACTATGGAGTATCAATCTTATGATGAGAATGGGAATTACGATTCATTTGGTAACTATATAGAGGAGGTTTGCAGTGACAACTTTGAATCTAAAAAAGATTTTAATGATTATATAGATGCAATGGAAGATAATAATTATGATTGTAAAAGTGATTTCTGGAATTAAAAATATTAAAACAAATACTAACTTAATTATACTAACTTAAAACAAAAACGATATGAAAAAAATGTACCCATTATTAGCAATATTTGTTGTAGCAGCTGTTCTATCTAGCTGTACTTCAACTAATAAAGCTGCAGCAGGAGCTCCAATTGATTTGCCAGGAGATATTTCTCACCAAACTTTAGAGGCTGATATAACTGTTGATGACACAAAAAAGATTAAAGGTTCTTCTTCTTCTACATGGTTCCTTATGTTTAGAATTGAAGGAGACAGTGAATATGCTGATGGAGTTGACTATGGAGCATATGGAAATGTTTCTGCTAAGTCAAGCCCAATATCTTGGCTTTGGAACGCAATAAATCCTTTTTCAATACTTAGCAATGTATTGACAGGAGATGCAGCAGGTAAAGTTAAATCTTCAGCAGCTTATGATGCTTTAAATGGAACTGATGCTGATTTTATTGCTCACCCAAGATATGTTTATACGGAAAGAAACTGGTTTATTATTAAGCAGTACGAGGCTACTGTTGAGGGTTACCCAGGTTACTATTCAAACATTAGAAGTTATGACCCGGTACAAAGAAAATTAGATCAAAATCTTGAGAATGCTGTAAATAAAAAGATTATAAAAAAGCTAGGAATTGGAGCTGGTCATGTTCATGAGCATTAAAATATTTTTACAATATTAATTTTATAAAAAAGGGGCCATTAGGCTCCTTTTTTTATTCATCTAATATTGATTTTATTATTTTACATCCTTTAATAATATCATTGTCGGAAATAGTAAGAGGAGGTGTAATACGAATAGCAGTATCAGTAAATAAAAAATAGAATAATATCAATCCTTTTTCTAAAGATTTATCTACAACTTTTCTTACCAAAGACTCATCATCTAATTCAATAGCAAGCATAAGACCCTTACCTCTAATCTCTTTTATTTTTGAATGAATTAAATTTGCTCTAAAAAGCCGTTCTTTTTCCTCTATATCATTTATTATTTCTGTAGAAATCAGGTGCTCTAAGCAAGCTAAGCTTGCGGCGCAATTTACAGGATGACCTCCAAAAGTAGTAATATGGCCTAAGCTAGGCTCAAAAGTTAATAGATTCATTAGTTTATTTGAAGAAATAAAAGCACCTATTGGCATACCTGCTCCCATTCCTTTTGCAAGACATAGTATATCTGGAATTACATTATAACACTCAAAGCCAAATAGAGTTCCTAGTCTACCATAACAGGTCTGTATTTCATCAAAAATAAGTAGTGTTCCTGTTTCGGCACATTTCTTTTTCACATTTAATAAAAAGTTATTTTCTGGACTTATAAATCCACTAGCACCCTGTATTGGCTCAATAACGACCGCGGCAGTTTTATTTGTAATATTAGCTAATGTACTATCATCATTAAAATGAATTTGGTTACAAGATGGTAAAAGAGGCCTGTAATTTGCTTTCTTCCGCTCATTTCCCATAATACTTAATGATCCTTGTGTTGAACCATGATATGAATTCTTACAAGAAATGATTTCTGAGCGACCTGTAGCTCTTTTTGCTAACTTCATAGCCCCTTCAATTGCTTCTGTTCCAGAATTAGTAAAGTAGGTTGTATTTAGACTAGTAGGTAGATTTTTTGCCAATAACTCAGCTAATTTATATTGAGGGTTCTGCACGTATTCTCCATATACCATTACATGAGAATATTTATTTAATTGTTTTTTTACAGCATTTGTAATAATTGAATTAGAGTGACCTAACGTACAAGCTGATACTCCCGCAACAAAATCTAGATATTGCTTGCCTTCTACATCAGTTATATAACTTCCCTTTGCACTTTTAATCTCTAAGCATGAAGGAGTCGGGAATGTCTGAGCTTGATGTTTTTTAAAGATCTCTTTTGCAGCATCCATTCTTACTTTCTTGCTATTACTTTTTTTGCTGAATCAACAATTGCATTCCTATCAATACCATATTTTTCCATTAATTTCATTGGGGGCCCACTTTCTCCAAACATATCATTCATTCCAACCATTTCAATAGGAGTAGGTAGTTTTCTTGATAGAAGCTGTGCAATACTATCTCCAAGTCCTCCGTTTAGCATGTGCTCTTCAGCAGTAACAACACATTTAGTTCTTTTGACAGATTCTATTATAGCATCATTATCTAAGGGTTTAATAGTGTGGATATTAATAACATCAGCTGAAATCCCTTCTTTATTAAGTGTTTTTTCTGCTTCTAGAGATTCCCAAACTAAATGACCAGTTGCTAATATTGTTACATCATCTCCTTTTTTTAAGTGCAATGCCTTTCCAATCTCAAATTTTTGATCAGCAGGAGTAAAGTTGGGTACTTTGGGTCTTCCAAATCTTAAGTAAACAGGGCCAACATAATCTGCTATAGCAATAGTAGCTGCTTTAGTTTGATTGTAGTCACAAGGATTAATCACTACCATATGAGGTAGCATTTTCATCATGCCAATATCTTCTAAGGTTTGATGTGTAGCACCATCTTCACCTAATGTCAAGCCAGCATGTGAAGCGCAAATTTTAACATTCTTATTCGAATAAGCAACTCCTTGTCTTATTTGATCATAAACTCTAGCTGTAGAGAAGTTTGCAAAGGTTCCTGTAAAGGGGATCTTTCCTCCAATAGTCATCCCTGCAGCAATTCCTATCATATTTGCTTCAGCAATTCCAATCTGAAAGAATCGTTCTGGGTTCTCATCTTGAAAATCATTCATTTTTAAGGAGCCTGTAAGATCAGCGCAAAGCGCAACTACCTCTTTATTAGTTCTTCCTAATTCTGTTAATCCTGCGCCAAATCCTGATCTTGTATCTTTTAATTCCATTTCTTAATAGATTTTAATAAGTTCTGATTGTCCTGATTTTAATTTAAAACTTCTCTCAGTCGTATAAATATAATTCTTTCCTGATTTAGCTCTAAAAACTACTTTATACCTTCCAGGTAATAGTGTTAACCTGTGTTGATCTTTTTCTCCTTTAAAATGATATATTTGTTCTAGATTATCACCATTGTAAACATACAGCCCTCCATATCCTTTTGAAGGAAGTATTATATTAGCAACACCCGGTGTTTCAATTGCATATGTAGTTTTTGCACTTTGATAAATTTCTACATCTAAGAAGCTCTTCCTTGGAAGTGTCAGAAGCTCAATGTCATAACTACCAGTAAGATATTTCTCAACCGTATTTATTTCTTGCACATTAAGTGTTGAATCTATTTTTGAAGGACGTACTATATATTGGTACTTTACCTTAGAATTCATTGTTATTTCTAATTCACCTTGAGGAGTATTTATAGGAATAATGGTGTGTTTGCCAGCTCTAAGTTCAATATCATTAACTGTAACAGGAGGGATTGTATGTGCAACAACTTTATATGTTAGTACAGGATCAATCACCATAGTGTCAGGATTCCCATAAGCATTTATAGTATGTATATAATTATACTTAGATATTCCTGTGAAATCATTATAGAAAGTAATATTTACATTAGTTTCTGTAGGCTCTCCATTCTCATCTAATAGATTAACTTGCGCAGTCGTATTGTCGATAACATGTGATATTACAATATTTAAGATATTTGTGAAATCTTGTTCTTTACTTGCATCAAAAAATCTACCTACACAATCAAATGATTCTTTCCAGCTCTGATCAAGTCCTACGCCAATTACAAAAGGCTTTAGAATAATGCCTTTTCTTTGATAAAGTCTTGAGACAGCACAAGGGTCCATTTCACACTCTTCTTTACCATCAGTTATTAGGATAACAATATTTCTAGCGTCTTTATCAGGGAAGTCTTTTGCTCCTTCTTCTAGAGAACGAGCAATTGGAGTTGTTCCTCTAGATCTTATCACAGATAATTTTTTTTTGATAATATCTACAGCATAATTAGCTTTTAAGAATCCTACTTCTAAATGAGTATCCTCACAATCTTGAGGTGGGTACCCGCTTTTATGTCCATAGACTCTTAATGCTAACTCTAAATTTTCGATATCTTGTAAGGAATCAACCATATTGCTTAAAAGTTTTTTAGCAATATCAATCTTTCTTCCACTCTGCCATCTTCCAAGCATTGATGCTGATGCATCAAAAATAAAAAGAATACGACTTAATGGCTCTTTCTTTGTCTGAGCTATAGTGTTAAAATTTCCTGAAAATAGGAAAAAAGCTATTAATAATATTTTAAAATCTCTAGTAGTCACCTAAGGTTACAGGGTTTTGTGAAAGCGCATCAGATAATTGCTCGTCATTAGGTGCCGATCCATGCCACTTATGTGTTCCCATCATAAAATCAACTCCATTACCCATCTCAGTATGCATAATAATTACTATTGGTTTTCCAGATCCACTAAGTTTCTTTGCTGCTTGCAATGTATTAATAATCGCTTCAATATTATTACCTTCTTTTTCTTCAAGTACAAGCCAGCCAAAAGACTCAAGCTTAGCTTTTAGATCGCCAATTGGTAATACGTCATCTAATGACCCGTCAATTTGTTTTTGATTATAGTCAATAGTTGAAATAATATTATCTACGTTATTTCCTGCAGCATACATTAATGCCTCCCAAACCTGTCCTTCTTGCAATTCTCCATCACCATGCAAAGAATAGACTAATGAGTTGTCATTATTTAGTTTTTTAGTAAGCGCTACTCCAATTGCATTTGAAAGTCCCTGACCTAATGACCCTGATGCCATTCTTATCCCTTCTAGTCCCTCATGTGTTGTTGGGTGTCCTTGTAATCTACTGTTTATTTTTCTAAATGTTGATAGCTCTTCTATATTGAAATAACCACTCCTTGCTAACACTGAATAAAATACAGGTGAAATATGTCCATTTGATAGTAAAAAAACATCTTCATTTTTTGCATTCATACTAAAGTTGGTATTGTGATTCATAATATTAAAATAGAGAGCTGTAAAATATTCAGCACATCCTAATGAACCTCCGGGGTGTCCAGAACTATTAGCATGAACCATTCTTAATATATCTCTTCTTACTTGTACAACCGTATCTTTTAATTCAGCAATATTTAGCATTTTTTTATCTTAATTAATTTCTTTCAAAAATAAGAATACTTATCTCTGTAGATATTTAACCAAATGAAATATCATTAAATTTATTAACGAATTATTGACAAGAAAAAGTTGTATAGCTTCACAGTATTACTTGTCTGTAAAATGATACCTTTGACAACCTTTTAAATTTTTTATATATGGCCTTAAAATGTGGAATTGTAGGATTACCGAATGTTGGCAAATCAACTCTTTTTAATTGTTTGTCTAAAGCTAAAGCTCAGTCAGCAAACTTTCCTTTTTGTACTATTGAGCCTAATGTAGGTATTATTACTGTTCCTGATGAAAGACTAGAGACTTTAGCAAATATTGTTAATCCAGAAAGAGTCATGCCAACTACTGTTGAAGTGGTAGATATTGCAGGGCTTGTTAAAGGAGCTAGTAAAGGGGAGGGGTTAGGCAATAAATTTTTAGGTAATATTCGTGAGACTAATGCAATTATTCATGTTTTAAGATGTTTTGAAGATGAAAATATTGTTCATGTTGATGGTTCTGTTAACCCAGTAAGAGATAAAGAAACAATTGATATGGAATTACAGTTAAAAGATCTAGAAACATTAGAAAAATTACGTGACAAAAATATTAGAACTGCAAAGTCTGGAGATAAGTTAGCGAATAGAATAATTAATACTGCTGAGAAATATATAGCACACTTAGAAGCTGGTAACTCAGCAAGAAGTATGCATTCTAATGATGAAGAGTTAGAAATAATATCTGATTTACATTTAATTACAGCAAAGCCTGTTTTATATATATGTAATGTTAATGAAGTTTCTTTAAAGACAGGAAATAAGCATGTGGACGCAGTAAAAGATGCTGTTAAGAATGAAGATGCTGAGGTTATTTTAATTGCAACGGCTATTGAATCAGAGATTGCTGAACTAGATGAAATCGAAGAACAGCAAATGTTCTTAGAAGAGTTAGGCTTAGAAAAACCTGGCGTACATTACTTAATTCAGGCAACTTACAAGTTACTAAACCTTCAGACTTTCTTTACTGCTGGAGCAAAGGAGGTAAGAGCATGGACAATTAAAAAGGGCATGAAAGCTCCTAAAGCTGCAGCAGTTATACATACTGATTTTGAGAAAGGTTTTATTAGAGCAGAAGTAATATCATACAATGACTTTATTAATTTAGGATCTGAGCAAGCTTCTAGGGATGCGGGAAAGCTTTCTATAGAAGGTAAAGATTATATGGTAAAAGATGGTGATATTATACATTTTCGATTTAATGTATAATTATCTGAAAAATAAAAGAATAAAGCCACATATACTTAACATAATTTTTCTGGTTGAAAAACCTGTTAATAACGTACTAATCTTTTTATAAATAAGATTAATGAGTGTTTTTATATTTGCTTTCTAATTTTTCAAAAACAAGCAAAACAAGAATTAATCTAATGGATGTAGCAAATTATAATGAAGATAGTATACGTTCACTTGATTGGAAAGAACATATTCGATTACGACCAGGCATGTATATTGGTAAAATGGGAAATGGATCATCTCCTGATGACGGTGTCTATGTACTGCTAAAAGAGGTGATTGATAATTCTATCGATGAGTTTGTCATGGGTAATGGAAAAACAATTGAAGTAAATATAAAAAACAATAAAGTTTCTATACGTGATTTTGGAAGAGGTATACCTTTAGGAAAAGTAATTGACTGTGTCTCTAAGATTAATACAGGTGCAAAATATGACTCAAAAGTTTTTAAGAAATCAGTTGGACTTAATGGTGTTGGTACAAAAGCTGCAAATGCATTGTCTTCTTACTTTAAAATTAGTTCAGTTCGTGAAGGAAAAAGTAAACTAGTTGAATTTAAACAAGGGGAGATTATTAATGACGAACCAATACAGGAAAATACTAGCAGAAGAGGAACTAAAGTTACTTTTATCGCTGATGAATCTCTTTTTGGTAAATATCGATTTATAAGTGAGTATGTAGAAAAAATGATGTGGAATTATTGTTACCTGAATCCCGGACTAACAATTATATATAATAATGAGAAATATTATTCTGAGAACGGTTTATTTGATCTATTAGATCAGAATACTGATGCTGAGAAACTATATCCAATTATTCATCTTTCTAGTAATGATATTGAGGTAGCAATAACACACTGTAAGAGTCAATATTCTGAGCAATATTATTCATTTGTCAATGGACAGCATACTGTTCAAGGAGGAACTCATCAAGGAGCTTTCCGACAGGCTCTTGTAAAAACAATAAGGGAGTTTTATGGTAAAAATTATGATGCATCTGATATCAGGCAAGCAATAAATGCAGCAATTAGCATTAAAGTAATTGAACCAGTTTTTGAGTCTCAAACTAAAACAAAACTTGGCTCTGCTGAGATGGAGCCTGGTGGCGTTACAGTTTTAACATTTATTCAAGATTTTCTTAAAAAACAACTGGACAACTTTCTTCATAAGAATCCTGTTACTGCTGAGGCAATTGAGGAAAAGATAAAGCAAACGGAGCATGAAAGAAAGGCAATGGCAGGAGTAAAAAAACTTGCTAGAGAAAGAGCTAAGAAAGCCAATCTACACAATAAGAAATTACGAGATTGTAGGGTGCATTATAATGATCAGAAGCAAGAAAATAGAGCTGATTCAACACTTTTTATTACAGAGGGAGATTCAGCATCTGGGTCAATTACTAAAACTCGTGACATTAAAACACAAGCAGTATTTAGTCTTCGAGGTAAACCACTCAATTCGTTCGGACTGACCAAAAAGGTTGTTTATGAAAATGAGGAGTTTAATTTATTGCAAGCAGCTCTTAATATTGAACAGGGTATTGATGACTTGCGTTATAATAAAATTGTAATTGCTACTGATGCTGATGTAGATGGAATGCATATTAGACTATTGTTACTTACTTTCTTTTTACAGTTTTTCCCAGAACTAGTCAAAGAAGGACATGTTTACATTCTAGAGACACCTTTATTTAGAGTAAGAAATAAAAAGAAAACTATATATTGTTATTCAGAAAAAGATAGAAGAGAGGCGCTTCAGGAAATTGGTAATTCAGCAGAAATAACACGTTTTAAAGGACTTGGGGAAATATCACCAAGTGAGTTTAAATATTTTATAGGTAGTGACATGAGACTAGACCCTGTAATACTAGGAAAAGAATCAAAAGTTCAAGATTTATTAAAATATTTTATGGGAAAAAATAGTAAAGAAAGACAAGACTTTATAATTTCTAATCTAAGAGTTGAAGAGGATATAATTAATTAATACAATGAATCTAAAATATCATAACATAAAAAGGTCATATTTAATAACCGCTATGATATCATTAGTTGGAGTACTTGGCTTTGCTCTTCCATTATTATTTTCATATATGCTTCCTAATTCCGGTATTACTTCTTATATCATTGAAAATAAAAATTATATTTTATTATTAATTCCTGTCTTTGTTTATATTATAATTAAAGGGATATTCTTCTATAAAATATCAATAGATAATTATGTAATTCAGATTGTGTCATCTAGGACTATTAGCGGGATTTTTGGAAAGAGAAATTATGTTGATATCTCACATAAGATGTTAGAAGATTATTCTTTTTTTGAAAGACCATTCTCCATCAATAAAACTTTAATGCTGAAAATAAGAAACAATAACAGGAGAATTATTAAACGATTTAACATGACTTTAATATCTGAAGAAGAGATTGAAGGAATTAGCAGCATATTAGATAAAATAATTGTAAAAAACAATTAATGAACAGAGAGAATCCAATAGATGAAAAAAATAAAGAAGAGAAGGTTATTCATGTTTTTGGGATGTACCAGAACTGGTTCCTCGACTATGCTTCATATGTAATCCTAGAAAGAGCTGTCCCTAATATTAACGATGGTTTAAAACCTGTGCAAAGAAGGATTCTTCATTCTTTAAAAGAATTAGATGATGGAAGGTATCATAAGGTTGCAAATGTAATTGGGCACACTATGAAATATCATCCTCATGGAGATGCTTCTATTGGAGATGCAATGGTTCAGATTGGGCAGAAAGAATTATTACTTGATATGCAGGGTAATTGGGGAAATCTTGCAACTGGAGACAGAGCAGCTGCTCCTAGATATATTGAGGTCAGATTAACTCCTTTTGCATTAGATGTTGTATATAATAAAAAGATCACACATTGGAGATCAAGTTATGATGGAAGAGGGAGGGAGCCACAAACACTACCAGTAAAGTTTCCTTTACTTCTAGTTCATGGAGTTGAAGGTATTGCTGTAGGACTCTCAACAAAGATATTGCCACATAATTTTAATGAACTTATTGATGCTTCAATAAAAGTCCTTAATGGAATAAAACCAAAGATATTTCCTGATTTTTTTAGTGGAGGAAGTGCTGATTTTAGTAATTATAATAATGGAATGAGAGGTGGTAAAGTTCGAGTAAGAGCTAAAATTACTCAAGAAGACAGGAATACTTTAATAATATCAGAGTTACCGTTCTCAACAAATACATCATCATTAATTAATTCTATATTGAAAGCTAATGACAAGGGAAAAATAAAGATAAAAAAGATAGAAGATAATACTGCTGAGAATGTAGAGATTTCAGTTTCAATTCCATCAGGAATATCACCTGACAAGACCATTGATGCTCTATACAGATTTACTGACTGTGAAATATCTATCTCACCATTAGCGTGTATTATTGAAGATAATACTCCAAAATTCATGGGTGTATCTGAAATTTTACAACACTCCACTAATTATACACTAGAACTACTAACAAAGGAACTTGAGGTAAATCTTAGTGAAACACAAGATAAATGGCATTTTGCCTCTTTAGAAAGAATATTTATCGAGAATCGGATCTATCATAAAATTGAAGAACTAGATAGCTGGCAAAAAATAATCTCAACAATCCATACAGAGATAAATCCTTATATAAAAGATTTAATTAAAGAAGTTAGTGATGAGGATATTGAGAAGCTTACTGAAATAAAAATCAAAAAGATTACAAAGTTTGATTTAGATAGAGCCAGAGAAGAGCTAAGTAAGCTTGAAGAAAGAATTAAGGAAATCAAAGGCTATCTAGCTAACATAACTGACTATGCTATTGATTATTTTAAGAGCCTTAAATCCAAGTATGGGAAAGATAAGAAGCGAAGAACTGAGATAAGAACTTTTGAAAGTATTGATGCTACAAAGGTTGTTGTAGCTAATAAAAGACTTTATGTTAATAGAGAAGAAGGTTTTATTGGAACTACAATGCGTAAGGATGAGTTTATTTCTGATTGCTCTGATATTGATGATATTATTGTTTTTAGGAAAAATGGCTATATGCAGGTTGTTAAAGTAGATAGCAAAGTGTTTGTAGGTAAAGATATTATTCATTGTGCAGTTTTTAAGAAGAAAGATGAGCGGACAATATATAATATGATTTATAAAGACGGATTATCTGGAAATACAATGATGAAGCGTTTTCCTGTAACCTCTATTACTAGAAATAAAGAATATCAAGTAACAAAATCTGACAAGGGTAGTAAAATAATTTATTTTACTGCAAATCCAAATGGAGAAGCTGAAAAAGTAACTATTCATCTTAGAAAGTTAGCTAAACTTAAGACATTGAAGATGGATATTGATTTTGCTGAATTAAGTATTAAAGGAAAGGGGGCTGGAGGAAATATTCTAACTAAAAAAGCAGTTAAGAAGGTCGAATTAAAATCAATAGGAATATCAACTTTATCAGCACGTAAAATTTGGTTTGATGATACAGTGCAAAGATTAAATGTTGATGAAAGAGGAGAGTTGTTAGGAGCTTTTAAGTCAGATGACAAGATACTTACTATTCATCAATCTGGAGACATTGAATTAAAGAGCTTTGATATTAGTAATCATTTTGATGAAGACATGATACTAATAGAAAAAAATAACATTCAAAAACCTATCTCCGCAATTTATTATAATAAAAATAAAAAGAGCTATTATGTGAAACGGTTTTTAGTATCTAATACTATGAGCCGTTTTAATCTTATGCCTAATGATGGAGAAAATCAACTTGAGGTAGTAACTACTGACTGGCATCCTCAAGTTGAGATTATTTTTGTAAAAGAGAAAGGAAAAGAAAGGCAAAAAAAGATTATTAACCTCCAAGAATTTATCTCAATAAAAGGAGAAAAATCTCTAGGTAATAAACTAACATCTAAGAAAGTGAAAGAAATTAACTTATTAGAACCTCTTCCATTTAAAGAATCATTAGAAGAAGATCAGCCAGAAGAACTTAATACAAAAGAAAATATTGGCAATACAAAATCAGAGATTAAAATTACAGATAAATTAAAAAAAGATCAATTAGATGGAAATGAGAAGTCTGAAGATGATGAATATTTAGGAGGGCAAATAACTCTTGAACTTTAATTTAATCAACAAAAAAATACTATAAAATAAGTAGATTTTCTATATTTTTACAAAAAATAAATGAACATGAAAAAAACTCTAATCTTAATACTTTTTATAACACCTATATTAATTATAGCGCAAAATTCCTATAACTTAACGCTAGTAGCAGATTACGAATGGTTTTCTACTGAGGGAAATGATATATGGGGGTGGGTAGATCCTTTAGATGGTGCCGAATATGCCCTTGTAGGCTTAAACGATGGTTTTGCTTGTGTTAATGTTAGTTCTGCATCAAACCCTATTTTGGAATTTGAGATTCCTGATTTAAATTCAACTTGGAGAGATGTAAAGACATGGGGTAATTATGCTTACGTTACTACTGAAGCAGATGCTGGTTTATTAATAGTAGATTTAACTGATATGACTGGAAATACTTATTGGCATTTAAGTACCTTTAACAACCCTTCTACAGGAGCAACAGTTGAGTTTACAGCAGCACATAATTTATATATTGACGAAAAAGGAATATGCTATATCTTTGGTGCCAGCCTTAATGGTGGAGGTTCAAACCCTTCAGATGGAGCGATATTTTTAGATGTTGGAAATAATCCTACAAATCCAATTTATCTAGGTGAATGGGATGAAGAGTATATTCATGATGGTATGGTTAGAGGAGATACTATGTATGCTGGCTGTATATATACTGGTGATCTTTATATTGTTGATGTAAGCAATAAAAATAACCCTGTGACTATAGGAACACATCAAACTCCTAGTGCTTTTACACATAATGCTTGGATAAGTGATGATGGAAATCATGTTTTTACCACTGATGAGACCTCAGATGCTTATATTGGGTCCTACAACATATCAGATATGTCTAATATCCAAGAAGTAGATAGAATCCAATCCAATCCTGGATCTAATTCAATCCCTCATAATACTCATGTTGATGGAAATTTTCTTGTCACTTCATGGTACAGAGATGGAACAACAGTTCATGATATCTCTAATCCAAATAATTTAGTTCAGGTTGCTTATTATGATTCTTATTCAGGATCTGGCGATGGATTTGATGGTTGTTGGGGAACATACCCATTTTTACCCTCAGGTATTATAATTTCATCTGACATTAATACTAGTAGTAATGGGAACGCACGATTATTAATATTTGAAAGAGGCTTTTCTAATGCTTGTTATTTGGAAGGAAATGTTATCGATGGTAATAGTGGATTAAATCTCACAGGAGCTACTGTTGTAATCTTAAATACTACTATACCTAATAGTTCTAGCACTAATTTAAATGGAGAGTATACTAGTGGTAATGCTGATGCAGGCACTTTTGATGTTGAATTTTCAATGCTAGGTTATATTTCTGACACTTTGCAAGCAACATTGATTAACGGACAAGTTGTTTTGCTAAATGCTACATTATATAATGACCCTAATATGCCAATTTTAGGCTGTATGAATCCATTAGCAAATAATTATAATCCTAATGCGAACACATCATTAGAATTTGGAGGAGAGTATGATAATACTTTTTCTACTGGAGGTTATTTTAATGGTAATCAGCATCTAATTTTTAACGCTACAACTGATTTATTAATAAAGTCAGCAGTATTTTATGCTGATGACCCAAGATCAGTAACTTTTGAGTTAAGAAATAATAGTGGGAACGTTATTGATGACACAACACATTTATTAATTCAAGGTGCACAACAACTAACTTTAAATTTTGAAGTGCCTGCTGGAACAGATATGCAATTAGGTATTTCTAGCGGGAATACGGGCTTATATAGAAATAATGATGGAGCTAATTACCCTTATAATATTGGTTCAGTAATGAGTATTACTGGAAATAGTGCAGACCCTGATTATTATTATTTCTATTATAATATTGAGGTTGAAGTTCCTTGTGACAATACAATATTAGGTCTTAATCATGTAGACAAACCTACAAGAAGCATGTTCAAAGTGACAGACGTATTGGGTAGAGAAGTAGGTTATAGTTCTAATCAAACGCTGTTCTATTTATTTGATGATGGTACAGTTGAGAAAAGAATTGTTGTAGATTAATTAATCTTTAATAGTAAGCCTCAATACAGAGCATGATGAGTTTGATGCAAACTTATCCTTACCTGAGCCAAATAACATACTTTTCCAAGTGTCTTGCTTAGGAGTTCCTAATACTAATAAATCATACTCAGCTGTAAGTTCTGATATTAATTCAGAAGGATCTTCTGAAGTTTCAATCCTTAATTTAGCAATATCATTGTGCTGATTTAATAATAACTCTGTACTTTTTTTAATGTTTTTAACTTTTTCTTTGGTATTTTCTTCAGAAATAACATGTAATAATGTAAAACTAGCATCGTAAAACTTACAAACATTAGCAGTAGTATTAATGAGCTTCCCTATATCCCTACTATTTGGACGTACTGCTAGAACAACTTTTCTTATATAACGAACACCATTGTCCTTAAAAAGTGCAAAATTCGAGTTGATATTACTTACTATCCATCCTACAGGGTTATTGATTAAGAATCCATTACTTATTCTTCCATTCCAAGAAAGAAGTAGCCAATCAGACTTAGAATGATCAGAAAGAACTTGCATCGTTTCAGAGACATTATGAGTTACAATGGATTCAAAATCAAGTTTTAAATTATTTACCTCTTGAACAATTGATAATTGCCTTCTTAATGATTTTATTTTTGGAGTTTCAATAAGAACAGCATCTAAGAATGTTTGGTCTGGAACCTCCTTGATATTAACTACTTGAAGAGTTTTTTTCTTGTTAAGTGCAGCTCCAACTTCAATTAAAGATTCAGGTGAATATTCATTTCCAAAAAGTGGAATTATCACACCAGCATTTGGATTAATTTGTCCGTCAAGCCAGTCCTTATGTTCTTCATTAATAGCATTATAGTTTGTGTCATGCTTAATATTATCACTATTATTATTAAAAAATAGAAATTTTGCAGCGCTCTGGCCATAATTTTTTAAAACTCCTGTTCTAGAAGCTTTAATCCCGTATAAATAAAATATTGTACTTCCAATTAATCCAATTATAATCAAAACTAGTATTGGCAACCATCCTAAATAAAATAATAGTACTAGACCGCTAATTATACCGAAAATCTGAACATAAGGATAAAATGGAGATTTGTAGGTAGGTTTATACCACTGAACTGCCGTTTCTCTAAGAACTATAACAGAGATATTTACAGCTATAAACATACTTACTTTAAATGCACTTGCTAACTTGACAATTTTTTCAACATCTAGAAACATTATTATGAATGCCATCATAAGGCAAGTAAGTAATATTGTATTAATTGGAGTTAAGTATCTATCATGAACTTTCGAAAGATTATTAGGTAATAATTTATCCATTGCCATAGCAAAAGGGAATCTTGAAGCTGCTAAAACTCCAGAATTAGCCATTGAAATAAGTGTAACTACAGCAAGCGCTGCAATTATATAAGCAAATAATTGATTTCCTAATACAAGAGATAATGTATAAATAGGTCTAATATCTTTATTTAATTCAGCTAATGGAACGTTACCAACTAAAGTGTATGAAATTCCTATATAGATAGCTGTAATAATAATTAAAGAGAGAATCATTGATAAAGGAAGGTTTCTGCTTGGATTTTTCACTTCTCCTGCTACAGCTGCTATTTTAGTTACTCCGGCATAAGCAATATAAACGAATGCAATTGTGCTTAAGAAAGAACCTGAACCATTATTAAAAAATGGATTTAACAAGTCACTTTTTATTTCAGGAATGCCTATAAAAAATAAAGAAATTAAACCTATTAAGCTAAGAGAAATTATAATTATTTGCACTTTTCCAACCTTTTTAATTCCAAAGATATTTAAGAACATTATTAAAAATAAAAAGACTAATGATATATATTTCACAAATTCATATGGAATACTAGTCAAAACATATAGGTATGCACCTAGTCCAATTAATGCAAAAGAACTTTTTAGTATTAATGAGATCCAAAGTCCTAAACCAGATATAGTGCCCATTATAGGTCCAAAGGCTCTTTCAATATATAAATATGCTCCACCTGACTTTGGCATTGCAGTTGCTAACTCAGATTTAGATAAAACTGCAGGAAGAATGCTAATTGCCGCCAACAAGAATGCTAGCCAAACTGATGATCCAGTTTTTACAGCTGCAATACCAGGTATAATAAAGATACCTCCTAGCATTCCTGCTATACATATTGCAATTGCAGCAGGTAATGATAATGTTCTGTTAAGTTTTTTCATACTATAATCATTGCAAATATATATTAATCTGCAAAAATAATTTAGCTATAAGATACTAGATTTATTAAATTTGCACAAAGAAATATTTATAATGAAAAAATTAGTTTTATCAGATGTTCATCTGAGTCTAGGAGGGAAGATGGTTGATTTTGCAGGATACAAAATGCCTATCCAATATGCTGATGGTGTAATATCAGAACATAATGCTGTTCGAAATTCAGTCGGTGTATTTGATGTATCTCATATGGGAGAGATTTTTATAAGTGGAGATAAGGCTTTCAATTTTTTACAATACATAACATCTAATAATCTGAATAAACTTACTCCTGGTAAGGTCCAATACACTTGTTTTCCAAATGATACTGGAGGTATTGTCGATGATTTTTTGTTATATATGGTTTCTGAGAATAATTATTTAGCAGTAGTAAATGCATCTAATATTCAAAAAGATTTAGATTGGATGAAAAAACATAACTCTTTTGGTTGCAATATTAACAACCAATCAGAAGAATACTCTTTATTAGCTGTACAAGGACCTAAATCGATTGAACTATTACAGGAACTAACTAATATTAATTTATCTGAAATAAAGTATTACCACTTTAAAGTTACTTCTATTTCAGGTATTAATAATGTAATTTTATCAAGGACAGGTTATACAGGAGAGGTAGGATTCGAGATTTATGTTAAAAATGAATATGTCAAAGAACTATGGGATGCTTTATTCTCTACTTCTATAAGTCTCAAACCTATTGGGTTAGCAGCTCGTGATACTTTACGTTTAGAGAAAGGTTTCTGTCTTTATGGTAATGATATTAATGATACCACATCACCTATTGAAGCAGGTTTAAGTTGGATTACAGACTTTAGTAAAGATTTTATAAATTATAAGAACTTGAAAATTCAAAATGAAGGAGGATCTAAAATGAGATTAGTTGGTATAGAAATTATTGATAAAGGTATTGCTCGTAAAGACTATCCTATTGTTAATGAAGATCAAAATGAAATTGGCGTTGTTACCTCTGGAACTATGTCTCCTACTTTAAATAAAGCTATTGCTATGGGGTATGTTCCTAGAGAATTATCAGAAATAGGAAGTAAAATTTTTATTAAAGTACGCAAAAAATATATTAAAGCTAAGATTGTATCATTACCTTTTGTAAAATAATGTTGTCTCAGAATAATATATCTGTTTGCTTTACAACTGATCAGTTTAAAAAATATGCTGATGAAAGATCAACAGTAGTAATTATTGATATACTCAGAGCTACCTCTGTAATATCAACAGCCTTTGAGCTTGGAATAGAAGCCGTTATTCCAGTACAAACAGTTAAAGAAGCATTAACATACAAGAATAAAGAAAATCATATAATTGCTGCTGAAAGAAATACTTTAAAAATTAAAGGATTTGATTATGGTAATTCTCCTTATCATTATATAAATTCTGATATTAAAGGAAAGACATTAGTACTAACAACTACAAATGGCACAAAAGCAATACATTTAGCAAAATCACACAAGGTTATTACTGCTTCATTTCTAAATATTAATATAGTTGCTAAATATTTGCAAGAAGACAATAATGATATAATTATTCTCTGCTCTGGATGGAAAGGCATGTTTAATCTTGAAGATTCAATTTTTGCAGGAGCAATTTGTGAAAAACTATTAGAATCAGATAAGTTCTCTAGTAAATGTGATTCTATGCTAGCTGCTATAGAACTTTATGGAAGCGGGCGGGGTAATTTATTTAATTATCTATCTAATTCTGCTTATCGAAATAGAAATAACTCTGATTCAGTAATAAAAGATACCCATTTCTGCTTAAATCCAACAATAAAATCAAATATTATTCCAATATTTACTGATGGTAAATTAATTAAACTAAAGGGTTATTAAAAGATGTTATTAGGATTTAGTGAGACCAAAAATGTCTTCCTAGATAGAATGCTAGCTTAAGTTTAAAATAAGGCCCCATTGATTGCTTTTTTTCATCAAGTGATATTTCTGTTGTTTGATTAGCTAAATCATTGTATACAGTAGTAATCTCATTTGTTCTAATGTTATTAAAATTAAACCCAATCATTGGTTCAATAGCAAATATTTCTCTACTACTAAAATTAAAGATAGACCACCCAAAACCTAGACCTGCAGATGAGCCAAATGTATTCTTAGATATTTCTACTGAATTAGAATTTACATCTTCATAGTATTCTCTAGAATTATTAACACCTAATCTGTAAGATGCTTCAAAGAAAACAGCATTTCCTCTTCCGGTGGTAATATAATATCTTAATTTTGGTTTTACTCCTACATTAAACTCATCATCACTTTGTATACCTACTGAATCATTATAATGGACAGATAAAGCAGTTAATGTATCAGAATCTGTATCAATATCATACCCTCCCAAGTCTAACCCTAAACCTAATAAGAAACCATCAGCTAAAAAATATCCAAAACTTATATCATTTAAGAATCTAGATTCCCAGTTAGAAAAATTAGTAAAATCTAAATCGTAGCCCAAATCCGTCTCTGAATTATAAAAGTCTTTCCAATCACCAGATATAGGGTAATTAGGTTCTGATTTTCCATCAATTTTATAATCATAATCAAATTCTCCTCCAGTCACCCAATTAAAATGTCCTCCAATACCTGTACCAATTTCTATCTGCCATATTCCTTTCTCTATCTTTTGTGCACTTATATTTAGTGCTAATACAGCAAAAAATGAAGCTATAATTATCTTTTTCATATCTATATTCTATAAATTATTTGTAGGCAAAAATAAGAAATTCAAATTAACATATCATTATTAAATATAATATCTAATATTTTATGTAATACTTAAAAGAACATTAAAGTTTAATATAGATTGTTAGAACTAAAAAAGATAAGCAACTGAAAACACAATTCCTTTACTTTTTAAATCAAATATACTCTCTCTAGGTTCATTTCCATCACTACCAGTATTTGTTTCTTTAGCAACCTTCCCAATGCTCATAAAGCCTCTATTTACTTTTCCGTCAATTATCAAATTTTCAGAGATATAGTAAGAAAGACCTAAATTTAGTCCAACATCAAAACTTTCCGCTGCAAAAACACCTTCTTTAAGCACCTCATGATTTTGTAGAGCATCATCATCTCCAGTGTCTGTCATGATATATTCATCTTCAATTAAGAAAGATAGTGATGGGCCAAAATTTAAAGCTATTTTGTAAGGTGTTTTATAGCTAATTGTAGGATTAAGTTCAATATATGCTAATTTTAACTCATTACTTGTATTATGTTCATCCTTTTCAGCCTGATTAGTAGATGTATTCTCATAAATATGTGTAAAGTCATAATCAAATAAAACTCCTTTCTGTACATAAACTAACTCTGGATTAATATACCATTTATCATTAAGAGCTATTTCCATATAAAAACCTCCAGCAATACCAACAAGTGCTGAGTTATCAATATTCTTTACATCCTCATTAGCAGTTGAAGAGACGTTTGCAATATTTGCTCCTAACTTTATACCATATTTGGTTGGCAATAAGCTTTGAGCGAACATTCCAAGGCTAATAAAAGTAATAAATATAAGTAAAGTAATTTTCTTCATAATTTAATTATTTAGCATAACTGGCATTACCAGCATTAATGTATTTTCTCCTTCTTCAAGACCATCTAAAGGTAGTATAATTCCAGCTCTATTTGGAGCACTCATTTCTAGTGATATTTGATCAGATCCAATATTGTTTAACATATCAATTACAAATTTAGAGTTAAATCCTATTTCCATATCAGTTCCTTCATACTGACATGATAATCTTTCTTCAGCTTTATTTGCGAAATCTAGATCTTCAGAAGTAATTTGTAATTCACTTCCTGCAATCTTCAATCTTATCTGATGAGTAGTCTTATTTGCATAAATTGAAACCCTTTTAATTGAACTTAAAAGTGCTGAAGTTTCAATAGTTAATTTATTAGGATTCTCTTTTGGAATAACAGCATCATAATTAGGATATTTTCCATCAATTAATCTGCATATAATAGTAATATTATTAAATGAGAACAAAGTATTTGTATCATTAAATTCTAAAGTAATATTAGAATTATCAATAATATTATTTTTAAGTATTGTTAAGGGCTTTTTTGGTATAATAAAAGAAGCAGTTTTATCCGATTTAACATCAGTTCTACTATGTTTGACTAATTTATGAGCATCAGTACCAACAAATGTTGCTTGCTCAGCAGAGAGCTCACAAAATACACCCGACATTACTGGTCTTAATTCATCGTTACCACTTGCAAATAAAGTTTTATTTATAGCGTTTAAGAGAATTTCACCTGCTAAAGATGTAGATGAAGAATCTGATAATTCTGGAGTTCTTGGGAATTCATCAGCATTTTGCCCAACCAACTTATAATTGCCTATTTCTGAGCTCATTTCAATACCAAATGTATCTAAATCTACAACAAAAGTTAATGGCTGGTTTGAGCAAGCTTTAAGAGTGTCAATTAAGATTCTAGCAGGAATAGTAATCCTGCCGTCAGTATCTGCCTCAACTGAAATCACAGACATCATAGTAGTCTCTAAATCAGAAGCGATTATAGTCATTTTATTGCTCACAATTTCAAATAAGAAATTATCTAAAATAGGCAATGTATTATTTGAACTTATTACGCCATTTAACTTTTGAAGCTCTTTCAAAAGAGTATTACTGTTAGCTATGAATTTCATTCAATATTATTTTCTTTTATTCCTAAATTGAGTGTCAAATATAGATTATCTGAATTGAATATATCATATTTACTGCTTTAATTCAGTAATATTAATTAACACTTTGTTAAAAACATAATCTTGAATTAACATTAACTCTCCACTATTTAATGTGGCATACTTTCTCTCAACTGTAAAATCATCTTCCTTACTCTTTGTATCTATTTTAGACATCTTATATGTTCTTAAAGTATCTGAGTTAACAATTAATTCCTCTAAAGGAGTGGTGAAATCTATTTTATTTTTGTCTTTTTTATAAGCCTCACAATTTAAGTTTTCAAAGCTATTAAGCAGCTTTAATACATTATTTTTTTTAAAACCCACTAATTCGTAATTATAATCTCTAAGAGTTATTGGCTTTTTTGATAGCGAATAAGATTTTTTATTATTTAAGAAATCAGTAAATCTTATGTAATTAATATCATCAAATTCTAGATTAAATACATTGTTTGAGCGCCAGCTATTTACGTCAAGTATATTTCCTTGAATTCCATATCTAGGAGATAAAAAACCATTGAAAGAAGGAATATGAACTACATACGGTTCCTTTGTATCTCTTAATATCATATATGTTCCTAAATGATCAGCAGTATTTGAGCCAATTACATAAGCTTTAATCATTTTATCACCAGAGAATATCTCAACAGAAACACCACTTGTTGCCATGTATTTTATAACATTATTAAAAGAAGTCTTTGAAATAGGTTTCTTTATTCTGATGCTACTAATTGTAGAAAGAAGTATAGAAATTGCATCATTTCGCACTTCAAACTGACTATTAACCCTCCAGTTTTCTTCTGTATCCTTATCTAATGTAATTGTATTTCCTGCTCTATCTGCTAAGAATACCTTTGTTATAGATGAGATATCTTGCACTTCAAAATTAACTGCAGACCTTTTATTGCTTTCCGTGCATCCATTACTAATCACAATTAGAAGAGTGATTACAATATAAAACAAAATATTCTTAGACATATCTCTTATTTTTAAATTTAATAAATATTACAGTGCAAAACAATAACAATAGTAAAGGAAGAATAATATTAACAAGCATAATTAATGATCTATTATTTTTAATCTTTTCTTTATCTAATAATCGTAACTTTATTTCTTTTGATTTCAATTTTGTTATTCCAATATCATCACATAGATAATGCACTGCATTCATTATAAACTTTTTATTACCAGCATATGTGTAGCTATTAAATCGATCATAACCAAGAGGTAGAATATTACCAGAGGCCGAGACACTATTCTTAGCAATATCACCATCAGAAACAATTATCATTTGCGTTTCTAGACTTTTCTCCTTAAATTTTAAAGATTGTTTCTTTGGCAGTATTCTATTCTTAAAAACAGACTCAAACTCTCCTTTTAATAATACTGCAACTGGCAAAGAAGATTTGTTGTATGATTCAATAGGAGGAGGGTCTTGGAGAATTCCAAGACTAACTTTAGCTGGGGCTGGATTAATTCTGCTTTGCTTTGAACTAGTTAATAGAATTGTTTTCTTTATTTTATTCTTAATAGTATCTATAGAACTCACAAAATCACATTTCAAAGCATCTAAACCTTTTGATATTGAATGATTATTATCAGACAATAATAAAGGAAAATAAGGCCAATAAAAATATGATTGTTGAGGAATATTATTACTGTAACCTGTTACAATTGGAATCTTAGTGGATCTTAAATCTTCAATTAGGTTAGCATTTATTCTTACTCCATATTTAAATAATTGATCATCAAGATTTATATCGTTTTTTAATGCAATAAAACTATTCTGAGTTTGCAAACTATCCATACTTCCTTTTACTGCATCAATAAGCCAAAGAATTTTTCCTCCATGCATGATATATTGATCTATAAGAAACTTTTCTAGATTATTAAAAGGGGATGTTGGTTTAGCAATTATTATTACTTTATAAGACAACATCTTTTCAATTTGCCTAGAGATATCAGCATCCATTGTACTGCTGTCAATCTCAAACTCTTTAATATTAAAATGATCTACTTGATAATAATAACTTAGACTATTGTTGTCTTGCAAAACAGACTGACTTAAGTCATATACCTGATCTTTGTTTAACTCTCCATTGCCTTCTAAGAAAGCGATTTTAGGAGTGTGAGTTTTAAGCATTTGATATATAGCAGTAATAAACTCAAACTCTAAGCTCTCAACTGATTCATTAATATTTTCTGCTGGTTTTTTTGTTATTGAGTTTTTTAGAAAGTTTACAGCTCTTTGTTTATCTTTATAATAAACTAAGGCGCTAGGAAATATAATCTGATTTGAGTTTGAAGAAGAAGTTCTTATCTCAATGTCAGTAGGAGAGAGGCCGTCTTTAACCAACTGTTTAAAAAGATTCATTTTTTCTTTCTCATCTACTAAATTGTTTGGGTCAATAAATTCAAAATTAAGATTAGATCCAGCAATCGATTTAAACGATGATAAAAGATTTTTAACCTCAGATTGTAAATGCTTAAACTCTGAAGGGAAATCTCCATCTAAATAAACTTTTACAAATATTATGTCATCTAAGCTAGATAATATCTGTTCTGTTTCATTTGAAATAGAATGTTTTTTATCTAAAGTCAAATCAAAGCTATACTCTATAAATGAAAAGATTAAATTAACTACTATAACTAAGCCAAAAAACAATAAGATTCTTAATTTATTTTGCATTATTTCTTTTGACTTAAGATTACTAGTTCTGAGAATTTAATAAACATAAAACTTATAGATAAAAAATAAACAATGTCAGAAAGTCTTATAAAACCTGTACTCATAATATTATAATGGTAGGAGATTCCTATTTTTTGTAATAGAAAATCAATGGATTCAAGCATTGCAAAATCACTTAATAAATCAAATCCAAAATAAAACACTGCAGACATAATTATACCAAGAACAAAAGCAATAATTTGATTGCTGGTTAAAGATGAAGAAAAAACACATATACTAGAAAAAACACTACTTAAAAACAGAAGTCCTATATACGAACCAATCACCGCCGCTACATCAATATTCCCAATAGTCTCTCCTAAAAAATAAATTACAATAATATATAATACTGTAGGGGAAAGAGAGAAAAAGATTAATGTTAAGACAGCTAAAAACTTAGCAAAAACAATCTGAAATGCAGTAATAGGCTTTGTAACTAAAATCTCAATAGTTCCTGAATTATATTCCTCTGAAAAAGAACGCATGCTGACTGCAGGAATAAATAATAAAAATATTAAAGGAGAAATAGTAAAAAAAACATCCATTGATGCATAAGCATTATCAAGAATATTAAACATACTTATCTCACTCCATAATAGCAACCCATTAATAAGAAGAAATAAACCAATTATTATTGGACCTATTGTAGTGCTAAAAAAACTACCTAATTCTTTACTATAAATCTCTTTCATTTAAATTCAACCCTTACTATTTCATGTAATTTTAAGCCAAGAAGCTTACTTGCAAAACCCTTGTTGATCGCAATTTGCAATAAATTATTTTCACCAAACAAAGCAAGTTTTTCAGGCACAGGAACATCTGTGTACTTTAAAGATATTTTTTTAATCATTTCATCTTCTCTACCAAATAAGATGGTAAAATCTCTGCCTTTCTGAATCTTCTCAAATTCTAATTTACGAATATTTGTCGTAGCATTCCCATATCCATCAACATAAATTACCGAACCTCTAATCATGTTAGCTTGTAAAACAGATTTTAATTCCATTCTTTTAACTTCAAAATCTGCTACCAACGAACCAATAATCTCCATTGTCCCTCCTCTTAATAAATGACACGCTGCTGGAACAAAGATGTTTTTAGCCGCAAAAGTCATGCAATTTGTCGTTAGTGAAATATTTAACCTTACTATTTTCTCTGGTTTTATTTCATTAAATAAAAGTGAGAAAAATCCATTGTCAGCTCCAATAAAATAATGTCCAAAAGCCTTAACAGCTAAATGCTCATTATGAATTGAGAGCTCATCATCAACACTTATAATATGAACTGAACCTAAAGGGAAATCTTTAAAACAGTTCCCTAAAATGTATGCAGCTTGCTGAATATTAAATGGCTCAATATGATTAGTAATGTCAATAACTTTAGCATCCTCAAACTGAGAATAAATACTACCTTTTACTGATGCAAGATAGCTATCATTAGTACCTAAATCAGTAGTAAGAGTAATTATTGCCATTTATTATTAAATACTATTGATGAAATAGTTAAAATATTGTTATTTTGTAAATTCAAAAATAAAACAAATCTATGAACAGTATTGCTAATGAGTGAAAAAAAAATAACACTTAGTAACATTGAGTTGGTAAAACTTTTTGGCACAAATAATAACAAGCTTGATAAGATAAAAAGGTTATTTCCACAGCTCAAGATTATATCTAGAGGGGAAAACTTAAAGCTCATAGGAAGTACAGCTCAAATAAAGTATTTTGAACAGAAACTAACTGCATTTATCAAACATATTAATCAATATAATTCACTTACAATTAGTCAAATTGAACGCTTAGTTGAGGGTAATGAGAGTGAGATTCTAGAATCAAAAAATGATGTTATTTTACACGGACAACAAGGAAAAATAATAAAAGCAAGAACTGTAAACCAAAGAAAAATGGTTAGTGAGATTGCTAAAAATGACATGATATTTGCAATTGGCCCTGCTGGTACTGGAAAAACCTATACAGCAGTTGCTCTTGCAGTTAGTTCATTAAAAAATAGAGAAGTAAGAAGAATAGTTTTAACAAGACCTGCTGTTGAGGCTGGTGAAAATCTTGGCTTCCTTCCTGGAGACCTAAAAGAAAAGCTAGATCCATACATGCAGCCTATTTATGATGCTTTATTTGACATGATCCCTATTGACAAGCTTACTGATTATGTAGAAAATGGAACAATTCAAATTGCACCACTTGCATTTATGAGAGGGAGAACTTTAGACAAAGCATTTGTCATATTAGATGAAGGGCAAAACACTACTGAGCAACAGATGAAAATGTTTTTAACAAGAATGGGGAAGTCAGCAAAATTTATTATTACAGGTGATGAAACACAAATTGATTTGCCTAAAAATCAAAAATCAGGTTTAATACATGCAAAAAACACGCTAAAAAATATTAAGGAAATCAGTTTTATTACTCTTGACGGCAAAGATGTAATAAGACATAAACTAGTAAAACAAATTATTAACGCATATAAAAAATAAAAAAATGACTAATACAATTAAAGGAACTAATTTTAATCTTCCAGGACAAACAAAATTTTATAAAGGAAAGGTTAGAGATGTCTACACTATAAATGATGAAACATTAGTAATGGTTGCATCAGATAGAATATCTGCATTCGACTACGTATTACCAGAAGGGATACCTTATAAAGGACAGGTACTATCTCAAATTGCTGCTAAATTTTTAGACGCAACCTCTGACATTGTTCCAAACTGGATGGAATCAACACCAGATCCGTCAGTAACAATTGGCAAAAAGTGTGATCCATTTATGGTAGAAATGGTTATTAGAGGATATCTTACTGGACATGCTTGGAGGGAGTATAGGTCTGGAAAAAGAATAATATGTGGAGTTCCTATGCCTGAAGGAATGGTTGAGAATCAAAAGTTTGAGAATCCATTAATTACACCAACAACCAAAGCAGAAGTAGGACATGATGAAGATATTAGTCGTGAAGAGATTCTATCACAAGGAATTGTTTCTGAGAGAGATTACATTCAATTAGAAGAATATACTAGAGCACTATTTCAAAGAGGAACAAATATTGCTGCTGAAAAAGGATTAATTCTTGTTGACACTAAATATGAATTTGGGAAAGATAAGAATGGTGTAATTACACTGATTGATGAGATACATACTCCTGACTCTTCTAGATATTTTTATGCTGAGGGATATGAAGAAAAAATTACTAATGGAGATTCTCCAAAACAATTATCTAAAGAATTTGTTCGCCAATGGTTAATAGAAAATGGCTTTCAGGGCAAAGATGGAGAAACTATTCCTGAGATGAATGAGGAGTATTGTAATTCTGTTTCAGAAAGATATATAGAGTTATTTGAATATATAACAGGTGATAAATTTGTAAAAGAAGATGTTAGTGATGTTATAAATAGGGTGGAAAGAAATATTTTGAATTATTTAGGTGCTTAGTATTTTACTAAAAACCTACATTATTCCTACTCTTTCTATTGAAGAAAGTAGTCTTATTCTTGCTGTAATCAGTTTAATAATATTATTAATTTATTCCCTTTATTTCTTTACTAAGCTTTTTTTATTAAATAATAAAGAAGAATCATTTAATAAACCTATTTCTATTGTTATTTGCGCAAAAAATGAACTAGAGAATTTAAGAAAGAATTTGCCAAATATACTAAGTCAGAATTATTTTAACTTTGAGGTGATTGTAGTAAACGACCAATCAATTGATGGAAGTAAAATATATCTTGATGAAATTGCAAAGAAACACCTGAATTTAGTAGTCGTAGAAATTGATGATTTTGTAACTCATAATCCTGGAAAAAAATTTGCTCTTACATTAGGCATTAAAACTGCAAAACACGAATATTTACTTTTAACTGATGCTGATTGTATTCCTAATTCTAAAAATTGGATTAAGAAAATGTGTAGTAGTTTTATTAAATCTGATATTGTCCTTGGATACGGCTCTTACAATAAGAAAAAAGGGCTGCTTAATAAATTAATCCGATTTGACACATACAATGTTGCTCAACAATACTTATCATACGCATTAAGATCTCAAACCTACATGGGGGTTGGCAGAAATCTTGCTTACAAAAAATCATTATTTTTTAACAATAAGGGATTTGCTAATCATATTCATATTCCTTCAGGAGATGATGATTTATTTATCCAAGAAGTTGCAAACAGCACTAATGTAAGTGTTGAAATATCAGAGGAATCACATACTATATCAGAGGTAATTGAAAATTGGAATGACTGGATTTATCAAAAAAGAAGGCATATATCAACAGCTCCTCATTATAAATTTAAGTTCAAAGTTCTTTTAGCTCTTTATCCTTATGCTCAATTATTCTTTTGGTTAAGTATTATTATGATGCTTATTTTTAAGACTAAACCTGTCTACACATTAACACTTCTATTTGTTAAGCTAATAACTTCTTATATAATAAACTACAAAACCATGAAGAAACTAAGGATTTTTGATTTGTACTGGATTCATCCAATATACGAGATAACTCACATAGTATTACAAGGATTTTTCGTATTATTGAACCTGTTTAAAAAACCTTATAAATGGAGTAAATGACAAGTAATTTAACTAAAAAAGGAAAAAGAGATTTAAAATTAATTACCAGAGCTTTAGAGAACGGGGATCCTATTGCATATAATGAGCTGATGAAACTCTACAGAGATCCTTTATATTTTATGCTTTATGAAAAAGTAAATGACCAAGAATTAGCAAAAGATCTAACTATTGAATCAATCGGAAAAGCATTTAAGAAGCTGCATCTTTATACTCCAAGTTATGCTTTCAGCACATGGCTTTTTACGTTAGCTAGAAATCATTGTATTGATTATTTACGTAAACATAAATTACCTACTATATCTATTGATAAATTGATGTTGGATGAAGATGGAAAAAGAACAAATTTTGACTTAATGTCAGATTTGCTAAATCCTGAGCAGGAAATGGAGAAAAAACAAAGAATAGCAATATTAAGATATATTGTAGATCAATTAAAACCAAAATATAGAGATTTAGTAAAACTTAGGTACTTTAAAGAATTAAGTTATGATGAAATTGCTGAGGTTTTAGACTTACCAATAGGAACAGTAAAAGCTCAATTACATAGAAGCCGAGAACAATTGTTTAATATTATGTCTGGCATTAAAGATTCTTACTAAGTGCAAATCATTCAAAAGTATTTTTCTGAGCTATCAGATAATCAAATACAACAATTTATTGCTTTAAAAGATCTTTATGAAGATTGGAATACTAAAATTAATGTTATTTCTCGTAATAATATCCATGCACTTTACACTAACCATATTTTGCACTCTTTAGCAATTGCAAAATTAATAAGCTTTTCAAAAGGAACCAAGGTACTTGATGTTGGAACTGGAGGAGGCTTCCCTGGAATACCTTTGGCTATACTATTTCCTGAAGTAGAATTCCTTCTTATTGACAGTATAGGTAAAAAGATAAAGGTAGTAGACAGCATAAGCAATACTCTAGAATTAGCTAATATAAGAACTAGAAACACAAGGGTTGAGAATATTAATGAGTCTTTTGACTTTATAGTAAGCCGGGCTGTCACTAATATGACTGAGTTTAATAAATGGGTTAAAGGGAAATTTAATAACAATAATCAGAATAGTATTAGTAATGGTGTACTATACCTAAAGGGTGGTGATTTATCTGAGGAATTAAAAGATATCCCACATGTACAATACGATATCTCAGACTTCTTTACTGAAGATTTTTTTAAAACAAAGAAAATAATCTATATTGAACACTAAAAATAAAGATTATTATTTCTTCTCACAAAAGTAGATAACTTCACCCTTAGGAAGAGCATATCTCTCAACTAAATCAGAGCTAATTTCATTGATAAAATTACTCTCTGTTACTTTAAAACCTGCTAATTCTAGTTTTCTCCCATAATCTAATCCATATAAACGAAGATGATCATTTTGCCAATATAATTTCTCTCTAATCTTAGGATCAGTAATTGACTTATCTTCCTCTGTTTTTGGATTATTAGTATCAATAGGTACCTGAAAGATCCCCCAGCCACCTTTTTTCATCACTCTATAAAACTCTGTCATTACCTTATGATCATCTTCCACATGCTCTAATACATGGTTGCATATAACTACATCATACGTGTTTTCATTAAAAGGAATTTCATGCACATCAAATTTTACATCTGCCCAAGGAGAAATTAAATCACCAGTAGTATAATCTAAATTCTTCATGCCTTTAAATAGTTTAATAAAACAGTACTCAGGAGCAATATGTAAAAACTTTAAGTTATCTGTAAAAAAATTTGTCTTTTCCCTCATAAAAAGCCACATTAATCTATGGCGCTCTAGACTCATACTGTCAGGAGCAATCGCATTCTTTCTAGAATTCACTCTTCCATAAGGTAATAACTTTCTATAAGTTTTTCCATTGATAGGATCTTCAAATTTATCACCTCTTAAAAACAAAGAAAATATTCTTAAAAATAAATGACTCACATGCTGCAGATAATGTCTTGGGATTAATCTTGTGGCAAGTGATATTATTAATTTCATCAGTTGGTATTTAGGTTTCCAAAAATAAGAAAAGGAAACTATTGCTAGTCTTTAAACTGCTTAAATCCTAAACGAAAAAGCATCTTCTTTTCAAATTGCCAGAAGAATTTGAATTGACCAAATACAGCACCAACAATTAAAATTAATACTTGATAAGCAGGGAAAATTAGAATTAATTTAAGGGGTTGATATATCCACGGAGAAAGATTTTCTTTCCTTAGACCAACAAAATCTAATATTGGAGCAGAAACATATAAAGACAATGATCCTGTAATACCAAATACAACAAATATAATAATCAACTGTAAATTAGATTTTATCCCCCACTTTTCTTTTATCTTTTTCATTATACAAAAGTAGATTTATTATCTAATCTGATAAGCTTAATAGCAGATAAAATTGAAAAAAAACCAACAATAATTGATAATGCATAGAAAGTATAGCTTAAAGAATGATTATCAGCTAAATAACCAAAAAAAGGAGCAGAAACAACAAAAGAAATACGAATAATAAAACTCCTAATTGAGAGTACCGTTGCTCTTTTATCGGATGTAGTGTTTACATTAATTGCATTTCTCAAAATAGGAGTGACGACGCCTCTTAGTAAATAAATAAACAATACAAATAGCAAGCCAATTACTGATGAGTTTATTCCCAATAAAAGGAATGAAAAAACCATTGCTAATGACAGAAATATTAGTAATTTTTTATTCCCCCCCCTGTCAAGCCTATACGAATTAAATGAAGTAATTCCTGCTGAAAAATTGAGTCCAGCCCAAAGTACTCCAAAATAAGCTAACGGAATATTAATCTGCTTAAAGAAGGGCTGTGCAAACCATGCCATTGACAGAGTTGCAATACCCATTGCTGAAGAATAAATAATTAACCATCTCAGCTTCATATTATCTACTAAAGCAAAATTTACGACATCAAATATTGCTTTAAATGACCTGCCTAATTTATTGTCTGCATGGATTTTTGGCTCTACCAAACTAAATGCAATAGGGATACTTAAAAATAAAATTGCAGTTTGGACATAGACAGGTAAATAAATAGAACTTACTGCTAATAAACCTCCAAGTATACCCGCTAAGGCCTCAGAGAAATTACCAATCGCATAATTTCTCCCTTCAATTTTGGTGTAAGATTCTTCATCTTCTGTTTCTAATAATGTGTCATAAATTATTGCACTATCACTACCTGACATTAAACTACCACCAATACCTACTAAGATCTCAGCAATAGCAAAAGCATAAAACCCTCCGTAAAATGAAAAGATTAAATACCCCATAAAGCAGAAAATAGTAGAAAGTATAATGGTTTTTCTTCTTCCAAATACATCAGCAATATATCCAGAAGGAATTTCAAAAAGAGCTACTGATAATGAATATATCGCTTGTAAGAGCATTACTTGAGTTAATGATAAACCATGCTCCTGAAAGAACAACACAATAATTGGCATTGATACCATAAACCATAGCACCCCCTTAAGAAGGTACATTTTAAATATATTATGTTTTAATTGCATTAACTTCTCGGATGAAACTGTATGATATTACTTCTTAAGTAGTCTTTATCAAGATGAGTGTAAATTTCAGTAGTAGTAATACTCTCGTGTCCTAGCATTTCTTGTACAGCACGCAAATCAGCCCCCCCTTCAATAAGGTGTGTCGCAAAAGAATGCCTAAAAGTATGAGGACTGATTTTCTTTCTCATACCAATTTTTTCTGCTAATTTCTGTATTATAAGAAATATCATTACTCTAGTAAGCTTGGCGCCTCTATTATTCAAAAACACAAAATCTTCATGTCCTTTTTTTATATCTTGATGACTCCTCACTTCATTAATATAAGTTTTTAAGCATTTAAGCGCCTTACCTCCAATAGGAGCCAATCGCTCTTTATCACCCTTACCGATTACCTTTAAATAACCTTTGTTAAAATGAATGTTAGAGAGCTGCAGATTTACAAGCTCACTTACCCTAAGACCACAACTATATAAACTCTCTAATATAGCACGATTTCGTTCACCTTGATTTGAGCTTAAATCGATAGCTGAAATGAGCTTATCAATCTCAATTAATGATAGTGTATCAGGTAGTTTTAATCCGATCTTTGGACTCTCAATAAGTTCTGTTGGATTATATTCCATATAGTCCTCAATTATTAGATACTTATAAAACGCCTTTATACTTGAAATAATACGAGCTTGTGAACGAGCAGATATATCTTCCTTCTTTAATGTTATTAAAAATTCACTAATATTTTCTCTAGTAATTTTTAGCTCAGATAAATTTGATTGAATACAGTAATTTGCAAACTTACTAACATCACTAATATATGCTTGCACCGAATTATTTGATAGTGATCGCTCTATCTGTAAATAAGATTTAAAATCTTTTATGGATGTTTCCCAACTCATTTATGTAGATTTGCTCTTATGAAGGTAATAATTATTAATGGCCCAAATTTAAACTTATTAGGTAAAAGAGAAGAAGCTATTTATGGTAATATTCCTTTTGAAGAATATTTAAATGGATTACGTTCTGAATTAAAACATCTTCAGATTGATTACTATCAAAACAATATAGAAGGGGATCTTATTAATAAACTACAAGAAGTAGGCTTTACCTATGATGCTATTTTACTTAATGCGGGAGGCTATACTCATACTTCAGTAGCTATAGCTGACTGCGTAAAAGCAATAGATACCCCAGTAACAGAAATACATATCTCAAATATATATGCTAGAGAAAATTTTAGACAAAAATCTCTTCTATCTAAAAATTGCAAAGCAGTTATTTGCGGTTTAGGATTGGATTCTTATAAAGCCGCTTTATTAACACTAAAATGAAAAAACTACTACTTATATTACTTTGCTTGCCACTTCTCTTTACAACTTGTAAGAAAGAGGTGGAAGAACCGAATAATGTAAATAGTAATACAGAAAACAATAATATATCATCCATGTTTGCTGATATTAAAGGCGATTGGGAAGGATACATTACATATAGCTGGAATGATAGTGTAAGCGTAGGAGATTGGTATGCTAATATATCTTCAGATGGACCCAATTTAATTATTGATGGATATTTTGTGTTTAACCTTACAGAAGTACTTGTTAGTTTTAGTGGAGACATAGATGATGCAGGGGGATATCCATCAATTAATGCTACAACACAGTCTGGAGGAGATTTTTCTGGATTAATAGACATAGAAGAGAGTAGTGGAAGTGGAACTTGGACTCATCCACCAACTATGGAAGGAATATGGATTGGAAGTAAATCAAAATAACAAAAAAGTAGAGAAAAGAATAGTTATAGAAAAATAAACTATTTTATAAAATAGATGTCTGTTTTCAAGTTCAAAAAATTTAACATTATTCAAGAAAAATCAGCTATGAAAGTTGGTACTGACGCCGTACTGCTAGCAAGCTGGGTGTCTTGTAACAACTTAACAAATATTTTAGATATTGGCTGTGGTACAGGATTAATAAGCCTAATGCTTGCTCAAAGAAATACCAAAAGTAATATAATTGGAATAGAGATTGATAAAATAGCTAGCAAGGAGGCAAAATTAAATATTACTAATTCTGATTGGAAAGAAAGAATAGAAATCAAAAATATATCATTACAAAATTTTAATTCTAAAAAAAAATTTGATCTCATAATAAGTAATCCTCCTTTTTTCGCTCAAAATAAATCAAATAATAGAAGAGATGTTGCAAGACACACCAACAAACTATCGTATAAAGAATTAATACAAAGTACTATTAAGCTACTTGAAGAGAAAGGAACATTCTCTGTAATAATACCGAAAGATTCAGAAGAATATTTTTGCAAAATTGCTGTGTCTAACAAACTACATATCAACAAAAAATGCTATATAAAAGGAAATGAGAGGTCAACAATAAAAAGAGTTATGCTTGAACTCTCTTTTATTAAATTAAAACTAATAATAGAACAACTTACTATTGAAAAATCAAGACATGAATATACTAAAAAGTATATTGATTTATGTAGGGACTTCTATTTAAAGATGTAATTCTCTTTTAAATAAATTAGCTATAAATCAGAGAAAATATTTATTCCTTTTAATTTATTTCTTACCAAAATAGATTTTTCCATTTTGCCTACTAATTTATTCTTTTGAGTAATTTTATGGCGCTTAGCAATCAACTTTGGTATAGCAAAATAAAAAGAAAAATGTGCTTTCATGACTGAAAGCAAATGACTAATGCCCTTTTTCTTAGATAAGAATGTAATAGCTGCAATTCCATCTAAAAATAACCTAATAGGAATAATAAAAAATAAATAGTAGGCAGGTAAATTCTTAAATAACATGTAAAGATTATTCCTAAAATTCAGATATGTTTTAAGAGTAGATCCAGAATTAAGAGTGCCGCCACCTACATGATAAACAATAGATTTTGGTTCAACCATAATTTTAAAACCATTATTCTTCATTCTCCAGCAAAGGTCAATCTCCTCTTGGTGAGCAAAAAAGCTAGCATCAAATCCACCAACCCCCCAGAAAGCATCAGACCGCAAGAAGAGACAAGCTCCTGTTGCCCAAAACACTTCTTTCAGGTCATTGTACTGCCCTTTATCTTCTTCTAAGTGATCAAATATTCTTCCCCTACAAAAAGGATAACCTAAATTATCAATATAGCCACCACTAGCACCTGCATATTCAAACCTTTCACGATTATTATAATCCATTATTTTTGGCTGACAAGCAGCAATATTCTTATCTCCATCCATTAAACTGATAATTGGAGAAAGCCAAGCTGGAGCTACTTCCAGATCAGAATTAACAAGAACATAGTACTTAGCATGAATATGAGTCAACGCTTTATTATAACCACCTGCAAAACCCAAGTTTTCATTATTTTCAATTATTCTAACAGACGGAAACTCTTTTTTTATAAGAAAAAGAGAGTTATCATCTGATCCATTATCAGCTAAAAAAACAGTAGCATCATTACTATATTCTACCAAAGTAGGTAAGAATTTCTGTAGCCATTCTTTTCCATTCCAATTAAGAATTACAACAGCAATTTTTATTTTTCTCTTTTGTGTTTCCATCTTTTATGTGACCATAACCAATATTCTGGTTGATTTATTATATCCTGCTCTAATCTTTTTGTGAAATCTTCTGTTATTTTCCCATATGGCTGTTCAGTAGGCTGATCAGTAATCAACGAATACTCTGCTTCATAATAACCTCTCTTCACTTTACTAATACTTACATATACTACTGGCCAATTATATTCTTTAGAATATTTCTCTACACCAAATAAGACTGCTGTATCTTGCTTTAAGAAACTCATCCAATAAGCTCTTTTAGGATTTGATGGATTTTGATCCGAACCAAAAACAATAGCTTTTACTTCATTTCCTGAATCAAAAGATTTCTTAGCTTGTTTCATTGACACTAAATGCATTCCATACTTTGATCGTGAAGTGTAAACCTTTTGGTTTAGAAACTTATCAGAAAGAGGCTTGTATATTCCTACACACTTATGATTAGAGTACATAGAAAAAGCCTGTGCGCAAATTTCCCAGTTATTATAATGACCTCCAACAAAAATAATACTTTTACCTTTATCTGAGAAATAATTACTAAACTCAGGGTTTTTAATAATTAATCTTTTTCTAATTTCTTTCTCTGATATAGTAAACCCTTTTACACCTTCCATTATAATATCACAAAGGTGTCTATAAAAATTACTCATTATAATACTCAATTCTTTTTCACTCTTATCTGGAAATGATCTTTTTAGATTCCCAAAAACTATCTTCTTTCTATAACCAATTATTCTATACAACACTAAGAATAAAAGATCAGAGATAAAATACAAAATAGTGTAGGGTAGTACAGATATGGGAAGAAGTAAGATATAGTAAAAAATCTTTGTAATCATTTGTGCAAATTTATCAATTAGTTTTAATTACGTTTGTATAAAAATTAAGGATATGAAAACTAACATCTTAACTCTATTTTTAGCATTATCATTTATATCAAATGCACAAATAACAACTGATATTGATGATACGATATTTGAGCAGCATTTAATTAATTTAGGGTATGATACAGGAAATCCTAATGGGTGGGTTTTCACTGACAATATTTCTGATATTGACACTCTTATAATAAGTGGATACCCTAATTTTGAGATTCAAGATTTAAGTGGTATAGAATATTTCTCCAGTTTACAGTATCTTGATTGTTCTGAAAATAATATTGATTCACTTAATCTAAATCAAAACACCACTTTAACACATTTAATTTGTTCAAATAATATAATTGATGAGTTAATTATTGATAACCTTCTTGGTTTATACATTTTAGACTGTTCCTTTAATCTTCTTAATGATATTAACTTATTAGGCAATGCATCACTCACTACATTAATATGCTTTGAAAACACTCTTAACACACTCGTATTGTCAAATAATCAGCAGTTAGGGTATTTAGATTGTGGTGTAAATAATATTACAAATCTTGACCTGTCAACAATGGACTTAACTACTCTAAACTGTCAGAATAACGCTTTAAATGACATTAACTTGAGTGGTAATACTTCCTTGAAATGGTTAAATTGTTATAATAACGATTTACAGTCTATAAATCTAAGTGATAATATAAACTTAGAGAATCTATTTATTGGCAATGTAAGCTCGCAACCATCAAACTACTCTAATAACCTATCTACTTTAGATATTAGTTCAAATTGTATTATCTCTAATCTTAACTGCAAAAACTTACCTAGCCTAAGCTGTATAGAAGTGTGTGATACTACAACTGCAAATTTTTGGGATCCTCAATTAAGAGACCCTCAACACTACTTTAGTCTAGATTGCAACTACAATGTAGTAAATGATATTTCTTTTATTAATGATGAGCTTACCTCATTAAAAGATATTTATGGGAGGGAGGTTAATAAAAACTATAAAGGAATTGTATTCTATATCTACAAAAGTGGTAATGTTGAAAAACGAGTAAAATTAGACAAATAGCTCATAATTAGCTTTATATAAGCTTATCAACTTCATTTTAAAATAAATATTAAAGAACACTTCTGAAATAAAAATATTTCTATTTTTGCAGTCCTATATTCGGAGAGATGGCAGAGTGGTCGAATGCGGTGGTCTTGAAAACCATTGTACAGCAATGTACCGGGGGTTCGAATCCCTCTCTCTCCGCAAAACCCAAACATAATTGTTTGGGTTTTTTTAATACTTTTTTCTTTATTTTCTAAATTATATAAGTTAAATACTATGAAATAAAAAAGCTTACCCTGAAGAGTAAGCTTTTAAAATAAGTGATCGAGACAGGATTCGAACCTGTGACCGTCTGCTTAGAAGGCAGATGCTCTATCCAGCTGAGCTACTCGACCATTATAAATTTGGATGCAAACTTAAAACTTTTTGACTTCTAAAAAACAAAAAATAAAAAATAAAAATTTACTTATTTAACACTGCCATTTTTATTGCAGTGATTGCTGCCTCTATCCCTTTATTTCCATGCTTTCCTCCAGATCGACTAATAGCTTGATCTATATTTTCATCGGTAAGAACTCCAAAAATAACTGGAATATCTAATTGAATATTAAGATCTTTGATCCCAAGTGCAACTGCATTACATACAAAATCAAAATGCTTTGTCTCTCCTTGAATAATACTACCTAAGCAAATAATTGCATCAGGATAAGATTTAGCTGCTATCTTAGCGCCAAAAACTAATTCATAACTTCCTGGGACGTCATACCTTCTAATATCATCAGCATTAACACCACAATCTAAAAGAGTATTATAAGCACCTTTATAAAGATTATTTGTAATACTATTATTCCAAGCAGAAACAACAATACCAAAGGTAAATCCTTTGGCATTAGGTACATTCTCCTTGTTAAAATCAGAGAGATTTGTTCTTTTTTTAACCATCTTATCTGTTTTCTGCGCTGGAAATATATTTATCAATACCAGTTGCTTCACGAGAGCTTCTATAGTCAGATTTAATAGATTTATATATCTCTAATGCATCTAAATAATCACCATTCTTTTCATAAATCATAGCTAACTTCATCATATATCTAGGTGCTGTAAATTCATTTGAAGAATTTTCTATGGCACTCTCATAATAATCCATAGCATTTTCAGTATCTCCAAGTTCCATATAAGCATCACCAGTACATCCTTTAGCTAAAGATGATAAAATAATATCATCAGAAGAAAAATCATCAAAATACTCTATTGCATTTTCATAATCAGCAGTGTTTAAATAGCATAGGCCTGCATAATAATTAGCTAATCTTCCTACACTTGTCGAACTATATTCATTAGCAACATCTAAGAAGCCTGCATACTGACCATCACCATTAAGCGCTAACTCAAAAGAATCTTTCTGGAAATATAATTCAGCCATATAGACTTCAATTTGAGCCTCTTTTTCCATAGGTTCAATATAGAAATTTTGATAAGCACTAAAGAGGGCAATTATACCAACAATAGCACCTACAACTATCGTTAAACTCTTCTGGTTATTCTCAATATATTGTTCCGTTTTACTTAACGCTTCTTCAACTTGCACAAATTGATCCTCAGTTTTATTTTTTTTCGCCATTATAATCTTATTTTTGGAGCGCAAATATAAGTTTTTTTAAAAAGTAATCCATTTTTATTATTAGGATTGTGTCTTTAAGAAAATATAACAAATATAAATAACTGTTTTGTTTCTAGAAAATCTACAACTGTATCAATTTAAGAATCATACTGAGAGTAAATTTATTTTTACTGAACCTGTAAATTGTTTTGTAGGAAATAATGGTGCTGGAAAAACAAATATTTTAGACGCTATACATTATCTATCACAAACAAAAAGTTATTTTAATCATATAGATAGCCAAAACATACAGTTTGAAAGCGACTATTTTATGTTGAAAGGCACTTTTAATAAGAATGGAAACACATCAGAAGTACAATGCAATCTAAAAGAAGGAGGTGGAAAGAACATTCAAAAGAACAAGAAGAAATATAAGCGATTCTCAGAACATATTGGACAGTTTCCTATAATTATAATATCACCAACAGACACTAACCTAATACTAGAGGGGAGTGAGGTGAGGAGAAAATACTTAGATAGTAGTATTGCGCAATACAAACAAAGTTATTTGCAAGTTCTAATACAATACAAAAAAGCACTAAAACAAAGAAATGCACTTTTAAAACAATTTAACGATCAAGGTTATTTTGATGAAATAACTATTGAAATATACAACAAGCAGTTAATAGAGCACGGAACTATTATCCATAAAGAAAGAATAAGCTTCTTAAAAGAACTAGAACCTGTTTTTAATAAATTCTATTCTGAGATATCTGGTGGAGACGAAAACGTTGGTTTAGAGTATAGATCACAACTAAATACAAATACATTCTCTAATTTATTAAACGAAAGTAATATAAAAGATAGGGCAAGTAATTACACACAAGTAGGTACTCATAAAGATGATATTATATTTACCATGAACAACTACCCAATAAAAAAGATTGGTTCACAAGGACAGCAAAAATCTTTCTTAATCTCACTAAAACTTGCTCAATTTGATTTTATCAAAAAACAAATAGGATTCAAACCAATCTTATTACTTGATGATATATTTGACAAATTAGATGATAATAGAATCTTAAAGTTAATAAGCTTTGTAAACAAAGGTGTATTTGGTCAAGTTTTTATCACCGATACACATGCTGAAAGAAGTGCAGATATTCTAACAAAAGCAGGTATTTCATTTAGCATATATAATATTTAATGAGGGGAAGAAATAACAATAAGACAGTAGGAGAGATAATCAAAAAGTTAATGAAAAATCCAAATTTATCGACCAAACTTGATGAACTTGATGCCTTAGAGGCTTGGGAAGAAATATTAGGAAAGAATCTATTGTGCTTTGTAACTCAACAAAAATTATACAAAGGTAAATTGTATGTGAAACTAAAATCAGCTCCCCTTAAAAATGAACTTAGTTATAAAAAGAGTGATCTTATAGAACAAATAAATAAAAAGATAGGCAAGAAAATAATAAAAGAGATTATATTACAATAATGCTTATAAAAAAAATCCTCTGATTATTATTGAAAATTTTGTTTAGTATTATAAAATTAATCCTTTAAAATATTTCTTGAGAAGAAAAATGAAAATCAGCTTCAATTTTAGCATTATCATCAGAATCTGATCCATGTATAGCATTCTCAGATAATGAAGTTGCATATCTTTTCCTAATAGTGCCTTCAGCAGCTTCAGCAGGATTAGTCGCTCCAATTAAAGTTCTAAAATCAGCAACTGCATTATCTTTCTCTAAGATAGCAGCAATGATTGGTCCTCCACTCATATATTGAACTAGCTCATCATAAAAAGGTCTTTCTTTATGCACAGAATAAAATTCAGCCGCACGTTCAGAAGTTAATTGCACTTTCTTCATCGCTAAAATCCTAAAACCACCCTTTTCAATCATACTTAAAATACCACCAATATTATTAGCTGCAACAGCTTCTGGCTTAATCATTGTAAATGTAATGTTTCCCATCTTATTTGTATATTTTTTATTAAAGGATGCAAAATTAGGATTTTAATCAAAACCTACTCTTATTTCTTTTACTATTTTTGCTCGATTATGAAAGAAAATGTTTTAAGGCTAAAAAGAATGCTTACTCATCCTAAGCAAATTGTAATTACAACGCATAGAGGGCCAGATGGGGATGCTATGGGGTCTTCATTAGCAATGATGCACTTATTAGAACAATTTGGACATCATGTGAGCATAATTACACCAAATAGCTATGCTGATTTCTTGCATTGGATGCCTGGCAATGATAATATTATTATATTTGAAGAAAATAAAAAAGAAGCTCAGAAAATAACATCAAATGCTGATATTATATTCTTAATGGACTTTAGTAATATTGACAGAATTGCAGATTACTCAAATCTAGTTAGCAAGTCCTCTGCAACTAAAGTATTAATTGACCATCATCAGAACCCTGACACTAGCATTGCTGATATCATCTTTAGTGATATTGATGCTTCATCAACAGCACAGCTAGTATATGAGATAATAGAGGAAATAGATTTTAAGCATCATATTAATAAGAATATTGCTGAATGCCTATATGTTGGTATAATGACTGACACAGGAAGTTTTAAATATTCGTCTACAACGGCTAAAACACATTATATTATTGCTGAGCTTATTGCAGCAGGCGCTGATAATGCACGAATTCATGATTTAGTTTATGATAATTTATCAGCAAACAGAATGAAACTTCTAGGCTATTGCCTTAATGAAAAGCTATTACTATACACAGATAATAATAGTGCTATAATCTCATTAACCCAAGATGAATTAGTACAATTTAATTTCAAAAAAGGAGATACTGAGGGAATTGTTAACTATGCCTTAGCTATTAAAGGAATCATATTTGCTGCATTTATTGTTGAAAAAGATGGGGTGGTAAAATTGTCATTAAGATCAAAGGGAAGATTTAAAGTCAATGAAATTGCAAGTAAATATTTTAAAGGAGGTGGTCACACTAATGCTGCAGGTGGAATATCTGAATTGTCTGTAAATGAGACTATTAAAGAAGTTGAAAACATAATAAATAAATATACAAATAAATTAAAAAACTAACACAATTAAATAAATGAGAATATTAAAATTAGTATGTATCCTATTCGTAGTATGTATAGGAACATTTGCCCAAAATGAGACAAAAAAAGAAGAAACTAAAGTAATAAATTTAGAAAAATCAATAAAAAACTTTTTTAAGAAATTAAATAATACACAATTAAATATAGAAGACGGCATGTATGCAAAAATGAACACAACAAAAGGAGAAATTTTAATTCAATTAGAATATAAAAAAACTCCATTAACAGTAGCAAACTTTGTAGCATTAGCGGAAGGGAAAATGAATAATGACCATAAATTAGAAGGAGAACCTTACTATGATGGACTTAAGTTTCATAGAGTAATAGCAGATTTTATGATACAAGGAGGCTGTCCTGAAGGAAGCGGAATGGGAGATCCAGGATACAAATTTTCAGATGAATTTCACCCAGATCTTAAACATAATGGACCTGGTATATTATCAATGGCTAACTCAGGACCAGGAACAAATGGTAGTCAATTTTTTATTACTCATAAAGAAACTCCTTGGCTAGATGGAAAACACTCAGTTTTTGGACATGTTATTGAGGGAATGGATGTTGTAAATTCTATTGCGAAAGATGATATTATAAATAAAATAACAATCATTCGAAAAGGAAGTAATGCAGAGGAATTTAACGCACTAAAAGTATTTAAAGAAGTGCAAAGTAAAATTGAAAATGCAAATGCAGAAAAAGCTATAAAAGCTGCAGAAGCAATAAAAAAACTAACTGAGGGAGCAACAATTACAGAAAGTGGCTTAGCTTACTTTATGATTAAAGAAGGTGAAGGCGCTCAAGCAAAAGAAGGAAATACAGTATCTGTTCACTATACTGGTAAACTAGCTGACGGCACAAAATTTGACTCGTCACATGACAGAGGAGAACCGATTGAATTTCCTTTAGGTCAGGGTAGAGTAATACCAGGATGGGACGAAGGAATTGCATTATTAAAGACAGGGGGAAGGGCTACATTTATCATTCCACCAAATCTAGCCTATGGTGCAAGAGGAGCAGGAGGAGTAATCCCGCCAAATGCAACACTTATTTTTGAAGTAGAGTTAGTGAACATTAAATAACCTATTTCTCAAAGAATAAAGATAAGACTGACATTTGTCGGTCTTTTCTTTTTTAAGACTAAAATAAGAGTATTTTTGCCGCCTTTAAGCAAAGAATGAAATCAATTAGAAATATTGCAATTATTGCGCATGTAGACCATGGAAAAACTACATTAGTTGACAAGATTATTGACCAATGCAAAGTTCTCGAAGAAAGACAAGAAAGAACAGAATTATTATTAGACAATAATGACTTAGAACGTGAAAGAGGCATTACAATACTATCAAAGAATGTTTCTGTGACTTATAAAAATATAAAAATCAATGTTATTGACACACCAGGACATGCTGATTTTGGAGGCGAAGTAGAACGCGTATTAAAAATGGCAGACGGAGTACTTTTATTAGTTGATGCATTTGAAGGAGCAATGCCACAAACAAGATTTGTATTAAGCAAGGCTATTGAATTAGGTTTAAAACCGATTCTAGTTGTAAATAAAGTTGACAAAGAAAATTGCACCCCTGATTTAGTACAAGAAGAAATTTTTGATTTAATGTTTAACCTTGATGCTAGTGAAGAACAATTAGATTTTGCTACTGTTTTTGGATCCTCAAAAGAAGGGTGGATGAGCTTAGATTGGAAAAATAAAACAACGAATATATTTCCACTATTAGATACAGTAATTGAACAAATACCTGAAGCACCTTATAATGAAGGGACTCCTCAGATGCAAATCACATCATTAGATTATTCCAAATTTGTTGGACGTATTGCAATTGGTCGTATTTTCAGAGGGGATCTTGAAGAAGGAAAAGACTATATAATATGTAAGTCTAATTCGATTAAAAAGAAAATAAGAATAAAAGAACTTCATGTCTTTGAAGGGATGGGAAAGTTAAAAGTTAGAAAAGCACGTTCAGGAGACATCTGCTCTATTATAGGAATTGAAGATTTTGAAATTGGTGACACAATATCAGATCTAGAAAACCCTGAAGAATTATCAAGAATTGCTATTGACGAACCTACAATGAGCATGCTATTTACAATTAATAATTCTCCATTTTTTGGCAAAGAAGGAAAATATTGCACATCGAGGCATTTAAGAGACAGACTATATAAAGAATTAGAAAAGAATCTAGCACTAAGAATTGAAGATGGAGAGTCTGAAGATAAATTTAATGTATTTGGCAGAGGTATTCTTCATTTGTCGGTACTAATTGAAACAATGAGAAGAGAAGGTTTTGAATTACAAGTAGGAAAACCTCAAGTTATCTACAAAGAGATTGATGGTCATCAGCATGAGCCAATGGAAACCTTAGTAATTGATGTTCCCTCTAATTTCTCTGGAAAAGTAATTGAATTAGTTACACAAAGAAAAGGAGAAATGTTAGTAATGGAGCCTAAAGGCGATTTAGAGCATTTAGAATTTGACATTCCTTCAAGAGGATTAATTGGGTTGAGGAATAATATCCTTACTGCAACTTCAGGAAATGCAATTATGACGCATAGATTCAGAGAATATGGGATTTATAAAGGCGAGATATCAGAACGGATTAAAGGCTCTTTAATTTCTGTGGACTCAGGAACTGCGACAGCCTTTTCAATTGGGAAATTACAAGAAAGAGGAAGATTCTTCATCTCTCCTGGGGCTAACATTTATAAGGGACAAGTAATTGGAGAAAACAGTCGTGATAATGATTTGGATATTAATGTTATTAAAGGGAAACAATTAACAAATATGCGTAAATCTGGATCAGATGCAGCAATAGTAATTTCGCCAAAGATTGACTTCTCTCTAGAAGAAAGTATGGAATATATTCAAGCAGATGAGTACCTAGAAATAACACCAAAATCTTTAAGAATGCGTAAAATTAATTATAAACCTAATTAATAATTGATTCAAGACCTTTATAATAGATATTTTAACTTACCTTTGAGTGCAAAAATAACAAGATAAAACATGCAAAAAACTTTCACCGCAGTAACTCTTCTTGTGATAGCTTACGTATACTTATTCTTTGGTTCTTTTCATCTTTTCTTCACGAAAAAAGTAGCCTTATTTGTAATGGAGGGTCTTGATGGGGACATAGCAACCCTTCTACAACAATTCCTAGGCACTTCATATATGTTAATAGGTGTATTAATCTATTTATTAAAAGATCAAAAAGGAAAAACTTTGTACATTACTATTGGCTCAATAAATATTATAGGATTCATTCATCTATACTTAATATTTTTATTCGACAATCTTATAACTTTACCAAATCTGTATTTTATTTTTATAGCATTAGTACAAATATGTCTTTTTATCTGCCTAATTGAGCAATCAAAGATAAAATGAGAATAGCGGTTATAGGTGGTGGTCCTGCTGGATTTATGGCTGCTATTACCGCAAAAAAGACACAAGAAAATACAGAGGTCACAATCTTTGAGAAAACAAACTCACTATTAAGAAAAGTAAAAGTATCTGGAGGGGGAAGGTGCAATGTTACTAATGCTACTTTTAGCATATCAAAACTTATCAAGAACTACCCTAGAGGCGGAAAACAACTAAGAAAATCTTTTAATGAATTTCACACTACCGACACTGTCAACTGGTTCAAAGAAAAAGGAATTGCTTTAGTAGCTGAAGATGACAAAAGAATTTTCCCTCAAAGTAATTCATCACAAACTATAGTTAACTGCCTATTAAATACTGCAAAATCACTTAAAATAATAATATCACTTAAAAGCACAGTTAATAAAATAATAAGCACTAAAGATGGATTTAATATTAAAATAAATAATCAATCTTTATTTTTTGAAAAAGTAATTATAGCCACAGGAGGTAATTCTAAAAAAGAAACCTATAATTGGTTAGAAGAAATAGGTCATACAATAAATAAACCCGTGCCATCTTTATTTACATTTAATCTTAAAAATAAGTCTATTTGTGATTTAATGGGGCTTAGTGCACCTAACGTAATCACAACTATCAAAGGAAGTAAGCTGAAAAATGAAGGACCATTATTAATTACACACTGGGGCTTTAGTGGCCCTGCAATTCTAAAACTTTCTTCCTGGGCAGCAAGAGACCTTGCTGATTTAAAGTATGAGTTTGTTGTAGCTATAAACTGGCTAGCTATAAATGAAAATCAACTAAGAAATGATTTAGAAAAAATACTAAAAAGTAAAAAAATAATTTACAACTACAATCCTTTTAAAATACCGAAAAGGTTATGGGCCTTTATTCTTCAAAATATAAATATAAAAGACTGTAAAAAATGGAATGAACTAAGCAAGAAAGAAAAGAACCGTTTAATAAACAAACTAACTAATGATGAATATAGGGTTAGTGGAAAAACAACATATAAAGAGGAATTTGTTACATGTGGAGGAATTAGACTCGAAGAAATACAGATGAAAACCATGGAAAGCAAAATACATAAGGGGCTTTATTTTACTGGAGAGATATTAGACATTGATGGTATTACAGGGGGATTTAATTTCCAAGCAGCATGGACTAGTGGCTATCTAGCTGGCAAAAACAGTGTAATATGAATCTTATAGCAGTAGATAATCTTGCTAAGAATTTTGGAGAGAGAATTCTTTTTGAAGGATTAAATTTTGGACTTTCAAAAGGAGATAAGGTTGCATTAATTGCGAATAATGGTACCGGTAAATCATCATTGTTAAAGATAATTGCTGGAGTTGATAATGCTGATGAAGGAGAAGTTATTTCAAGAAGCAACTGTACCATTTCCTACCTTAAACAAGATACAGTTTTTGACAATGACCTTACCATAAATGAACTAATAAAAAGTACACATAATAAAATTAGCTTACTAGTAAATGAATATGAGGAGGCTACTAAAAAACACAGTAAAGAAAACACAAAAAAATCTCAAGAGAGAGTAGAGAAATTAACTGCTAAAATGGAATTAGAGAGGGCTTGGGACTACCAAAGAAGAAGTAAACAGGTATTATCAAAATTCAATATTTCCAATTTTGAGCAAAAAGTAGGCTGCTTATCAGGAGGACAAAAAAAAAGACTCGCCTTAGCATTACTTCTTTTAGAAAATGCTGACGTACTATTACTTGACGAACCAACCAATCATCTAGATATCTCAATGATAGAATGGTTAGAAAAATACTTACAACAACAAAATATCACACTTTTAATGGTAACACATGATAGATATTTTTTAGAAAGAGTTTGTAATCATATATTTGAATTAGAAGCAGGAAATCTATATCATCATAACGGGAACTACACTTACTTCTTAGAAAGAAGAGCAAAGAGAGAAAGCAACTTTGATATTGAAGTAGCAAAAGCTCAGAAGTTAATGAAAAAAGAATTAGAATGGATAAGAAGATCTCCAAAAGCTAGGACTACAAAATCAAAAGCTAGGATAGATAATTTTGAAAAAATAAAGAAAAAAGCAACATCAAAACGAATAAAAAAAGAACTTAATATTGATGTGAAAATGGATAGGATAGGAGGTAAAATTCTTGAACTAAAAAACATTAAAAAATCTTTTGGAGAGATTAATATCCTTGATGGTTTTGATTATACTTTTAAAAAGGGAGAACGAATCGGAATACTAGGAAAGAATGGTGTAGGGAAGAGTACCTTTCTTAATATTATTACTGGGAAATCGAAGGTAGATAGTGGGAAAATTAATATTGGCGAAACAGTCAATTATGGATACTTTACACAAGGAAGCTTTATTGAAAATGAAAATCGAAGAGTAATAACAGTTCTTAAAGATATCGCAGAGTTCATTATAATGTCAGATAAAAGAAAAGTAAGTGCATCACAATTATTAGAATACTTTATGTTTACTCCTGAAATGCAATTTACTGAAGTGAAAAGATTAAGTGGTGGTGAAAAGAGAAGACTACATTTACTTACTGTATTAATGAAAAATCCTAACTTTTTAATATTAGATGAACCAACTAATGACCTTGACTTGCTTACACTTACAAAATTAGAGGAATTTCTCTTGCAATATAAAGGATGCCTTCTTTTGGTATCGCATGACAGGTTTTTTATGGATAAACTTACTGAGCACCTTTTTGTATTTAAGGGTAATGGTAAAATTGAAGATCATTACTGTACTTATTCTGATTACAGAACCAAACAAATACAGGAAGAGAAAGAGTTTAAGAAAATTCAACATCTAGAAAAGGAGAACACAAAAGTTAAAAATAGAAGAAATAAATTGTCATTTAATGATAAATTTGAATACGATAATTTAGAGAAAGAATTGACTGAATTAGCAAAAGAAAAAAAGAAGCTTGAAGAAATAATACAAAAACCTAATATTGCAATGGAAGAAATGATAAGTCAAAGCACAAAGCTAGCAGAGGTTATAAAGCTTATAGATGAGAAAGAAATAAGATGGTTAGAGCTAGATGAAATACAAGAAAAAAAACTATAATGTTGATCTTATATCAACAGTATTTTTATTAAATTAATAATAATGAGTATTTTTAACGAAATAAACCTAAATAAGCAACTTAAGAATGCAATTAAAGATTTAGGCTTTATAAATCAAACACCTATACAAGAAAAAACATTTTCTAAAATACTAGCAGGTAACGATTTAGTTGGAATTTCGCAGACTGGTACAGGAAAAACAATTGCCTATTGCTTACCATTATTACAAGAGCTATCTTATTCAAAACAAAATAATCCAAGAATATTAATACTTTTACCTACAAGAGAGTTAGTAAATCAAGTCGTTAGAACCTTATTTATGCTAACAAAGTACGTAAGCTGTAGAATTGTTGGTGTTTATGGAGGAACTAACATGAATACACAAAAAATATGGCTAGAAGAAGGAGCAGACATTATAGTTGCTACTCCAGGCAGATTATATGACCTAGCACTTTGCCGTGCTTTACAGCTAAAAGGAATAAAAAAGGTAGTAATTGACGAAGTAGATATAATGCTTGATTTAGGATTCCATTTTCAACTAACTAATATATTTGATCTATTACCTGCAAAAAAGCAGAACATTATGTTTTCAGCAACAATGACAGAAGATGTTGAAATAATTATTAAAAGTTTTTATAGTAAAGCTGAGAAGATACAAATTGCACTAAGCGGAACTCCTCTCAATAATATCTCTCAAACTAAATATGCAGTACCTAATTACTATACAAAAGAAAACTTATTATCCCATATCCTAAAAGATAAGACTGAAATGAGAAAGGTTCTTGTATTTGTTTCTAGTAAGAGAATTGCAGATAGGTTATATGAATCAATGTCAGAACATTACATATCTGAACTTGCAATAATTCATTCTAATAAGTCACAAAACTATAGATTCAAAGCCATTACACAATATGATGAAGGGAAAACAAGAATCTTAATTGCTACTGATATAATTGCAAGAGGATTAGATCTAAATAAGATATCTCACGTAATTAATTTTGACACACCAAAATTTGCTGAAAATTACATGCATAGAATTGGCCGTACTGGTAGAGCTGCTGAAAAAGGAAATTCAATACTATTCTATACTGAGGAAGAGTCTAAATATAAAAATAATATTGAGCAATTAATGAACATGGACATTCCTGAAGTTACTCTGCCTGATGAAGTAAAGGTTACTCAAGAACTTACAGCAGAAGAATCCAGAAAAAGAGGAAAGAATATATTTAGAAATATTAAAAAGGTAGAACGTGAGAACTCTGGATTTCATGAGAAAAAAGCAAAAAACATGAAAGTCAATGATCGTGACAAATGGCGTAAAGAAAGAGGAAAGAAATATAAAAAACCAAAATCAAGAGGGGATAAAGGTGTTAACTTAAGAAAAAAATAATTTTGATTACAAAGATTAATAATAAGAAAAAAGAAATCTCAGAGATCATCTATTCAATATTCCAAGTATCATATAATATAGAAGCCGATCTACTAAATGCAACTAATTTTCCTCCTTTAAAAAGAACCTTAAATGATCTGCTAAAATGCAATAACACATTCTTTGCGTACTACCTAGATAAAAAGATAGTAGGAATCATAGAAATAGATAACAATACATCAACTCATATCCAAAGTCTAGTAGTGCACCCTAGTAAATTCAAGATAGGTATTGGTAAGAGTCTAGTTAATTTCGTTTTAAACTATTATAAATCAAAAGTATTCACTGTGGAGACTGGAGTCGCAAATTACCCAGCAATTCAGCTCTACAAACAATTTAATTTTCAAGAAGTAAAACAATGGGACACAGACCATGGTGTAAGAAAAATAAGCTTTGAAAGAGATCAGATCTAATCAATTAGAAAAAAGCCAGTTATTATTTTCTCTCAATATATTTATCCAATTAGAATAAAAATAATACTAAAAATAAGCAACTCAGATATTTTTGTTTAAGTTTGTAATAAACAATATAATATGAAAAAATTAATCTACCTATGTTTATTTATACCATTTTTATCTTTTTCTCAGATAACGGTAACAAGTAATAATCTTCCAAGTATTGGTGATACTGTAATTACAGCATATGATAATAACACTTTTTTGCCTGGTCCTAGTGGCTCAAATCTAAATTGGGATTTCTCTAGTGCAGCAGGACCTCCAGAAATGTTGTTAAGCTTTATTGATCCTTTATCAACCCCATATCCCTCTACATTTCCTGCAAGTAATATTTGTGTAAAGTTAGATTCTGCAATGTATTATTATTTAAATAAATCTGTTAATGGACTAGCTGCTGTTGGCTTTGTTGATGCTGGAATGGTTTATCCTTACAATAAAATGTTACTACCTGCATCTATAAATTATTTAGACACAATTACCAATACTGATGTTTTATTTGAATTTGACACCTTAATAACACCCCCAGCTCCTTCTGTATTTGCAGGAATATTTGGTCCTTACACTATTGATTCTGTAAAAATAATTGTTGGAAATACTCAGCAATACATTGTAGATGGATGGGGTCAAGTACAAATACCTAATGGTGCTTTTGATGCATTGAGAGTATTTGAAACTAATTTAGAATTTGAGAATACTCTATATAAATTAACAGATACAATTTTAGGATCTACTCAATGGGTACCTGATGCTAATAACGCAGTTTATTTTGAATCAAGTTTTTACAGTTGGAGGACTAATGACCCTACTGTAAACTGGAGTTTAGCAGAAATTGAAGTTGATTCACTAGGGAATCCTGATGGAGATCTTATTTACTATTTAGGTAATTCACTTAGTAATATTGTAATCTCTCCGGCAATGGTTGATTTAGATAAATTAATCAATGTAAGTTGTAATGGCGCAAATGATGGCTTTATTATACTAGATGTTTTTGGAACAGCTTACCCTCTTACATTCTCATGGACTGGTCCAAATGGGTTTACATCTACAAATCAAGATATTTTTAATTTAGCTGCTGGAACTTACATTATAACTGTTACAGATGCTAATGGGAATAGTACAACAGAGACATATACCGTTAGTGAGCCACCGCTTCTAACCGCCATGATAAGTCAATCTATGCTTGATTTAACTGCAAATGTAAATGGAGGAACACCACCATACAACTATACATGGAATACAGGTGACACATTGCCAACCATTACTCCATTAAATAATGGTAATTATACCTGTATAGTTACAGATAAACAAGGGTGTACTGCAACTCTATTCTTTACAGTTTCTAATGTTCCTACAAGTATTGTTGATATAAATTCAAATAAGGAATTAATTAAGGTTACTGATTTCTTAGGAAGAAAAAGTGGAGTAATTAAAAAAACCCCATTATTCTATATATACCGTGATGGAACTGTAGAAAAAAGAATCTTTCTAGAATAATTAGCAGTTACAAAGTTACTTCTAAAACTTGCAATCATATAGCAAGAAACGTAGAAAAAATTATTCTGCTAAGCTCACTCTTGCTATATATACTCTTTTTGTAACTTCTGTAATTTTGCTTTATGAAATAATTTAAATAATGCTATTCAACACTATTGATTTTGCAATATTCTTACCAATAATATTTATTCTTTATTGGTTTGTAATCAATAAAAACATATTGCGTCAGAACTTATTAATAACCATATCAAGCTATGTTTTTTATGGGTGGTGGGACTGGAGATTCTTATCTCTAATTGCGTTTAGCACATTAGTTGATTATATTGTAGGAAATCAATTATCCATTACTAAAAATAAGAATAGTAGAAAATTATTATTACTTACAAGCCTCTTTATTAATCTAGGATTATTAGGGTTTTTTAAATATTATAACTTCTTTTTAGCAAGTTTTACAGATGCATTCTCATTCTTTGGATCATCTATAAACTCTAGATCTTTAGACATCATACTTCCTGTTGGTATTAGTTTTTATACTTTCCAAACCTTAAGCTATACAATTGACATCTATAAAAATAAGATTAATCCTTCTAAAGATATAATCTCTTTTGCTGCATTTGTTAGTTTCTTTCCTCAGCTAGTAGCCGGACCAATAGAAAGAGCAAAAAATCTTTTACCACAATTTTATAATAAAAGAACCTTTGAATACCATAAAGCAGTAGACGGTATGAGACAGATACTATGGGGACTATTCAAAAAAATCGTAATTGCAGATAATTGTGCTGTTTTTGCTGATCAAATTTTTAATAATTATTCCGATTACTCTGGAAGCACACTTATATTAGGTGCTATATTCTTTGCTTTCCAAATTTATGGTGATTTCTCGGGATATTCTGACATTGCAATTGGAACAGCTAGACTATTTGGATTCAAGCTAATGCAAAATTTTGCGTTCCCTTATTTTTCTAGGGATATAGCTGAATTCTGGAGAAGATGGCATATATCTCTATCTACATGGTTTAGGGATTACCTGTACATACCATTAGGAGGGAGCCGTGGAACAAACTATCAAAAGATAAGAAATGTTTTTATAATCTTCTTGGTTAGTGGATTTTGGCATGGTCCAAATTGGACTTTTATTATATGGGGAGCTCTTAATGCTTTATATTTTCTACCTATTATGTTAATGAAAAGAAATCGTGTCAATACAGATACTGTTGCAAAAGACACATTACTACCATCTATTAACGAATTACTATCTATGATAACTACCTTCTTTTTAACTGTAATTGCTTGGGTTTTCTTTAGATCAGAGAGTGTTAATAATGGTTTTGAATATTTGCTTGGTATAATAGATCAATCTGTATTTACTCTACCACATTTAATTACACCAAAATTAGAAATGATATATACGTTATTTTGTATAGCTATACTATTGATATTTGAGTGGATAAATAGAGAAAAGGAATATGCTTTAGACGTAAATAATCTTAGTAAATTTAATAGATGGAGCATTTATTTTACAATTATTCTAATGATTATTACTTTTGGTGTTTTTACACAGAACACATTTATTTATTTTCAATTTTAATTCTATAAATGCATAGATTTATCCGAAATATCTTAATTATATCATCTTCAATAGTTGTCTTACATCTTATTTTAGCCCAATTTGCTAATGGCTCAACAGATAATTTCTATTCAAGATTTACTTCACCAAAACAAAATTCTTTAATCATAGGCACGTCTAGATCTGCTCAGGGAATCCATCCTGAAATTCTTGATTCTATATTAAATCTAGAAAAAGTTAATAGTATTTATAATTATTCCTTTTCTCTAAATAATTCTTCATACGGAGAAAAATATTACAATGCAATACAGAAAAAAATAAACAAAGAAAGTAAGAATGGGATTTTTATTGTAACTATTGATCCCTGGTCAATATCTGTTGACACTACTCTTAATGAGTCTGAGATTGATATTGAAAGCATTTTTTATTCGATGAAATACTATAATTCTTCTCCAAACTATGAATATCTAATTAAGAAGTATAAAAAAGGTTGGGGAAACATATTATTGAAACGGATAGAATCAAATATACTTTCTAATAATAAAAATACAATAAGAAAAATAAATGGCTCATACACTTATTTGCGCAAAGATGGGTTATTAGAGGTTTACACAAGGATGGATAGCGCTTATGCTAGTAATAACATTAAAAATAAGGTTAAATCATATCTTAAGCTAGTGAGTAAAAATAAATTTTCTGAATTTAGATTCAATTATTTAAAGAAAACAATAAAACTTCTAAACGATCATGGCAAGGTTTATTTAGTTAGAGTTCCTGTACATAAATCTTTATTAACTATTGAAGATGCTTTTGATCCAGATTTTAATATAAGAATTCAAACTCTTGCTAATAATATGAATATAGAATACTTAGATCACTCTATTTATTCTGATAAATATTCTTACACTGATGGAAATCATCTTTACATTGAAGATGCAAAGAAATTCTCTATTAATTTATCGGAAAATATAGATGAAATCAAATAATCATCAAGAATATTTTTTATTACATTTGCTGAAACAAATAATCTAAATTTATGAAAAAAATATTATTCTGTGTAATTATGTTAATGACTATCTCTAACGTAATGTATGCATCATTTCCAGTTAAACAAAATAGTGTTGTTCTTACTCAAGCTGATGAGCAAGCAGTTGAAGCTCCTGTCTATAGCAGTGTTGATTGGGGATTAGCAGTAATCTGCTTTTTTGTTGGATCTCTAGGAATCCATAGATTTATAATGGGAGATACAACATATGGAATCTTAATGCTACTTACTTTGGGCGGTTTAGGTATATGGACATTAATCGATTTTATTAGAATATTGACAGGTGATATGAGCAGATAAGATCTAACACAAGCTGTTATTTTTTTTATCAACTTTCTTGAATCATTTAAATAGGATGTAAACAAAATCTTACTGCCTAATATTCTTTCGCACTTATATTTTATGTAATTTTCTGTATTATTGTATTATGAAGAAACTACTACAAGTCTTTATAGCAATTATACCTCTAATTGTATCGTTCTCTACATCAGATCCAACATTAGCCATTAGATTTTTAATGCTATCTCTTCTTTTAAGCGGAGTATTAGTTTTTTACATTTTATCAAACAAAACTATTTATCAAGAGATCATAACTCATCCAATAACAGTAATTTTTGGTGTTATGATTCTTAGCTATATACTTTCAGCATTCTATAATGGATTTGGTTCAGAATCTATTTATGTTATCCTTAAGTTATTTCTAGCATATATATTTACAATTATTTTAGTACACTTTATTAAAGATAATGGATATCAACCATTAGTAAATTCTTTTGTTTTATTCTCCTTGTTTTTATCGTCTATTTATTTTTTTCAGATACTAACTAGTTACTCTGACATAATGAGTATTAAATCAGAATGGAAGAGAAATTGGGAATTTGATGCAATTGCTGCTACTATGGGACATAAGAACCTACTCTCATCTATGCATTTCTTATTATTACCTATTTTAATTTATGTATTCATAATAAGCAAGAAAGCATTTAAAATATTAAGTGCAATCGCTATCTTCTTGATGGCATTAACATTGATCCAAACACAGACAAGAGCAGTATTATTTGCAATTGGTATTTTTAGTATTTCTGTATTGATATTAAATAAAAATAGCCTAAAGAAGAAACATGTTATTGGACTACTTTTAGGTGGACTTATTATACTTAGCAGCGGATATTCAGCAGTAAAATTTACAAATAGATATGATGCATTTATAGAGGAGTTCAATAAGACTCTAGACTTCAAATCATCGGGTAGATATAAGCTATACAATAGTTCTTTTCAGCTTATTAAAGAACAACCTCTATTTGGAGTAGGGCCTGGAAATTGGAGTGTTGATATTTGGAAATATGGACTATATGAAGGCACTCTAGGAAAGTCTTTTGCACAAAGACCTCACAGTGATTTTTTATGGGTATTCTCTGAAGGAGGAATAGTCGCAGGCATCGCTTATATTTTAATGTTTATAATTTTACTTAAAGACTCATATTTCTTACATAAAAACAGAGAAGATGAAGACGGAATATTGTACTCTCTATTATTTTCATGTTTTTTAGGATTTGGATTTATAAGCTTAGTCGATTTTCCTTTAGAAAGGTTCAGTCATAATATTATCTTCTTTCTATTAGCATCATTTATAATTGCAGGGAAAATTAAAAAAACAAACAAGAAAACTCCATATTGGTTTAAACTGCTGCTTTTATCAATAAGTTTATTTGCTTTTTATGTAGCCTCAATACGATATGAAGGAGAAATACACTCAGCTAATGCCATGAATTTCAAGAACAAAGGTAAATGGAATTACTTAATAAAGGCAATAGATAAGTCTTACAATAAAAATTATTATGAGATGGAAGACACATCCACTCCTTTATTATGGTACAGAGGTGTAGCTTATTTCAATCAAAAGAAATATAATTTAGCTTTTAATGATTTTCAAAATGCCTATCAAATAAACCCATATCATGTACATGTTCTTAATAATTTGGCAACATCGTATCAAATGAAAGGAAATAGCGAAAAAGCAAAGTATTTCTACAGGCAAGTTTTTAAAGTAAATCCTACCTTTAAAGAGAGTAGGGTTAACTTAGCAGCTATATTATATAATGAAAAGAAGTATGTAGAAGCTTTAGATGTGATTTTAGAAAGTCAAGTAAAGCCTTATTGGAAAAGAAAGAAGCAAAACCTTCAAGATAATTATGATTTATACCTAAAAACTATTGTGAAAAAATGGATCGACTCAGTTTTTGACAATTCAAATATACAGGAACAAAAAGCTTTAGAGGAATGGATGAGTGGTTTTGATAAAAAACCATACTATACTTCTAAAAAAACAAAAGATATTTTTAATATTAGAGTAAATAAAAAAATTGATTATTTAGCTGCATTAATGCAATATGAATCTGATTTAAAAGAGAAAAAAAATAAAAAAACTAGATAATTCTCTAGTAATTATCTGTTTTCCATTACTGCTAACTTTAATATTATTATTTAATTATATTTGGGGATTTAAAACAAGGTTACTTACTATTACGACAAAATATGAGAAAAGCATTATTTTTATGTAGTATTATTCTTTCCACATTGAATATATCTGCACAGACATTTATCACCCCAAACAATGGTGAATTAGGGGAGAGCTTAACGGTTTTTATTTCTGGCAATTCACAAAGTAATTTTGGTACCTGGTCAAGTAGTCACAGTGTG